>CALUTB010000031.1 GCA_944323575.1 uncultured Mailhella sp. | reverse complement strand
GCAGCCCTTCGGATGCCTTCCCAACCACAGCACGGGCAAGGGAGTCATCAAGGAACTTAAACGCCGCTTTCCTGAAGCCAACATCGCCGCCGTGGACTATGATCCCGGCGCCAGCGAAGTGAACCAGATCAACCGGATAAAACTCATGATGGCCGTGGCCAGGCAGAAATGCACGGGAGGTCAGCCATCGGCATAGGATAGCATGATAGCCAACACTCTGCCTGAACTTCTGGCTCCCGCCGGCGACATGTCCTGCTTTCTCGCAGGCATGGCCGCCGGTGCGGACGCCACGTACCTCGGCCTGAAGAACTTTTCCGCCCGTGCCGGCGCGGAAAATTTCAGTACCACCGAACTGGCCCGCATGGTGGACCTGGCCAATCAGAACGGTCGCAGAATCTATGTGGCCTTCAACTCACTCATCAAGGCCGGGGACATTCCCGCTGCGGGACGTCTCATCAAGCGTCTCCAGCGCGACGCTCAGCCTCATGGACTCATCATTCAGGACATAGGGCTTATCGACATCGCCCGTCAGGCCGGTTTCGAGGGGGAAATCCATCTTTCCACGCTCTCGAACATCTCCTTTTCCCGCGATCTTGAAACGGTACGCAAACTCGGCGTGCAGCGTGTGGTGCTTCCGCGTGAGCTGTCCATCGACGAACTCCGTCAGATGGACGAGAAAGCGCCCGACGGCATGGATTTTGAAATGTTCGTTCACGGTGCGCTGTGCTGGTGCGTGTCCGGACGCTGCTACTGGTCGAGCTATCTCGGCGGAAAGAGCGGTCTGCGCGGTCGCTGCGTGCAGCCATGCCGGAGAATCTACAGGCAGAAGGCACGCGAAGGACGTTTCTTTTCCTGTCAGGATCTTTCTCTCGACGTTCTTGTCAAGACTCTGGCTGAAATTCCCCATGTCCGCAGCCTCAAGATAGAAGGACGCAAGAAAGGCCCTCATTACGTCTATCATGTGGTGGCGGCCTACCGTATGCTGCTCGACACCCTAGGAACTCCCGACTGGCCCCATGCGAAGAAGGACGCGGAAGCCCTTCTGGAAATGGCTCTGGGCCGTCCCGTCACCCGCGCACGCTTCCTTCCGCAGAAGGACTCTCAGGTTTCCACGCCGGACGAACCGACAAGTTCCGGTATGCTCGTCGGCAAGATACAGTTCGAGAAGAAGGACGGCGCCCCTTCATGGCCCTTCATCAAACCGAGAATCGAACTGCTTCCCAAGGATCTTCTGCGCGTTGGGTATGAGGATGAGCCATGGCACGATACCGTTCCGGTGACGAGGCGCACCCCGAAGGCAGGCACATGCACGCTGCGTCTGGCCAGACACAAGATGCCGAAGGCCGGAGTGCCGGTTTTTCTCATTGACCGCAGGGAGCCGGAACTCGTCCACATTCTGCAGGACTGGGAAAGTAAGCTGGAAAAATGCCGCAAGGTGGAAAGTCCGCTCGTGGAATGGACGCCCCATCTTCCCCGTCCCGTGCGTGCCCGCCGTCAGCAGGACTATCTTGTCCGCTCCAGCCTGCCTCAGGGCCGGGAAACCCGCGGTTCCCGCTCCGTCATGACAGCTCTGTGGATGTCGGCCAATGCCCTGCGCGCCGTCTCCCGTACGGTCATGCCCCGCGTTTCCTGGTGGCTGCCGCCGGTCATATGGCCGGATGAGGAATCGCTCTGGCAGAGACTCGTCATGGAGGCGCTGCGCGGAGGTTCCACGCATTTCGTCTGCAATTCCCCATGGCAGATAAGTCTGTTCCCCATGGAGGATGAACGACGGCGTCCCCATGTGACGGCCGGTCCGTTCTGCAACATATCCAACCCCGCGGCCGTGGCTCTTCTTGCCGGACTCGGTTTCGAAGCGGCCTTCGTCAGCCCGGAGCTGTCCGGCGAGGACTATCTCTCTCTGCCACGACAGTGCTGCCTGCCTCTGGGCATGGTGCTGTCCGGATACTGGCCGGTGGGCATATCGCGTCACGGCATGAATCAGGTCAAGGCCAACGAAGCCTTCTTCAGTCCCAAGGGAGAAGCCTTCTGGGCACGCAACTACGGGCATAACCTGTGGATCTATCCGGCATGGCCCATGGATCTTTCCGCGCACCGACAGGAACTGGAAGCCGCAGGCTACGCCTTTTTTGCCAGACTGGAAGAAAATCTGCCCCCGAATATGCCGCCGCTGCGTCGCACCAGCGAGTTCAACTGGAACGGCTCTCTGTTGTAATCCATGCTCCGACATACATGCGGGGAGCATGCTCTCCCCGCCCTTTCTTTCCGAAAGGATGAAAAAATATGCTGGACTCCGTCATGACGTCAGGTATTCTTCCCGCGTGTCCGACACTGCTTCTGGACGAAGGCAGCCGGTTCACGGCCGCTCTCCTTGCCATGCCCGACCGCGCTCCCTCCCTCTGGCCCCGAACACGACTGAATGGGGATGCCCCCGCCGTTCAGGCCCGTGCCTTCCTTGACAGCCACGGGCTTCCCGAACCTGAATGCACACTGGTGTGCTCCATGAACGCGCCCTTCCCCCTTTCCGAAGATCGTGCGCTGCGCCGCGAGGCCCGCATCCGGCGCTGGAAGAACTGGATAAAACGCACGGGCGGCAATGCGGCTCAGTGCCTTTTCCGCGACGCCGGAGCATGGGAATGCTCAGCGCTGCTGAACGAAACGCGCCGCATATTCGGCAACGTGCTCGGAACGGACGGCGGCATGGCCGCGGTTCTGGCCGCCCTGAGTCTCGAATCGCTGCGCGCCCGATCCTGGAACGAAGGCGTTACCGTTATGTGGGCAGGAGCGCGCCACATACAGGCATTCATGATCTATCAGGAAAAAATTCTGGGTCTGTACGAGCAGCACAGCGGCATTTCCCGTGATCTTCTTCTGGCTGATCTGAAGGATCTGCGCCTGAACTGGCTGCCCGACGAGCAGGTCCGCGCGGCCGGAGGTCACGGCTGCATCTGCGGAGAACTGCCTGCAGAAGCCGAAGGCTTCCGCCCCACGTGGATTCTTGGGCCGGAACGCTTCCGTCTGGAAGGATGCGGTCGTCTGGTTTCCCCTTTCGGAGACGACGCCTTCGACCGCTGCCTCGGTCTCCTCTACGGCCTCAGCCTCGGACCAACGGCATGAGCATCTTCCTCACCGTCGTCTTCCTTGTGGCCCTCGGCATCTGCGTGCTGCTCAATCTCGTCACGCTGCCCGGCAACTGGGCCATGGTCGCCCTTGTCGTGGCCTGGACGCTGCTCGTGCCCGGCAACAGTCTCGGTCCTTTGTTCTTCGTTCTGTTCATCGGTCTCGCCGTCGCCGGTGAACTGGTGGAATTCGGCGCACAGATCTGGGGAGCCAGAAAATACGGATCCTCCAGGGTCTCCACATGGGCGGGCATTATCGGCGCCATCGTCGGCGCCGTTTTCGGCGCTCCCTTCATGTTCGGCGTCGGCGCGGTATTCGGCGCACTGTTCGGCGCATGGGCGGGGTGTTTTCTGGCTGAAGTTCTCATTCGCCGCCAGCCTTCGGCGGTGGCCTTTCGGGCCGCGCAGGGCGCCTTCGTCGGCCGCTTTCTCGGCATGGTCGTCAAATTCGGCCTCGGCATGGCCATGCTGGCCCTTACAGCTTCCCATGTCTGGCCTGATGCTCTCTGACAACATTGAGGAGCATAGTCGCTCCCGGTACTGATATGAAAAATCCTTCCGACATAGCCGCCATGATGCGGCATCTGAGACTTGTACTGGTACGCACCAACTTTCCGGAAAACATCGGCATGGCAGCCCGTGCCTCGGCCAATTTCGGTCACGCCCCTCTGTACCTTGCCGAACCGAGACGGTGGAACTACGAAAAGGCTCTGCCCACGGCCACAAGTCAGGGACGCCCCCTGCTTGATACCGTCACCGTCACTTCGTCCGTACAGGAAGCCGTGGCCCCATGCACACTGGTCGTAGGAACGACGGCACGAACGGGCGGAGCCAGACAGCAGCTCATCATGCCGCGTCAGGCCGCAGCGGAAATCGCGGAACGGCTCACCCAAGGCGAAGAGGTCGCCATCATGTTCGGCCCCGAAGACCGCGGACTCAGTAATGAAGATCTGGAAAACTGCGGTCGCCTCGTCACCATTCCCACGGCGCCGGATGCCTCCTCCCTGAATCTTGCGCAAGCCGTTCTGCTCATGATCTACGAATGTTATCTGGCCCTTCCCGATGCCGCAAGAATTGACAGTCATCCGAATCTTTCCCGCCGCGTCACGGCTGAAGAACGGGACTTCTTCTTCCATGCTCTCCGGGACACGCTTATGGACATCGGCACCATTCCCAGAGACAATCCCGAGCATTTCTTCCTGCCCCTGGCCCGCTTCTTCGACAGGGCCGATCTGCGACGTCATGAAATGGACATCTTCATGGGCATATGCCGCCAGATGGGACACCTCGTGACAAGCCAGAACGACGACAATGCCTGACATTCCGCGTTGCGCAACGCAAGACTGCAACCTTTTGAAACAAAACTCTTCTCCTCCCCTTTATTGACAGGAAAAAAAATATCTTCTTATAGACTATAGAGGATAAAATCATCTTCCATAAAAGCCCTCAGGAGTGCCCATGTCCGCCCGTCTTTTCCTGTGCCTTGCCTGCGCCGTTCTGCTTTCCGGCTGTTCCGGTGAATCCGAGGAGGCCGCAGCCCCCCGGTCCGTCCGCACAGCTCTGGTGACGCTTACCGTTTCCGAAACCAGAGATGTTCCCTATATGCTGGAAGCTGTGGGTACGGTGGAGCCTTCGGCCTCGGTGAACATCGTGTCGCGAACGACCGGCGAACTGCAGGAAGTATTGGTCAGGGACGGCGAAAACGTCAAAAAGGATCAGCTGCTCTTCGTCATTGAAAAGGAACCGTATGAGATAGCCCTCCATCAGGCGCAGGCAAAACTGGAAAGCGACAAGGCAAAACTGACAAAAGCCCGCGATGACTACTCCAGAGCACAAAAGATGACCCAGAAGGGCTTCACCAGCGCCTCGGAAGCGGAAACCAGCCGGGTAACCATGGTCAGCGCCCAGGCCGACGTAAGAACGGATACGGCCGCTCTGGAAAAGGCGGAACTCGATCTTTCCTACTGCGAGGTCCGTGCGCCCATGAACGGTCGTCTGGGAGACATTCAGGTGGATGCGGGCAACGTGCTCACGGCTCAGGATCTTCTCGTCGTCCTCGATGCCTTTCAGCCTGCGGACATCACCTTCAGCGTTCCGGAAAAGCATCTGCCTCTGATCCGCCGGAACGTCGCGGCCGAAGGTCTCGGAGTGTCCGCCAGCTCCAAGGAAGGACATTCTCTCTCCGGCAACGTCATCTTTGTGGGCAACGTGGATGCCGATACCGGCACGGTACCCCTGAAGGCTCGCTTCTCCAACGACAAGATCGAACTGTGGCCCGGAGAATTTCTTCGCGTCCACCTGCAGCTCGACACACGGAAGAATGCCGTCACCGTGCCGAGCCGAGCCGTCATGCTCGGACCGGACGGACCTTTCGTCTACGTCGTCGGAGACGACAATACGGCACGGGTCCGACTCGTGACCACGGACATAGAAAACGAGGGGATCACCGTCATCTCCTCCGGCCTGAAGTCCGGAGAACGCGTGGTGCTCGAAGGGCACGTGAGGCTGACCGACGGCATGCCCGTACGCATTCAGGACAAGAAAGCCGATGAGGACGGCCGTCAATGAACATCTCAACGACATTCATCAAGCGCCCCGTCGCCACCACTCTGCTCATGATGGGCATCCTGGTCTTCGGATGGATGAGCTATCTTCGTCTCCCGCTGAGTGAAAATCCCAACATCGACTATCCCGTCATCATTGTTTCCGCATCGCTGAGCGGCGCGTCCCCGGAAACCATGGCCACATCCGTGGCCAAGCCTCTGGAAAAACAGCTCTCCACCATTTCCAGCGTCAAGAGCATGACCTCCACCAACAAGCTCGGAAGCACGGTGGTACGGGTGGAATTCGAGCTTGACCGCGACATCGACGGTGCAGCCCTCGACGTGCAGTCCGCCATATCCATAGCATACTCCCGCATGCCGGACACCATGACGCAGATGCCACGCTTCATGAAGCTGGATCCAGACTCCCTGCCCGTCATCCAGATTGCCCTTACCTCCAACACTCTGACAAGACAGCAGCTGACGGACTATGCCGAAAACTATGTCTCCCAGCGTCTGTCCATGGTGAAGGGCGTCTCGAAATCCGACGTGCGAGGCGCAAAACGCTACGCCGTACGCGTCAATCTGCGTCCCGAACTCATGAAGGCCCGCGACATAAGCGCGGAAGACATCCGCAACGGCATCGACGCCGCCAACGTCACGCTTCCCACCGGCAGACTCCAGGGAACCGATCGTATACGCAATATCAAGGACAACGGTTCTCTCGTCAGCGCCGAAGACTTCGCCAAGATTGTCATCGCATGGCGCAACGGCGCGCCCGTACGCCTCAGCGACGTGGCCGACGTGGTGGAAGGCGTGGAGGAAACCAATCAGGCGAGCTTCATCACCGGCGATCCCGGCGTCATCGTACAGGTGACGCGACAGCCCGGCGGCAATACCGTCCAGATCGTCAGCGACATCCTCGAAATGCTCTCCCAGATCGAGCAGACGCTGCCTCCCTCCATCTCCATGGACGTCGTGGAAGATACGTCCATCCCCATCAAGGAATCCGTGCAGGAAGTGGAATTCACGCTGATTCTGACCATTCTTCTCGTGGTCCTCGTCATTTACCTTTTCCTGCGCGACGGCATGGCCACCATCATTCCCAGCCTCGCACTGCCGCTTTCCGTGGTTGCCACGTTCCCCCTCATGCTCTTTGCAGGGTTCAGTCTGGACAACATGTCGCTCATGGCACTCATTCTGGTGGTGGGTTTCGTCGTCGACGACGCCATCGTCATGCTGGAGAACATCATCAGGCACAGGGAAATGGGCAAATCCCCCTTCGATGCCGCCATGGACGGCGCCGGAGAAATCGGCTTCACCATTCTTTCCATGACCATATCCCTCGGTACGGTCTTCATTCCGCTGCTCTTCCTGCCGGGAACGGCCGGCCGCATGTTCTTTGAATTTGCAGCCGTCATCATCATCGCCATATCCATTTCCTTTTTCATCTCCATCAGCCTCACCCCCATGATGAGCGCGCTCTTTCTGACGGATCAGTCGGTCCATCAGAAGCACTCGGGAATCAAGGCCGCCATGGAACACGGTTTTCTGGCCCTTATCTCCCTGTATTCGCGCAGTCTTCACTGCGTCATGCGTCATAAATTCCTGACCTTTGTGGCGTCTCTCATGCTCATAGCAGCCACATGGTGGCTTTCAACGCTGGTTCCCACCGGGTACTTCCCGGCCATAGACGGCGGACGCGTCCGCATCTTCGCCAAGGCTGAGGAATCCATTTCCTTCGAAGCTCTGAGCAAGGCTGTTCAGGAACTGCACCCCATCCTCGAGGCAGATCCCGCCGTGCGCAGCTTCACCACCACCATAGGCGGAGGCACCAGGAGCGAAACCAATACCGCCAACATCATGGTCAGGCTCAAGCCCATCGACGAACGCGGCAACATCAACACCGTCATCAACAGACTGCGCAGGACTCTCGACAACAACCCCACCCTCATGGTCTCGATACGGAACGCCAATATGCATGGCGCCGGAGGCAGCAGCACCGGCATATACAACTATACGCTCGTCGGCAGCAATACCGAGGAACTTTACGCCGCTGCCCGTGAGGTGGAGGAGGCCCTGCATCATGTGAAAAGCGTCCGCGACATCGGGTCCGACCTTCAGCTCATGAATCCCGCCATCCGGCTCATCGTGGACCGTGACAAGGCCACCATGCTCGGCATCACGCTCTCGCAGATCGAAAACGCTCTCTATTCGGCCTTCGGCACACGCGAGATCTCCACCATTTATACGGATGTCAGCGACTACTCCGTCAAAATGGAAGTGGCGCGCGAACTGCAGGACAGCGCCAGCATTCTCGATGCCATCTACCTGCGCTCCGGCAAGGACAAGCTCGTCCCCCTCGACACCCTCGTCACCAAACGGTTCGAAGCCGGTCCGCTTTCCGTGAACCACAGGGGACAGTTCCCCGCAGTGAGCATCTCCTTCAATGTGGCCAGCGGCTACGCCATGGGCGAAGCCATGGCCGACGTGGAAAGTGCGGCGAGAGATCTGCTGCCGGACTCCGTGTCCGGCAGTCTTACCGGAACAGCTCAGGATTTCCAGGAATCCGTGCGCGACATGGTGCTCATCATCATCGTGGCGCTGCTGCTCATCTACATCGTGCTCGGCATTCTCTACGAAAGCTTCATCCACCCCATCACCATTCTTTCAGGTCTGCCGTCCGCAGGCTTCGGTGCACTGTTCAGTCTCTGGCTGTTCGATTCCGAACTGAACATGACGGCCTTCGTGGGCATCATCATGCTCATCGGCATCGTGAAGAAAAACGCCATCATGGTGCTGGACTTCGCCCTTGAAGCCGAACGCAGCGGAAGCCTTGAAACCGAGGACGCCATCATACAGGGCTGCCTCATCCGCTTCCGTCCCATTCTCATGACGACGCTTGCCGCCGTCATGGGGGCCCTGCCCCTAGCCTTCGGTATCGGCGCTACCGGTGCCGAAGCCCGTCAGCCCATCGGCATATGCGTGTCCGGCGGCCTCATATTCTCTCAGCTCGTCACGCTGTACATTACGCCGGTCTACTATGTGTATCTCGACAACTTCGGCAAATGGGTCAGCCGGCATATGCGCCGCATCTTCCGAAAGAGTCTCGCAGAAGAACAAACCCCGGCAGCCCCTGCCGCCGGATGATCCCACGAAAAATGAGGATCGTCTGCAACGATGCGGACAGTCCTCGTACAACCCTACGGCGCGACGGGAATGATGCTCCCGCCGCGGCTGCAACCACAGACGACAGAGAAATGCTCATGCCCGCCGAACACAAGAACCGTTTCCTATCCTCGGAAGTCCCCCCCCGTCCCTGCGATCAGGTGCGTTTTCACGTCATTCCCGTGCCCTATGAGGCCACCGTCAGCTACGCCGGCGGAACGGCCCGCGGTCCGGAAGCCATCCTCGAGGCATCCGATCAGCTCGAACTGTTCGACGGAACGAGCTTCCCCGGAGAAGGAGGCATCTTCACGCAGTCGCCCGTGGACTGCTCCGGATCACCGGAAGAAGTCATGGAAAAAGTGAAGCATGCCGTACTCACCGCGCTCGATGCCGATGCCATGCCCGTGGTGCTTGGCGGCGAACATTCCCTCACCTACGGAGAAATGGCCGCCTTCAAGGAACGTTTCGGCCGTTTCGGCGTCATCCAGTTCGACGCTCACGCCGACCTGCGCGACAGCTACGAAGGCAGCATATGGAGTCATGCCTGTGTCATGCGTCGCGCCGTCAAGGACCTTGATCTGCCCCTCGTGCAGCTCGGCAACCGCATTTTCTGCCGGGAAGAGCTGGAAGCCAGAAAAAAGTATGGCGTCATCAGCTGGGATGCCCCCTACCTGTGCAGACACGGCATTCCTGAAAATCTCATTCCCGAAACGTTCCCTCAAAACGTCTTCATCACCTTCGACGTGGACGGGCTCGATCCTTCCATCATGCCCGAAACCGGCACGCCCGTTCCCGGAGGTCTCGACTGGTACCTGGCCATCGATCTCGCGGCCAGAGCTATGAAGGGTCGTACGCTGATCGGCTTCGACGTCGTGGAACTGGCTCCCAGGGAAGGACATATCCGTTCAGACTTCACCGCAGCCAGTCTGACCTATGCCCTCATGGGGCTTGCAGAGCGGAACGGCTGAACGGAACGACGTGCCGGAAGAGCTTCTCCGGAGTATGTTTCTCCGGACGGATGGCGTCCGGCCACCTGCAAACGTTCAGTATGTACTTTCAGAACAACCTTCCGCCGTTTTCCGTCGGGATGAGCGGAAGGTTGTTCTGTCAGACGGAATCGCAGATGCCGGGACCTTCGGAATCCCTACAGAGAGCGTTCCAGACTTGCCTCCATTTCCTCCAGCGTCTGCATGCACTCCGCCCGTCTCTGCTCGGAAACGGAAGCAAAAAGTTTTTTCTCCAGCACGGCATAGGCCGATCGAAAACGTTCCAACGCCTCGTTCCCGGCCGGAGTGAGACCTACAAGATAGCTGCGCCCGTCGCCCGGATTGGGCTTTTTGAACACGTATCCGCAATGCTCGAGACAGTCCGTCGCCTTGGTGATCGACGATTTCGGTCTCTTCAGCGCCACCACAAGTTCCGTCACCGGCTGCGGTATGCCGGACTGACTCAGATATTCCAGCACGGCGCCGTGCGAGGGCACAAGATCATCTATTCCCTGCCGCAGCAGTTCCCCCTGAATGATGCGATGCGCCCGCCCCAGAATCCGGTTGAGCCGGTCAACGGAATCACTGTATTTCATTAATTCCCCCTTATGCGGGAACATCCCGCAGAGATTTCCCGCCTTCCGGCAGGCCGTCCGTTTCATCCTCTCCGTTTCAGCGACGCCGGTAAATGATAATTTTCATCTTCGCATATTCCACCCCTCTGCCTTCTTTACGGAAAGTGCGTTTTTTGATATCTTGGCAAAGGGAAAATGGTTGATTGTTTACTCAAACAGTATTACCTTATCTCCCGTGCGTCCGCAGGGAGGCAGTAGCGCCGCCCGGAACCTGTTGCGGTCGCCTGATTCCGGGATAACATTTCCGCATTTCACGCGGGCATTTTTCCGCCGCATGGCGGGCATCCTTATTATGAGGAGGACCTTATGGCCAAACACATGAAGACTATGGACGGCAATACCGCCGCCGCGCACGTTGCCTACGCCCTGAGCGACGTTGCCGCCATCTACCCCATCACGCCCTCGTCCGTCATGGGCGAACTGGCCGACGAATGGTCTGCCAAAGGTCAGAAGAACCTGATGGGCCAGACGGTTGCCATCCGTGAAATGCAGTCCGAAGCCGGCGCTGCCGGTGCCGTGCACGGTTCTCTGGTGTCCGGCGCTCTGACCACCACGTTCACTGCCTCTCAGGGCCTCTTGCTCATGATCCCCAACATGTACAAGATCGCAGGCGAACTTCTGCCCGGCGTCTTCCATGTTTCAGCTCGTGCTCTCGCCTCCCATGCCCTGTCCATCTTCGGCGATCATCAGGACGTGATGGCCGCCCGTCAGACCGGCTTTGCCTTCCTCTGCTCCAACAACCCCCAGGAATCCATGGATCTCGCTCTGGTGGCTCATCTTGCCGCCATCGACTCCAGCGTTCCCTTCTGCCATTTCTTCGACGGCTTCCGCACCTCTCACGAAATCCGCAAGATTGAAGTCATCGACTATGAGGATATCCGCAAGGTCGTGAACTGGGACAAGGTTCAGGATTTCCGCGACAACGCCATGAATCCCGAACATCCCCATCAGCGCGGCACCGCTCAGAATCCCGACATCTACTTCCAGAACCGCGAAGCATGCAACCCCTACTACAATGAAGTGCCCGCCATCGTGGTCGATGCCATGAAGCGTGTGGCCTCCATCACCGGCCGCAACTACAAGCCCTTCGACTATTATGGAGATCCCGAAGCCGATCGCGTTGTCGTGGCCATGGGCTCCTCCTGCGACGTCATGGAAGAAGTCGTCGACTACCTGAACGCCCGCGGCGAGCGCGTCGGTATCGTCAAGGTCCGTCTGTTCCGTCCCTTCAGCGCCCAGCACATGCTGAACGTCATGCCTGCCACCGTGCAGACCGTGACCGTGCTCGACCGCACCAAGGAACCCGGCTCCCTCGGCGAACCTCTGTACGAAGACGTGTGCACCGCCTTTGTGGAACACGGCGACCAGATCCGCGTGTTCCCCAAGATCCTCGCCGGCCGCTACGGTCTCGGTTCCAAGGAATTCACGCCTGCCATGGCCAAGGCCGTGTTCGACAACATGCTGGTCGCCTCTCCCAAGAACCACTTCACCGTGGGCATCAATGACGACGTGACCGGCCTGTCCCTCGAAGTCGGCGCCGACATCGACACCGTGCCCGCCGGTACCGTGCAGTGCAAGTTCTTCGGCCTCGGCTCCGACGGCACCGTCGGCGCCAACAAGGACGCCATCAAGATCATCGGCGACAACACCGACATGTACGCTCAGGGCTATTTCGCCTACGACTCCAAGAAGTCCGGCGGCTTCACCGTGTCGCACCTGCGTTTCGGCAAGTCCTATCTGAAGTCCTCCTATCTGGTGAACCGCGCCGACTTCATCGCCTGCCACAAGGATTCCTACGTGCACATGTACGATGTGCTTGAAGGCATCAAGGAAGGCGGCACCTTCCTGCTGAACTCCAGCTGGACCACCGTGGAAGACATGGAACGTGAACTTCCCGGTCAGATGAAGCGCACCATCGCCCGCAAGCACCTCAAGTTCTACAACGTGGACGCCGTCAAGGTGGCCGCCGAAGTGGGCCTCGGCAACCGCATCAACATGGTTACCCAGACCGCCTTCTTCAAGCTTGCCAACGTGCTGCCCATTGAAGAAGCCATCAACTATATCAAGGCCGCCATCAAGAAGACCTACGGCAAGAAGGGCGACAAGGTCGTCAACATGAACATCGCCGCCGTGGACAAGGCTCTTGAAGCTCTTACCGAGATCAAGTACCCCGAATCCTGGGCCGATGCCGTGGATACGCCCTCCATCTACAACGACAACGATCCCTACATCGCCAACGTCGTTCGTCCCATCCTCGCTCAGAAGGGCGACACCCTGCCCGTGTCCGCCTTTGATCCTACCGGCATCGTGCCCCTCGGCACCACTGCCTGTGAAAAGCGCGGCGTAGCCGTTGCCGTTCCCGAATGGGATTCCACCAAGTGCATTCAGTGCACCCGCTGCTCCATGGCCTGCCCCCATGCCGCCATCCGTCCCGTGCTCGCCACCGAGGACGAACTGGAAGGCGCGCCTGAAAGCTTCGTCACCATCGACGCTCTGGGCAAGGAACTCAAGGGCCTCAAGTTCCGCATTCAGGTCTACGCTCAGGACTGCCTCGGTTGCGGTTCCTGCGCCAATGTCTGCCCTGCCAAGGAAAAGGCTCTGGTCATGAAGCCTCTGGAAACCCAGCTCGACGCTCAGGTGGCCAACCTCAAGTTCGCCGAAGAAAACATCTCCATCAAGGACGACCTGGTCGACCGCGGCACCCTCAAGGGTTCCCAGCTCTGCCAGCCTCTGCTGGAATTCTCCGGTGCCTGCGCCGGCTGCGGCGAAACCCCCTATGTCAAGCTGCTCACCCAGCTGTTCGGCGAACGCATGGTCATCGCCAACGCCACGGGCTGCACCTCCATCTGGGGCGGTTCTTCTCCCACCACGCCTTACTGCCAGAACAAGGACGGCTTCGGTCCCGCATGGGGCAACTCCCTCTTTGAAGATGCCGCCGAATACGGACTCGGCATGCACGACGCCTACAAGCAGCGCCGCGACGGCCTTGCCCTCGTCTGCCGTGAAGCTCTCGAAGTGCCCGGCATCAGCGAAGAACTGAAGGCCGCTCTGCAGAACTGGCTCGACAACATGGATGACGCCAAGCTTTCCCGTGAGTACGGCGAAGCCGTACTCGACGAACTCACCGACGTCGACGGCAATCCCGTTCTTGAAAAGCTCTGGACCATGCAGGATCTCTTTACCAAGAAGTCCTTCTGGGTCTTCGGCGGCGACGGTTGGGGCTATGACATCGGTTACGGCGGCCTTGATCACGTCATCGCTTCCGGTGCCGACATCAACATTCTCGTCATCGACACCGAAGTGTACTCCAATACCGGCGGTCAGGCTTCCAAGGCTACCCCGCTCGGCTCCATCGCCAAGTTCGCTGCCGGCGGCAAGCCCGTCCGCAAAAAGGAACTCGGCCGCATGGCCATGACCTATGGCTATGTGTATGTCGCCAGCGTGAGCATGGGCGCAGACATGAACCAGGTGCTCAAGGCCTTCAAGGAAGCTGAAGCCTATCATGGTCCTTCGCTCATCATCGCCTACGCTCCCTGCATCAACCAGGGCATCCGCAAGGGCATGGGCCGCAGCCTCGAAGAAGCCAAGCTTGCCGTGCAGACCGGTTACTGGCCGTTGTACCGCTACAACCCTGAACTCAAGGAAGAAGGCAAGAATCCCTTCATCCTTGACTACAAGAAGGCTCCTGACGGCACGCTGGATGAATTCCTGCTCGGTGAAAACCGCTATGCCCAGCTTGAAAAGGCAAAGCCCGAACTCGCCAGGGAAATGCGCGCCACCATGGCCAAGCAGTACCAGGAACGCTTCGACGAACTGACCGAGCTTTCCAAGTAAACCGACGCAATACAATACCGGGCGGAAAGCCTTCCTTTCCGCCCCATCTTTACATACGTCCCGACAAAGAGGCTCCTACGACCTTCCTTGCGGGAACCGGCCGAAAGAACTTTATTCCTTCGGCGCAACATCAGGAGAATAATTCCATGAAAAAGTTTGTCTGCCCCATCTGCGGTTATACTGTTGAAGCTGAAAGCCTTCCCGAAGATTTCGTGTGCCCCCAGTGCGGTGCGCCCGGCTCCAAGTTTCGTGAAGAAGAAGGCAACGCAGGTTTCGTGACCGAACATCATGTCGGTGACGGCAAGGTTGAAGATGCCGACATCATGGAAGAACTGCGTGCCAACTTCACCGGCGAATGCACGGAAGTGGGCATGTACCTTGCCATGAGCCGTCAGGCCGATCGTGAAGGCTATCCCGAAATCGCCGACGCCTTCAAGCGTTATGCCTTTGAAGAAGCCGAACATGCCGCCAAGTTCGCTGAACTTCTCGGTGAAGTGCTCGTGCCCTGCACCAAGACCAATGTGAAGATGCGTGCCGAAGCCGAAGCCGGTGCCTGCGCCGGTAAGATGGAGACCGCCCGTAAGGCCAAGGCCAAGGGGTATGACGCCATCCACGATACCGTGCATGAAATGGCCAAGGATGAAGCCCGCCATGGTGCCGGTTTCGCCGGCCTTCTGAAGCGTTACTTCTAATTTGTCGGAGTCTGCTTCCCGGCCGCCGGAACAATCCCTCACTTCCGACGGCTTTGTCCGGGAACAACATCCGGAAACAGAAGTTATGTTTTCTCTGATTGAAAAAGATACCCTGCCTCGTGCGGGGTATCTTTTTTTCCGTCTTTTCGCTATCCAGAAAAAGATCATCCGTTCACAGAACGGAGCTGATCTTCCACAATAACCGCAGCCAACTGACAGAACGAATCATTCCGTCTCCATTGTTCATTCGTCTCTCACCCCGCCGTGCTGCGACAGAATCCATGCCGGGAGCTTCCTATGTGCAGCAACGCCAATCCCTCGACAGTGCCATCCTTCCCCTACGCCGAGGCCGACAGAGATCTTCTTATTGCCCACATCCGCAAACACTTCGGCGTCATTACCGGCATCGGACATACTCAGCTCCCGTCCGGAAGACCTCTTGATCTTCTGCTCGTCACGCCCCCAAGCCGCAGGCATATGGCCAGACTCTTTTCCCTCCCTGAAGCCTCTGCCACCGGGGAAGAGACCATGATTATCACGCTCGGCGCAGGAGCATGCCCCATGAATGTTCCCGACGGCAGCGAACTCCCCTCTCGGGCGGAATATCTGATCCGTCTGCCCTCCGACTGGAACATTCAGTCCGATGAGGAAGAATGTTCCTGGCCGTCCCGTCTGCTGCTGAACATCGCTTCTCTTCCGGATTCAGGGCAGGAGTACAACTCCAGCGGACACACCTTCAGCTTTCGAAACGGTACTCCTTTTGCCGGCAATACCAGACTCTGTGCTGCTCTTCTTACAGGCATGAACGAACGGGACGGTCTATGCCGCCTGACCAACAACGCATCCGTCTCTTTCCATGAAGTCATTCCTCTATATGCGGAAGAACTGGACTTTGTAAAAGAGCACGGGGCCGTGGCACTTATTGAGGAATTTATCCGTTACGGCATTCCCAGGATCGTAACGCCTCAGAGACCGAATGCCGCGCTGCTGTTCATGCATCGGAATACTTTGCTCCATGCACTGAATACAATGAAGGAAAAAGATTTCAACAGGATGGTTCAGCAACCGTCATCGTCTCCGGAAGAACGTCTTGCCGTCAGCGAATTTCTCCGGGCAAAAAAAAGAAACAAAACAAGCGGGATAGTGAGCAGAGCGGCACATTTTCTTTTCCGGCGCTGAAGACGAGACGTTTCGTATCCCATAACCACTTGGAAACTCTGATGCCGACGGCTTCTCCTGCATCCGGACAGAAGCATCGACACCGTCTCAAAACTCTTTTGAAAGCCTTTCTCTTTGATGATCTTCCTGTCGGGAAGGATCATTGCGTTTTATGACAGAAGGTCGGACACGCTGGGCGTCCGACCTTCTGCAACTGTCTCCGGAACAGATCCGCTTCCGTCGCATCAGCAGAATAATCTACAAAATCCCACTGATGAAATAAGGAAACTGACGGCGCCACCATGACCAGTCGTGACTGACGTCGTACCCCCAGAAATCAAACCAGGCTCGTATGCCCTTCTCCTCAAATATCTTCTTCAACATTCCAGTGGTCCGAATCATTTCCTCTTCCCATGCGCCCTGTCCCGTGCATACAACGATGCTCCGTGTGTTGAACATGGGAATATAGGGATGATCTGAAGGCAAGCCTCTCATATAGTCAACAATAGAATTGTTGTAGAGATTGGCATCCGTATAGTCGCCGAAGAAGTAACGGGCATCGTACGCCCCGCTCAGAGCAATGACACCGTCAAACAAATCCGGTCGTCTCAAAAAAGTATTGAGCGCATGCGTGGCCCCCATGCTGCATCCGGCTGTCAACGGAGCCAGCCGTGTCCCGTTCATCTGCAGCATGAGCGGTGTGAACTCTTCCGTACAGTACCGGAACCACTGCTCCTGAAGCCATGCTCTGTAACCCTTGTTTCCTTCCTTGTCCGACCATGTCTGCGCATCAATGGAATCAACACAGAAAAGCTGAAGGCGTCCGGTCCGTATCTGTTCGGCCACAGTATCCGACATCCCGAATTCATTGAAATCGGTGCAGCGCCCGTTCTGTGTCGGAAACACCATCACCGGCCGGCCCGCATGACCGAAAACCAGAAAGGGCATCTCTCGATCAAGGATCGTGCTGTACTGACTGTAACGCTGATAGTCCATCAGCAGGTCTCCTGCACAAAATGAATGAATTCATCCTTCTGTTCGGCTGTATCGAGAATGGCCGTCCACTGATGATTCCCCATGGCTCCGGAAATGGCCTCCGGAATATCCAGATCCATGACTATGCGTCCCGCATAGCGCGAACGTATTTCTTCAGGCGTATGAACATAGGCCTTTCCATTGCGTCTGCCCGCATAAACTGCAAAAAACTTCTGACGATCGAGGTCAACGAACGTCTTGTCATGCGTCACCATGTCCGCCCATATGGAATACACGTCCACGCTGTTGGCATAATTGAACATATCCGGAGTCCACCCCCCGGCGGGACGCATATTCACCTCCAGAGCCACCAGCTCTCCCTTTCTGGCCAATCCGGGCTTGTCTTCCCTCAGACGGAAAAATTCCAGGTGGAAAAAACGACTGCGGACATGAAATGCCTTGATGGTATTGCGTCCGGCAATCTTGAGGTCATCGGGCAGATTGCTGGATGTATAGTAGGCAAGATGATCCTTGCTGTTCACGATATCGGCAATGGAAGGAGGCCACGAGGTACAGGTCTCAAAGATGACATTGGCTCCAGAATCGGAAATGCCGTCATAGGACCAGATATCTCCGCAGAGATATTCCTCCATGATATAGGGAACGTTCTCCCTGCCTGCATAGAAACGTTCCATCTCTTTATCATCGGAAATCTTATAGCTTCCAGAGGCCCCCATCCCTCCGTCAGGCTTGACGAAAACAGGATATCCGACCTCCCGGGCAAAAGCCTTGCCGCTTTCCAGATCATCAATGAGATGCCATCGGGCCGCAGGAACTCCGGCTGTCTGATAAAATTTCTTCATGGCGGACTTGCGGCGTACATTGGCTACCTCTGCCGTGCTCATGCCCGTCTTTATATTAAAGTCATCGCGTAGTCTGGCATCCTGACTGAGCCAGTATTCGTTATTACTCTCCACCCAGTCAATACGGCCATGCTTGAAGGTGAGAAATGCCATGCCGCGATACACCTGATCGTAGTCTTCCAGAGAATCGACCCGATAATACTCGGTAAGACTGGCTCGAAGTTCTCCAGACAGTTCATCATAGGGCGTATCCCCGATGCCGAGGACATTGACACCTCGAGCCTTCAGGCGATCGCAGAAATTCCAGTAGGACTGAGGAAACTGCGGAGAAATAAAAACAAAGTTCATGACATATCCTCTCGTTTGGCGGCTTTTCCGTTCCTGCATCACCAGAAAAGCCGGATACATGAGATCATTATGAAGCAGCCCATCATAAAAAGCAATCTTCTTCCTTCCATTCATGCCGTCTACTTCGGCAACCTTCAGCAGCATAAAAATTTGCTGCAGCATTTTCGGAACGCGAAAACAATTTCTTCCTTTTCTCTGAGCTTCTTACGGGGACCGCGGATTCGTCATGAGATTTTCTTCATTTTCCGGCAGAACACTTCTTGTAAGCCATATCATTGCCGTATATACTGTCCCAATGTTTCACTCCTTTTCCCAAAACGACGTCGTGCAGGTTGCAGAAGCCCTGCTCAGATGGTTTGAAATCCATAAGCGTCCGCTGCCATGGAGGCAACGGTATACTCCTTATGAAATCTGGATCTCCGAAGTCATGCTTCAGCAGACACAGATGGAGCGAGGCGTCTCCTATTTTCTCCGGTGGATGACTCGATTCCCCGATGTCCGTTCCGTCGCTGAGGCCCCGGAAGAGGAAATCCTGCGCTACTGGGAAGGACTCGGATATTATCGACGGGCACGATTCCTGCATCAGGCAGCCAACATCATGCTTGAACAATACGACGGCACCGTCCCGGATTCCGTGGAAGCCCTGTCGGCCCTCCCAGGCATCGGAGAATATACCGTGGCGGCCATTCTCGGCATTGCCTATGAACGGAACATCGTCTCCGTCGATGCAAACGTCGAGCGCGTGTTCTCCCGACTTCTCAACGTGGACTCCCCCGTCAAAAAAAATCCCGCCGCCTCGTTCATACGAAAAGAGGCTCGGCGTCTGCTTCCCGACGGACGGGCCCGTGCCTACAATCAGGCGCTCATGGAACTGGGAGCGCTCATATGCGGAAAAACGCCTCAATGTTCTCTGTGTCCCCTCTCCGTTTGGTGCGTCGCCCGCAAGCTCGGCCTTGAAAGAGAGAGGCCCGTCTCTGCAGCAAAAACCTCCATTGTTCCCGTCAGTTCCGTTCATGGAATCCTCATCTGCGAAAGGAACGTTCTTCTGTTCCAACGCGCTCCCTCAGGATTATGGGGAAACATGTGGGAATTTCCGGGAGTCCTCATCAAAAACGAAACACCGGAAGATGCTCTGATTCAGACCATGAAAAATCTGGGGCTTCCGACGGAGATCATTGCTCCGCTTGGATGTGTGCAGCACAGTTATACAAATCACAAACTTACGGCACGTTTTTTCCGCATCGACACAGTTCCACACCTCAGCATGAAAGAAATTTCCGCCAGGCTCGGCGACAATATTCACCGCTTCGTTCCATGGAACAAGACAGAGGAACTCGCCATGCCGGCACACCATAGAAAAATGGCAGAACGCTATTTTCTCAGAAAACACCGCATAAAGGCAGAACAACTGCCCCTGCAGGAAGGCAACCATGAAACACACTGTTTATTGGATTGAAGGTGACGGCATCGGTCCTGAGATATGGAAGGTTACCCGGCCGGTTCTGGACGCAGCGCTGAGTGCTGCCACCAGAGGAGAGCACGTAATAGACTGGGTGGAACTTCTGGCCGGCGAAAAGGCCACGCGTCTTACGGGTTCTCCCCTGCCTCAGGAAACTCTCGACACACTTGCAAAAGCTTCCATCGCCATCAAAGGCCCTCTCGGTACGCCCGTCGGCGGCGGCATACGCAGTCTCAATGTGGCCATGCGGCAGACCTTTGATCTTTACGCATGCATCCGACCTGTCCGCTGGTTCGAAGGAATCAGTTCCCCTGTCAAGCATCCCGAGCTTGTCAACATGGTCATCTTCCGTGAAAACACTGAAGACGTATATGCAGGCATCGAGTATCAGGCCGAATCGGCCGAAGCTGAAAAGCTGGGGAATATTCTCCGTGCCGAATTCGGCGCTAAAATCCGGGAAGGTTCCGCCATCGGAGTAAAACCCATGTCCGCCTTCTGTTCCAAACGACTCGTCCGCAGAGCCATCCAGTACGCGGCGGATCATACCCTTCCCAGTGTTACTCTTGTTCACAAGGGAAACATCATGAAGTTCACCGAGGGGGGATTCCGTGCATGGGGCTATGAAGTCGCACGTGAGGAATTCGGAGACATCACCATTCCTGAAAAGGAAGCAACTCCCGAAAACAGCAAAGGCAAAATCATCATTAAGGATCGTATTGCTGACGCCATGTTCCAGGAAGCGCTGCTTCACCCGTCCCAGTACAGCGTCCTTGCCCTGCCGAATCTGAATGGGGACTATATCTCCGACGCTCTTGCCGCACAGGTAGGCGGCCTCGGAATGGCTCCCGGAGTAAATATGTCCGATACTCTGGCTCTTTTCGAAGCCACCCACGGTACAGCTCCCACTGCTGCAGGGAAAGACATCGCCAACCCCGGGAGTTTGCTTCTGTCCGGCGCGCTCATGCTGGAACATATGGGATTTACCGCAGCAGCAGAAAAAGTTCGTTCCGCTATCGTTGGAGCTATTGCCGATAAGACCGTTACTCAGGATCTGGCCGCAGAAATGGACGGAGCACAGACTGTTTCCTGCTCTGAGTTCGGCAACATTCTTCGGAAAAAAATAGTCTGAACAAAAAAAGTGTCAAAACCGTCATTTTTTGCTTGACGTCCATAGGCTTCTATACTAGAAACACACCTGTCGCGGAGAGGTTTCCGAGCCCGGCTTAAGGAGCACGATTGGAAATCGTGTGTACCCGAAAGGTACCAAGAGTTCAAATCTCTTCCTCTCCGCCAGATATTTATAACCCGCTGTTTTTACAGCGGGTTTTTCTTTTAATCGCGGCTCGTTCGTACTGGATACACCTTCTGGATACGTTTCAGGTACGAGCTATGAACGACTTAGAGCCGCTGAATATCCCCGGAACAGCTTCTCACTCCCGGTACCTTTCGAAGTACAAGACCTACCTTTCTCATCATCGCGGTATCAGGTATTTTCGAATAACTGTGCCGAATCACTTACGTTCTCTTTTAGGAAAAACTGAAATCCGCCGCTCTCTGGATGGTATGAAAAGCCGAACTGCCCGCTCCAAGGCAGTCCGGCTCTCTGTTGTTGCCCAGACATTTTTTGCCCTGGTGGAGGAGATTCAGTCGGGAAGGATACAGCCTGTGCACGGTACTTCTATGCAACATGCTGAATTTTTAAGTGGATTCGTGAGAAAGCTGGATACGTTCTGGTTCACTGCGGCCTGTGAAGAAGACCTTTCCCCTGCTGCTCTTACTCTGTCTCTGCCTAAGTTCATGAAGGAAGCCGGGGCGGGATGGGAGGCTGGAGAAAAGAAAAACGCGCCTGTAAAGAAAACTCAGCTGGAAGGAAACTCCAGTACTCCTGTATTGCGAGTGGAAGTCAGCCCCGTGCTGACTTCCACCACGCGCTCAGAGGCCGCTCAGAAGTCGTTCAGAGCAACCTCCGAGCCTGCGAGTTCGGAATCACGAAAAAACGCTTCCAGCAGTCACAGGCGCGTCAAAAGACTTCCCACCGTCTCAGAAGCGGCGGAAGCCTATATCTCTGCCAAATCCCTTACCTGGTCGAAAGGAAGTATCAAGGATATCCCGCCCCAGATCAGACAGTTTGCGGGCATCATCAAAGAACTGGAGCATGGAAAGGACATCTCCCTGCTGAACCTTACCCGCGAGCATATCCGGCGCTACCATGACACGCTGAAAAATCTCCCCTTTAGAGTACACGGCAAAAGCGAATATAAAGGACTGTCATGGCTGAAACTGGCGGACTTGGGAAGAGAAGGCAAGGTGGATCGTCTGCTGAGCCTCAAGACCATGCAGGTGAGACAGATCAACGTCCGAAGCTTCATCAACTGGTGCGAACTGGAATATCAGGGCAAAATTCAGGCCAGATATCTGAACTCCGGTTTTCCTCCCGCCATGACCAACAAGGATATCCGCCGCAAAGGAACCAAAAGGACCGGCTTCTCTCATGACGAACTGCACGCGCTCTTTAGTGACAGAGCCGGTTATCTGAAGGCTACGGAAGGAAAGCCAACCAAGTTCTGGGCTCCGAGGATTGCGCTTTATACCGGTATGAGAGTCGAGGAAATCTGCCAGCTGCATATTTCCGACATCAAGGACATCGACGGCGTGACCTGCTTCTCCATCAATGAAAATGGAGGCTCTGCCCTGTTCAGCAAGCACGTCAAAACACTGGCAGGCATCAGAACCGTACCCATTCATCGCTGGTTATGGGAGGAAGCAGGACTCAAAAAGTTCGTGGAAAACAGACGCGTCGAAATCCCCCAAAACAAGTGGTCCTCTACTCTGCTCTTCCCCGATATGCAGGAACGCCTCCATAACGTGAATCTCAGCTCCGTACAGTTCAGCGCGGGGATTATCCACTGGTTCACCCGTTATCGTCGCGCTGTAGGCGTCGGAGGACAGGAAGGCGAAACCAGCTCAAAGACTTTCCACAGCTTCAGACATACCGTCGTGGAATATCTGCTCAAGGAAGCCCGTGTGCCCTTGAACATGGTGCAGACGGTAGTTGGCCATGAAATCACGGATATGGGCGTCACTGAAGTGTATGCCGGAGAATGGCCTATGAGTGTTCTGCTGGAAGAGGTCATCATGAAGCTTCGGTGGCATGAATGGTTGTGATATGTCATCAAAAATTACTGCATTCTTCTAAGTTGTTCTTCTATATCCTTTGTTAGTTCTTCATTAGTATAAGGTTGTATAGTTGATGTTTTTACTTTAATAATATTTTTCCAGTCAATATATGGAAGTTTGTACTTATTTGCTATTTTTTTAAAGTCTTTACCAATGTATTTTGATACACAACTTTCATCTTTCTCTTTTTTATAAGTCTGATTATAATCATCTATTATTTCTTTATTGGTTTTTCCTTGTAATTTTTTAATATACATATCTATTCGTGTAATATCTAAAGTATTTTTTTTCTGGTCTTCTTTTAATTTATTTAATAATATAGAATATATTTTAATAATATATTCTTTAGGATTTTCTTGAATAAGATTATCTGTGTCTCTGGTTTTAATATATGCAAGACTTTCTATTTCATTTTTATTAAATAAAAATGATAAAATACTCTTCTGAAAATTTCCTCTTATTTTTTCTTCATGATCATAAATCATTCTATGTAATATATACATTTCATAGTTAAAAATAAAATAATCATCATACTCAAGTTCTATATCATTATAAAAATATCGATACGTATTAAACCACAAATAAAACAAAATATCATAATTATTAATATATGCCTTCTCATGTTTTTCTACAATTGATTTATCCATTATTGGTATTATACGAGCTCCGTTAATTTTAAAATTATTGTCATATGGTCTATTATTATACTCAATACAGCATTTCACATGAAGAAACATGTCATTTATATTATAAATAAGCCTTGGCTGAACAACACATCTATAAATAATATCTATACAAAACTCATGCTTATTTTCAATATTTAAATTTATATTTTCTTTTAATTCGAGAAAATTTTGCATTATAGGAAACTTAAAGTTATTTATATATTTTCTTAAATCTTTCTTGTCTTCATTTGTTTCTACACATTTAGTTTCATTATTTAATCCGTCTTTCAAATCTTTTAACTTATACAAGTAAAATGTATCGCCTCCTATTTTAATAACTTTCCTATTAATATGATTTATATCTTGATTGCGAAATTTATTGTCAAAATTGATATAAAAATTATCTAATGTCTTTTTATTAAATAAAATATCTTCCACCATAAAGGCTGGCGGAGGGGTTACCGCAAAGCGTGTTACCGGATAACGGTATTTTACCGTACATGACTCCGCTGAATAAATTTGTTTCTCCTCGAACGGCGAAAATGCTTTTAACAGTCCGGCACGACAAGCCTCAGCCAAGTCCATAACTGTCAGGCCATACTCATCACGAGCCCGATACCCTGAAATCCTCTCTACCATCTTCCTTTCCTCTCCTTGATTCTTCCCTAGAAGGATGCACTAAAATTGCATCCTTTGGAAGATAATTTTCTTGCTTGATTTTTTTAATAACATATTAAAATTATTATATAAAAATATTCAAACTCTTTTTTCTTTGCACTTTTTTGGCATCCTCTCCTTAGGGCATACTCCTTTTTATCGAACGGCGACCAACGAGGTACGCTTTTCGAGATGCCCCATTCAGGGACGGCTCTTTGACATTTTTATAGGGACCAGGAGGAACCACATGGCTATCAAAAAAACAGAGCGTTTACTTCGTATTCGTGAATGCGCAACTCGTTACAAGGAGGGAAAATCGATTATTGAAATCGCGCAGTCGTTGAACATCACCGAGAAACAAGTTCAAAGTGCACTCGATGAAGCTCTATTTTACGGGCTTATCAGTGAAAGGAGGAAAGAAGACTTCTTTTTATTTTCAAAGAAGATGATCTCTACCATAAAAGATCAATTGAATATCTCTGATAAAGACATTATCCAGCTCATTAAAGAAGATGAAGACAGTATGAAGTTGAAAGTCATACGCCATAATGGAGAACAGGCCAGTATCAATAATGATCAATAATCAGGCAATTTCTTTTACCATGTTGACCTAAAAATATATCAGAAGGAGGATAACTCCTCCTTCTGATATAGGGGATGTAAAGCATGAACAATTCAATGAACAATTTCACCAATTTTAATTTAAACAATCAAAATGAATTACCGCAGAATATAAATAATCCTAATAATCAATATCCATTTAATAATGTATATTTTAATGATCCTTATTTTAGACAGAATCTTGCCATGATGGATTCAAGCACAAAAATTATAAATATCATAAACAAGCATAACGAAGCACAAAAAAAATATAGTAACATTCAAGATGACAATTACTGGAAAGAGATAATCACCACTAAACAAATAGAGTTAAATCAGAGAGAGCCTTATATTTTCTTACCGAATAATCAAATCAGAGTGGAACAAGAAGAAAACCCTTTTCCACCTCTTCTATATACTCTTGCAAACTCTATAGCTCAAGTCTTCGGCATGGAGGATGAGGCTGCACTTTTTGCACTTCTCCATTTTTTTACTATAGCGGTACACGGTAGAGTTCACATTCAACTTGATAATACGTGGTCAGAAACAATGGAGTCCTATGGAGTTATTATCCGTAGATCAGGGGGAAGAAAAACTGAATTCCTTCGTCAACTGAAGCTACCCTTCATAGAACTTCAAAGTGAACTACGTAAAGAGTGGCTGCTTGAAGGTCATGATGATCGTGTATTTAAAGACATGAAAAGAATACAACGTCACTTCTCTACAGAAATTCAAAAAAAATATTTATCATTCATAAACTATGATGAAATCATGCATCAAAATATCATTGGTGGAATTTTAAATAACATAGAGAAAGAACTTCTTGATATGTATCTTCAGACGGATAAAAACATCCATTCAACACAACCAGCTCCAACTTTATTTCTTACTGAAGCCACACCAAAAGCTTTATTAATTGATATGTTTCATAATGGTGGATATATAGCCAGTGTAAATAGTGAAAATACATTTTTTAAAAAATCATTTTTAGATAAAATTACTTCATACTTACTTGCTGCTCATGATGGTGAATACATAGATGATAGAACTAAGACGGCTGGAAGCTATGTTATTGATAGCCCTGGGATAAGCATGCTTCATATGATACAGCCACATATAGCTTCAATGTTTTACGGAAATTCAATATATTCAGATATAGGTTTATCTCAGCGTTGTATTCCGTTCTTTTCCTTGGAATATTTCGAGCCAAATGTTAATATGCAGAGACAAATGCAAGAACTTCTTACATTTGAATATGCACCGCGTATTCAAGCTCTAGTTAAACGATACTTTAGCCAAGATATAAATGCTCCAAAGTTTAAATTGCAAATAGATCAAGACGCATACAACCTCATAAAAGAATACGAGGATAATAATTTATCCATCGCAAGAGAAAATAGTTTTTCTCCTTATGAATCATACATTCGAAAATCCCATGGACAGGCTATTCGCTATGCAGCAGCAATTCACGCTTTTATTCATGCAAAAGAAGCAATGCACGAAATACCATTAAGTTACGATGATGTCTTTTGTGGTATTAGTCTGATGAAAACATTATCCAAACATGCTTACTATGCTTTTGATACCTCTGGACTTCAATCCCACGAAAATGCAGTTAATATAGTAAAAGCTTTACTACGTAGATCTAACGGAGCTGAATCATACATTATGACAGTTTCTGATATAAATAGAATGACACATATTAAAAATAATGATATTGAAAATGCTCTTATGTTTTTGACAAAAAACAATCTTTGTGAAATTGTTCGATGCCCGAGAAGAGCAACTGTCGTCATTTTACACAACATGTTTTACGAGTTATCAAATGATAAAGAATGGCAAAGTATTATAAATAAATCATAGATAGGCATTATACATAAATATAAGCCCCAGAGCACGACAAGTTCTCTGGGGCTTTTTATTTTCAAATTTATCCTACCAGACAACTAGTCGTTCCATGATAAAGGTTGAGCTTGAAAATTTGTCTAGATGCCTGTCCTCCCTCCTAGCCGTCCGTATAAAAATGAGCCACTGATTAGGGGAGATGTCGCCGACGCAGGATGTACTAATCGGCTCCCCAATCTTTACTCTGCGTGCCTTTCTACGACTTCTACGGCTTCTACATAGCTTCCATAGAAAGCGTAGAAGGCATATCTCACGAATCTCCTCACTCAGCCAGCCAGAGACCAAACCTCTATGCTCTCGTATGAAACGCCTTCAAACTGCCCAGACACCTCACCCCGCACGTCATCGGCAAGACGGGAGAATAACGCATCTGAGGCCAGTCCAGAACTCAGAACCTCCCTTCCCAGGCTCACAGGACGCCACTGCCGAAATGAGGCCCATCGATCCATATTCCCCCAACACATAGCCCAAGCATCCACAGGCCACGGCAGCACCAGACGTCACGGATACATTGCACATCGAGACGCCCCGGCCCCTCTCACAAACGAAGCAAACGCTCTCTACACAGGTCACAACAAAACGCTCCTGAAGGACATCAGAGAGGCCTAAAGCCATCCCACTCATATCCATCCAACGCCTGTAAGAACTCCAGCAGCGGCCTCAAATGCCTTATCCCTGCCATCATGCCTGACACCGCTCACCATGAAACCAACGCTCACAGCA
>CALUTB010000030.1 GCA_944323575.1 uncultured Mailhella sp. | reverse complement strand
TGCTGTGAGCGTTGGTTTCATGGTGAGCGGTGTCAGGCATGATGGCAGGGATAAGGCATTTGAGGCCGCTGCTGGAGCTCTTACAGGCGTTGGATGGATAGTGAGTGGGATGGCTTTAGGCCTCTCTGATGGCCTTCAGGAGCGTTTTGTTGTGACCTGTGTAGAGAGCGTTTGCTTCGTCTGTGAGAGGGGCCGGGGCGTTTCGATGTGCAATGTATCCGTGACGTCTGGTGCTGCCGTGGCCTGTGGACGCTTGGGCTATGTATTGGGGGAATATGGATCGATGGGCCTCATTTCGGCAGTGGCGTCCTGTGAGCCTAGGAAGGGAGGTTCTGAGCTCTGGACTGGCCTCAGATGCGTTATTCTCCCTTTCTTGAGATGAAGTACCGTGTGAGGCGGATAGGCGGTGTGGGGAGGGGATCAGTACGGAAAGTTCGCCAGGCTACCACTGGAAGGTGCGAATGTGGCTTGGCAGCAAACAAAATAGTACGAGGTGTCTCCCCATGAAGCAGGTCTTAAAAACAAAAAGGTACGCAAGGATTTTTTCCTTGCGCACCTAGACTCAGATAAATGGTGTCCCGTTAGGATCGTAAAGCATATTCCTGAATTTTCGTCCTAGAGGTCTTCCCTTAGAACGTTGGTTGGAAAAATAATCATTCACTTGCTCTACGTAGTGCAGTGTTTCAAGAAGATATAGCGCAATTTTTACTTCCGTTGCACTAAAGCGATTACGAAATTTGTGAGTTATAAATGTCTCCTGAAATATATTGTAGTTGGCTTTTAAAATGTATTCAAAAACTGCCTTGAGACACGCTCGGTTGATATCTTCAAACGAGACAATACGGGTTCTCATTGCATGTTGGGCAAACACTTCGGTCATGCTGATAGCACATTCCATTATACGCCTGTCGATGTTGAGAGGGTCGCCAGCCTCATTCTCAGAAAGGCATAGAAGTCCAGCAAGACGGATAGCATGTTGACCCATTCGGTTTGCAAAATCCTTGATCTTATTCTTCGATCCCCCCTCCTGCGCATCACTACTCCAACACTTTGTATTTTGTGCAAGAATATATTCAGCTTCATAATCCAGTCGTATTTCCGAATGCACGCCTCTTTTGTCAGAAATATCAAGCAAAGATAGAATCTTTCTTTCCAGCATATCACGAGTAGCACCATCCACTTCATATGTTGCAGTTGGAGTGGATATGTTTTTGTAGTGATAGCACAGTGTACGTGACATGAGGCCTGAGCTGATAGCGTTAGCATTACAAACATACTCTTGAAAAAAAGCTGTTTGAGTCATCAGTAAATCAACAATGATGGGAGATTTGGCAAAAGAATCGTCTCGGCTAATTCGGCTTTGACGATGACTTTCCCCAGCCCAATATTTTGTGACTTGACGATATGCATCTTTAGGGAAAAGTACGCCATCGGACTCAAGTCGAGAGATGTAGCCCTGATTCGCTATCGCCACGGATAAAGCTGCTGATGTAACGTCATTCATGAGAATCTTTGGAGCATTTTTGCGTGGCTGCATGCGTCTGCGAGCCTCATAAAAAATAGCTAAAGCTTCTTCATCCAAAGTCTTTGCGTAAATTTTTTTAGCTCTTGTCGCCTGCGCATCCAATATTTCGTTTGACAATAAAATTTCCTGGTTTTCTTTTTTTATTTCTTCCTCTCTCATAAGCTGCCATTCTTCAAGAATATGCAGTTCTTCTTCGGCAGCTCTACTTTTCCCTGATGCAGCATCAGCACCAACGACAAATAGAAAGGATAAAGGGTGGAGACTACCGTCTTGGGTACGCACGGCATAATACCCGCGATTGGCTATTGCCAAAGACGCGAGATATGGAATGAGGGCAAGGTCGAAGCCTATTGCTTTGGCAGAGGCAATCTCGCCAACAATACGTCTCAGGGTAGCAGGATACGAAATGGCATTCAGTGAAGGTAAGAATGTACCCCAGACGAGGTTTTCATTGGCCAGATCATTGAGGGTCTTAATGCGTGCAGGAAGCTGTTCGTAGAAGTAAGGCGAGAGTATGGGCGTGGTGTTCATGAAAACACTCCACAACGGCAGGGAAGCCTCTCAAAGACTTCCCTGCTTTTTGGGGGTTACGAGAAAAGGGGCGTCACGAGGACGCCATCCTCGAACTTCTCAAATTTTACGAGCGTAGGAACATGTTCAGAATCAATGGACATGACCTTCCGCATCTCATCGGGCAAGTCGTTCCAGCGCAGGCAGGTATAGGATGGAGCTTTGCGAGGAGCGTCTTCTTCGTACGCCAGCAGAGTGTGTTTCGCGAGCTGCGAAGCTGAGAGGCCGAGTTGAATGGCAATTTCCAGTGACGGTAGGCCTTCGCTCCAAAGTTTGAGAAATTCTCCATGCATTTCCTTAAAACGCTGTGCAGGGGTACCTGATTTGGCCATGTAAGCCTCCTTAAAAATTAATGGTGGGATGGGGAGTGGTTGGCGACGCCTTCTACTTCTTCGCGAAGCCAGAAAGAAAACCTTGTTCCGATACGATGTGGCGGGGGTAAGTATCCTTTTTTCACCCAGGCCCAGACCGTTGAAACCGAACAGCCAAGCAAGAAAGCTACTTCCTTCACTCGAAGACGATTTCTTTCCATGTAGGTTCCTCCTTTGGTAAGTGTGTCATTGAGTAAGGGAAGAGCATTTTTTTATTCGTATTGAAAGCGGTTACAAAGAGTTTTTTCTTTTTTATATTTTTCAACTATTCAGAGTGATTATCGGTTATTTATGAGCTATTTTTATGGCGGTAACATGCACCATAGTTACATCGTAACCTTTGGAGTAGCCCCTAGTTCAAACGGACAGTCTTCTAAGCAGGAAATTGGTCTGGAACTATGGCTGGCACTAAGTCTAGTTTTGATGAACTGAGTAAGGTAGAAATTCTCACTATCACTTCACGCCGGATATGGCCTACAGCCAAAAACTCCGCATGATACGGGAGAGCATGGGACCAGAAACACCGTGTTGCTCGTGGCGCGGAAGTACGCAGTGGCTCCAAATCTCCTGTATGGGTGGAAGAAGCAGATGACAGATGCTGACGAAATGGAGCTTGGCATTGGTGAGCAAATCGATCATCATGTCAAAATACAAGCTTTTACAGAAGCGGCTATGAAAATGAATCTTGGTGTAAAACTAGAAAAATAAAATGCTTAGGATAGTGACAATCTAATTGTATGAAACGATATATGACTACAAAGCTATGGTATTATCTGTCTTAATTATATTAAGTTATGATGATGTATTATAAATATAAACGAATATTTTTTATTAGTTAGTAGTAATAAATAATTATAATGATAATTTAATTATTATAAATAAAAAAGACAGTCAGTAGGAAAATCCTACCGACTGTCTATATATAAATAGATATGAATATGTGTTTATTTTATATTTTGAAAAAATGCGTGTATAATATTTCTATTATTATTTATGTATTCGTTTATATTATTGTGTTGAATGTATGGAAATTTAAAATTATATTTTTTATTTATTTCTTCTAATGCTTTTTTTATTGCACGTGAAATATGTGTTTTGACTGCATTATAATTTTTATTAATATGTAATTTATTAGCAATTTCTTCATTAGTAAAACATAATGTTTTATATTTTAATATATCAATGCTTTTTAATATATTTTCATCTTGGTAATGACTTTTGAAATTTTCTAAAAATTTATATATTTTTAATACTATTTCTTTGTTTTCTTTATCAATGTATATGCCTTTAGGTAATATTTCATTTAACAGATATTTATCTTCATTGCTTACACTTTCATTAGTTTGCGTATATGTTTTTTCATATTCTTTTAAATTATCATAATTTTCTATATATTGCTTTAACTTTGATTTTTTATTTTTTATAATTAAACTATTATTTTCTATTTTTAATATTTTATCGCAATATTTTATAACTTTACTATTGTTATGTGTTATATGTATAGATATAGAAGATAATTTTAAATATTTTACGATATCATCTTTATTAAAATATGAATTTAAAAGATGATTATATCCTTCTAACATGTTATTAATAGTATAAATATATTCATTTTTTTCATATGCATATGCTTCATTATATATTGAAAGTAATTTTGTTTCGCTAACATCTTCAATTCTTACATTTTCATCTCGTAATGCAAGAATATCATTTATTGCATCATTGGATGGAGCAATAAACCAATATTGTTTTTCTGGAATAAAAATATTTAATACAAAGCCATCAAAATCATAGTTTATAAATGGATTATAAATATAATTTTTTATATTATTTTCTTCACCTAAAATTTGAATATATATTTTTTGTTCTTCTATAGAATTGTCATATAATTGTATATTACATCTTATAGTAATTTTCATATCTTCATCATAGTTTAAATTGTGTTTAAATTCATTTACAAAACATTTATCATGAAATTCTTGATATAATTTTTTTCTTTTTTCATAATGATGCTTAATTTTTAATTTAATATATTCATTATTAGAAATATCATCTTTCTGGGAAAAAAATAAAGGATTTGATAACAATGATATATTATCAATATCAATAAATTCATTATTAAAATATTCTCTTAAGAATGAATTAATATCTTCTATTTCAATATTATTATATCTTTCAAAGTACAGATATCCCTTGTGACTTATGCTCAAAAAGAAGAATTTATTATCTAAGATAAAATAGTTATGTTCATCTTTTATCAGTTTATACTCCTTAGTTTGTTCTTTTATTGTAATTTTTACATTTATTCCTTGTATTTCTCTATAATTATTCATATTGAATCTATATCTAAAGACTTTTGAATAATCATATCTCCTTCTAAAAATTTCTAAAATTGGAGTTATACCACTTATATTTTCATCATAAACTTTTAGGCCAAGCTCACATGCCTGAACAAGATCTTCTAGACGCCAGTGTAAAAGATCTAAGACTTCATATCCTTTGTACCAGTATTTTTCCATATGCTATCCTGTTTGTATAAAATTTATGAAAATAGTAACTCTGAAGATAAGTTTAAATTGGGGACTTCTTTACCTTCCCTCAAAGCATCCAACAAGTCAGCCCACCACTGAAACGAATAGCGCATTAATTCACGGTACTGCGCTCTATTATAAGCCTGTTCAACAGATGACCCAGAAGAATGAGCTAGGCCTCGCTCCACGATTTTATCTGGAAGGCCATATTCACGAGCAAGCGACCCCCATACTTTTCTCCAGCCATGAATGCACATTTTGCCTTTCGGAATACCTGCCCTGTGCATTGAATTATTGACCCCTTCCACTCCAAGATGTCCTGACTTGCCTCCAGAAGGAAACAGGTAGCTATTTATCCGAAAATCCTGCAATGTTTTCAGAACAGAAAGAGCCTGAGTTGAAAGAGGAATGACAAAATCTCTTCTCTGACCGATTTCCCCCTTCATATTTTCAGCGGGGATTTTCCATATGGCCTCATCAAAGTTTATGTCCTCCCACTTGGACATAAGCATGGAAGATGCGCGCAATGGGATCAGTGGAAACAATTTAAGAGCTGCTCCAGTGTAGGGTGAACAGCGCCCCGCATCAATAAATTTTTCTATTTTACGAAGCATCTCTGCTACTCCGTTTTTGTCCGTAATAGCAGGAAAACCCTCAAAATTAATATCTTTTTTAGGCTTCGGAAACAATACCGTCAAATCTTCTGCTATATTGTACTTGTGGTAGCCGTTTATTTTGGCAAAACGGCATACCTGGGAAATAATTGTCGCTACCCGGTTTGCCATTTCGCGCCGACCATTTTCAGCTATTACCGAACAGACGGCTTTTAGATCAGCAAACTCAAGGCTGGAATAGGGACTTTTACCAATGACAGGCAGGATATGTTTTTCCAGACGTCCTACTGTGGACTTGATGGTTTTGTCATCCTTGTCATTTTTCCAGAAGTTCAGCCATTCATCAGAAACCATGCCGAATGTCCGTCCGTCTTCCTCTGCTTTTTTCAGGGTGGCCTTTTTCTCAGCAACGGTATCAATGCCTGCCTTCAAAGCCTTCTTTTCTTCGTTTCTCAATAAGCGGGCTTCGGCGAGTGACACCTTTTCGTTACCGAGGACTCGTCTTTTTGCGACACCGTTTAGACGTCCGCGCATAAACCAGGTGCCCTTATTTTTTTCAGTGATGTTAAGATAAAGCCCCCCTCCATCATTAAGTTGGACGGGAGTTCCTTTTCTGAGGGCGACTTCAACCTGTTTTGCGGTAAGAAGATTTTCGACGCGTGCCATTTGTCGCTCCTGATGAGTAAAAAAAATGTGTACCCTCGTGTGCAGGATCTCCACATAAGGGTACACAACTTTTAACACAACTTCCGCGCTATGGGTACCTATCAAGGTACACAACAACGCACTACAACAGACGCACTTTAGACAAAAAAATGAGTCCTTTCGGATAATTACACATCCAAAAGGACTCAAAAAAATTTCTTTCTGGCGGAGGGAGAGGGATTTGAACCCCCGGAGGTGTGACCCTCAACGGTTTTCAAGACCGCCGCAATCAGCCGCTCTGCCATCCCTCCGCGAAAAAACGACGGCTGATATCATATGTCAGCTCCGGTCCTGCTGTCAAGATGAGACATCTCCGCATCAGCAGATCATATGCGATCCCGGCATCGCCGCGGTGAAGACCGCGCCCTCCACCCGGCGGCGGACGCAAGCGGAACTCGAGTTCTTCCGCCTCCCCGGCCGCACGCGTGCGCAGACGCCGAAAGAATTGCAGACGAGTGCGTCACGGATGTTGCGGCACGGCCCCTTTGAGTCCCGTCAGCGCAGACAAGCTTCGGTCCCGTGTTTCAGAAAGGTTCCGGCAGGCTTCGCAGACAGGGATGAAGCTGCTACGGATAGGCGGGCATGGGGAACTTCTCATCCTTGTCCGAACAGAGTTCCGCATAACTCTCCGAGGTACCGGCCACGACGGGCAGACGCTGTTCCCCAGCCTTGCGGCATTCGACGGAGAGTTCGCGCATTCCGGCAAATTCCGGCATGTCGACCACGCCGTGTTCAAGGGCAGTGCCCGCGCAGGACAACGGCAGAATGTCCGTAGAACCGCTCTTCACTTCCAGACGGATGCCGGAAATGATGTCGGCTCCCCTTTCCATGACCTGCATCTTGGCCACGTTGATCGCGCGTCGTTCGCCATGCACATCTTCTTAAGATAGGTTTCCGATTCGCGCCGAAAAGTCGGTCAGCACATTGGAAAGCCCCGTGAACGCTCCCACCTGATCACGGCATAGCCGGAGACACGCCCTTGACCCCGCTGGCCATGTTTCGGGATGGGGCGTCGTGACGACTTCGATCTCCCGAAGCAGCTTGGCCCGCCATTCCTTGAGTTCCGTCTTGAGATCGCCGAGTCATTCCTTCCGGGCGAGGGTACGTTCCTTTACCTTGTCCATGACACAGGACATGCATATGTCCTGTGCGTCGATATCGAAGCGCGCAAAGGCGGCGATGCTCTTCCGTGCACAGGCGGCGGATGCCTCCGCGCCTGCTGAACGTTCTGCCGCAAAGACGACGATCCTGTGCCTGCCGCATGCAAATAACCGTCTTTTACGTTTGTTCCGATCTGTCGGAAAAACTTCGGAACATGGATGAAGAAAAAAACGGATCACCGCTTTCGCACCAGTATGGAAGGAGATCGTTGTGCTGAAAAGAGCCGTCACCGGGACCTCTTCAATAGCCCCGAAAACAGAGTCCGTTTCCGATTTTAATAAATGAAAAAAATAACATATCTTTTTTCCTCAATTTTTTTACAGAAAAAAACATGCATCACTTCCCATGAAAGATTAAGAAAGTTTTATACATTTTCCATAGTTATGCCGGTAATTTTTCCCCATTTCTCCCAAGGGGGCATAACGGGTGCTTTGAAAGAGGAAAAACGAAAGAGGATTTCACCGTTGCAAGCCGCCTCTTTTTAAACTAATATAACAAAGTTCACTGGAACCGTCGTTGTAAAGGCAAGGAATTTCAAGCGGTTCCGACATGCCTCCCTTCCGGCCCGGCCGGAAGATGCGCACTGTCCTTTTTTATCACCTCAACCAGCACGAGGCATCGGGATGGAGGAGAGGAACAACACAACCACACCGGCAAGCGCAGCGAAAAAAAGCTGCTGCGGCTGGGGCGCGTTTGTCGTGGGGCTGGTCGTGGCCCTTATTCTGGGATGGTGGGTTCTGCCCAACCTTATGAAGGAAACCAAAAGGCAGCCCATAGCCTTCAGCCATGTCGAGCACGTGCAGAAGCAGGGCATGACCTGTGAGCAGTGCCACTTCGTACGTGCCGACGGCTCATTCAGCGGAGCGCCCACTACCGCCCAGTGTGCGGAGTGCCACTTCACGATCCTCGGGTCCGACCCCGAGGAAGCGCGCTTCGTCCGCGAGTACGTCCAGACCGGTCGCGAGATCAAGTCCGAATGGCTCATCTATCAGAAGCAGCCTGACAACGTGTTCTTCAGCCATGCGCTGCACTTCGGTCCTCTGGCCGAGCTGCACGGTCCGAAGGAAACGGCCGAGTTCTGCTCCAAGTGCCACCTCAACGTGGCCGAAACGGACATTCCTCCCGTCTACCGGGAAAACAGGCTTTCGGGCTACTCCGAAAACACCATGCTGATGTGGGGATGTGAACGCTGCCATGCCGAACATATGGCCATGGGCAACACCAACGCCAGCAACGCCTGCTTCACCTGCCACAAGTAAGGCAAAAGCGAGGAAATCATGGACAGACGAGGATTTCTTAAATTTGCCGCCGGCGGGACCGTGGGCCTCGTGGCGTCTCCCATCATCTGGAACACTCTTTACGACGCTGTGTACTGGACGCAGAACTGGGGCTGGATCCCGCGCCTGAAGAAGGGCGCCAGCGAATATCTGCCCACGGTGAGCAAGCTGTGCCCGTCCGGCACCGGCTTTCTCGTACGCACCGTGGCCGGCACGCCCGTGCGCACCATCGGTGACGGAAACAATCCCGTCACCCACGGCGCCATGACCGCCCTGGCCGCCGCCGAAGCGGAACTGCGCGTCAGTCCGGCGCGTCTCAAGACGCCGCTGCGCCGCTCTTCCGACGGCGCGTACGTCGCCATCACCTGGAGCGAGGCCGAAATGCTGCTCAAGGAAAAGCTGGCGGCCGCGGGCTCCCTGGTGGCCGCCGTGTCTGGCGATCCCACTTCCAGCATCAACGAAGTGCTTTCGTCCATGCTCAATCAGCTCGGCTCCTCCGACTTCTACTTCATGCCCGACGAGGAAATGCCCGCCGCCGCGGCATGGGAAGCCATGGGAGGTCAGGGTCGTCTCGGCTATGATATCGAGCACAGCGACTGCATTCTTGCCGCCGGCGCTCCCGTTCTGGAAAGCTGGGGCGTGGTCGCCGCCAACCGCAGCGCGTTCAACCGCACGCATCCCGTCGCGGGAGAGGCTTCGCAGAAGCTCATCTACGCCGGCGCCGTGCAGAACAACACCGCCGCAGGCGCGGATCTGTGGCTGCCCGTCAGACCCGGCACCGAAATGACTCTGCTGCTCGGCGTGGCTAACCTGCTCATCAAGGCCGGAAAGGCCGGCTTTGCCGCCGGTCTGCAGAATTTCGCCTCCTTCGTGTCCGCCTACACGCCCGAAAAGGTTTCCGGCATCACCGGCGTTCCCGCCGCCCGTCTCGAAGAAGCGGCCAAGGCTCTGGCTTCCGCCAAAAAGCCGCTGGTCATTGCGGGTTCCGCGCTCGGTTCCGGCGGCTCCGCCGGTCCCGTCATGGCGGCCGTTGCCGTCAACATGCTGCTCGGCAGCGTGAACAGGGAAGGCGGTCTCGTGGATCTGCCCTTCCCGGTTTCCGTGGTGTCTCACGCCACCGAATACCGCGAAACCATCCGCAAGCGCTTCGTGGACTACACGCAGTCCGTAGCCGCAGGCAGGACCAAGGCTCCGGCGTTTCTGCTCATCCATGCCGCAAACCCGCTCTACTCCCTTCCCGCCGATTCCGGCATGAAGGAAACGCTCGACAAGGCCGGCTTCTCCGTGGCCGTGGCGAGCTTCATGAGCGAAACCTGCGAGGCCTGCGATCTGGTTCTTCCCGCGGCCCTCGGCATGGAAGCCTTTGACGACGTGCAGACGCCCTACGGTTCCGGCCGCGTGACCTACGCGCTGGCCCGTCCCGTGGCCAAGCCCTTTGCCGACGCCCGCAGCGCCGGTGAACTGTACATCGCCCTGGCGCAGGAACTCAAGCTCGACACGGGCGTCAAGGATATGCCCGAACTTCTGTACAAGCATGCCTTCGCCCTCGGCGCGCCCTTCCGCTCCATGATGGAGGAAGGCCGCGTGCATCCGGCCTCCACGTCGCTGCCCGCATCGCCGCTCTTCTACAACTGGGAAGCCATTCGTGCAGCCGCCTCCGCCAAGGCCGCGGAAGGCGATCTGCAGGTCGCTCCCGTGGTCGTGCTCGGCATGGGCACGGCGCAGACGGCCATTCCGCCCTTCGCCACCAAGGTCGTCACCGACTATCAGCTCAAGGGCAAGCTCAGCGTGGTGCAGCTGAACGGCGCCACCGCCGCCAAACTGAAGGTACAATCCGGCGATCACATCAGGCTCGTCGCCGGCAATAACGTGGAAATCACCGCGGTTGTCGCCGTCTTCGAAGGTATCCTGCCCGATACCGTCTCCCTCGTCGCCGGACTCGGCCATACGGCCTTCGACGAATTCAGCAGGGGCAAGGGCGCGAACGTTCTGGCGCTGACCAGCGTGTCCAGAGAACCCGGTACCGGTCTGCCGGTCTGGGGCCTTGCGGGCGTGAAGGCCGTAAAGGCATAGGGGGGTCGAGATGTCTTCTGAAGTCAAGGAATTCAAAATAAGATGGGGCATGGTCATCGACATCGACAAGTGCACGGGCTGCGGCGCGTGCATGGTGGCCTGCCAGGCGGAAAACAACGTGGCTCCGGCCGTGGACGGCAGCAACAAGCTGCGTTCGCTCAACTGGCTCACCGTCTTCCGTCTCTCCAACCACAAACCCTTCCCGGATCATGAAGTGGCCTATCTGCCCCGGCCCTGCATGCAGTGCGGCAAGCCTTCCTGCGTGTCCGTGTGCCCCGTCATCGCCACGGACAAGAGGGAGGAAGGCGGCATTGTCAGCCAGATTCCGCCCCGCTGCATCGGCTGCCGGTACTGCATGGCCTCATGTCCCTACCATGCCCGCTACTTCAACTGGTATGACCCGAAGTGGCCCGGCGATCTGGCACAGGCCCTCACTCCCGACGTTTCCACGCGCATGCGCGGCGTCGTGGAAAAATGCTCCTTCTGCCATCATCGCTTCATGAAGGCTCAGGAAGCCGCCGTGGCCAAAGGACAGGATCCCATGAATCTGCCTGACGGAGCATACATCACCGCATGCACCGAAGCCTGTCCCAACGGCGCCATCACCTTCGGCGATCTGAACAATCCCACCCACAAGGTGCACGAACTCATCAAGAGTCCCTACGCCTTCCGTCTGCTGGAACGTCTCGGCACCGATCCGCAGGTGTACTACATCAGCAAACGTGAATGGGTACGCCGCGAAGGCGACAACTATCTCGAACACGAAAAGACCGGCGAAGCCACAAAGCAGGGGTAGGTTATGGATTACAGCAAACCTGTTGATGCGGAGCTTTTCCCGGAAGGGTGCGAGCGCTGCTCTCTGACGAAATTCATGGGATGGATGTCCATTCTGGGCGTCATCTTCCTCTGGGGGCTTTACGCCGCCGTACGCGTTCTCGGCTTCGGCCTCGGCGAAACCGGCATGGACGACTACTTCGGCTTTGGTCTCTGGATCACCTTCGACCTCGCCGTCATCGCTCTCGGCGCCGGCGCCTTCTTCACGGGCGCCCTGCGCTACATCCTCAACATCGACGAGCTGAAGAACATCGTGAACCTCGCCGCCGTCATCGGCTTCCTGTGCTACACGGGCGCCATGATGATTCTGGTTCTCGACATCGGCCAGCCCATCCGCTGCTGGTTCGGCTACTGGTATCCCAACGTGCATTCCATGCTCACGGAAGTTATCTTCTGCATCACCTGCTACTGCATCGTGCTCATCCTTGAGTTCGTGCCGCTGGTGCTGGAAAACCGTCAGCTCATGAAGAGACCCTTCATTCATGCGCTGGCTCACAACTTCCATGTGTACATGCCCATCTTCGCCGGTATCGGCGCCTTCCTCTCCACCTTCCATCAGGGTTCTCTCGGCGGCATGTACGGCGTTCTTTTCGGACGTCCCTACCTGTTCCGTGAAGGCTTCTTCATCTGGCCCTGGACCTTCTTCCTCTTCGTGCTCTCCGCCGTGGCCTCCGGTCCCATGTTCACCGTGCTCGTCTGCACGCTCATGGAAAAGATGTCCGGCCGCAAGCTCGTCAGCTGGGAAGTCAAGCAGCTCATGGGCAAGGTCGGCGGCACCATGCTCATCGTGTACACCATCTTCAAGTGTCTCGACAGCTGGTACTGGGCCACGGATCTGCTGGCCGGTCAGGGTCTCACCTTCGACCAGATGTTCCACGGCTGGATCTACGGCAAATGGCTCTTCTGGATGGAACACGCCTTCCTGATCATCCCCATGGTTGTGCTGCTCATCAAGTCGCTGCGCGAAAAGCCCTGGATCTTCTATCTGATGCTCTTCCTTACCTGCGCAAGCATCACCATCAACCGCTACGTGCTCACCGTTCAGGGCCTGGCCCAGCCCGTCATGCCTTTCGACAGCTGGTATGCCTACGCTCCCAACTGGGCGGAATGGGCAAGCTGCTTCCTCGTCTTCGCCTACGCCGCCATGGTGCTCTCGCTGGCCTACCGCTACACGCCCATGTTCCCGCAGGAAGCCGAACTCAACAAGAAGTAATCTCCCCCCCCCCGACCTCCACAAAAGCGGCCTTTCTCCGGATCGGCCGCTTTTTTCGTCATCAGAAAACGCCGCCGCTGCTGCTCCGCCTCTCTGAAACGACTGCGCCGTTTTCTCCTGAATACGCCGCATCGCCCTTCCGCATTGCTTCGAGCACATTCTGAATGCACCGCATCGTCTCTGCCGAACCACCGCGCCGGACAAAGGGAAGGTGCTTTTGAACAAGGCAGGTTCTCCCCCTCCTTCTTCCCCCGCAGACACCTTCAGCAGAGCTTTTCCTCTCTCCGTCCGCACATCCTCCTCGGCAGGGCTTTTCCACCTCATCCACGCAGGTCGTTTTTCCCCTCCCTGCGGGACGCTTCGCCAGAACTTTTCCCCTTCGCAGGCGCTTTCCCCTCCTCCACAGGATATCCCCCGGCAAAGAGACTCCCCGCAACGTCGATGCCTTTGATTTCGCTGTTGATGGATATCCCCAAGAGGCTCCCCGCACGCCCGTCGGAAGCGGTCCGCTTTTCCTGCCTGCCCGTCTTTTGAGCAGGAAACTCCCCCGGAGAACGCACGCTCAGCACCTCCCGATCCCTGCGCCTCCTGCACGCCATGACGGCCCGTCTCCGCTGCTTGAGGAGCGCTCCGTCATGTCCGACGCGCTGCATCCTGAAGACGCCTGTTCCGCAGCCTCTTCCGCACATGACGACGTCGTGCCATCGTCCGCCCCCGCCCTTCTCCCTGCACCGGACGACGCTTGTCCCGTCCTGACCGCTTTTCCGCCGCCCCTCCTGTCCCCCCTTCGGACGCGCAGCCCGCACTCTGCGCAAAATGCTCCGACCCCGCACCTCTCCCCGCGATACACGTTCCTCCACATCGAGGGAGTCCTGAGGCGTCGTCGTACTTGACGTTTTGCCCGTGACCGCAGCCGTCCGGACCTGACGAAGATGCACGTAGGCAGATTTCCCCGACGGGGCCGGAGCGGTACCCCGGACGCCCTTTCCCCGCGCCTCTCCCTCTGCCTTCACGGCGTTTGTCTTGTCTGGACGGAGCCGTCGGTCTATACAAGGAGCAAGGAGACAACGATGCAGGACAGACATGACCACAGGGGCATGATTCCCCGTTTCATGGAAGTGAGGGGCGCGCGGGTACACAATCTGAAAAACGTTTCCGTGCGCATTCCGCTGAACGAGATTGTTGCCATTGCGGGGGTTTCCGGTTCGGGAAAGTCGTCGCTGGCGCTGGGGGTGCTGTATGCCGAGGGCTCCCGACGATATCTGGAAGCGCTGTCGACGTACACGCGACGGCGCATGACGCAGGCGGCACGACCGCAGGTGGACGAGGTTCTGTATGTTCCTGCGGCGCTGGCGCTGCGTCAGCGTCCCGGCATAGCGGGCATACGGAGCACATTCGGTACGGGTACGGAGCTGCTGAACGGCCTGCGTCTCATGTATTCGCGTCTGGCGAGTCACCGCTGTCCCAACGGACATGATGTGCCGCCGTCACTGGCGGTGGCGGCGGGTCGAAAGCTCTGCTGTCCGGAGTGCGGAGCGATGTGGTACGGACCGTCGGCGGAGGATCTGGCCTTCAACAGCCGGGGAGCCTGCCGCACCTGCAACGGCACGGGGCTGGTGCGGACGGTGGATCGGTCCACGCTGGTGCCGGACGAGTCGCTGAGCATCGACGAAGGCGCGGTTGCGCCGTGGAATTCTCTGATGTGGTCGCTCATGACGGACGTATGCCGCGCCATGGGAGTTCGGACGAACGTGCCGTTCCGCGACCTGACGGATGAAGAGAAGCGCGTGGTCTACGACGGTCCCGCGGAAAAGAAGCACATTCTGTACAAGGCGAAGAACTCGAATCAGGCGGGAGAGCTGGACTTCACCTATTACAACGCGGTGTACACGGTGGAAAACGCGCTTGCCAAAGTGAAGGATGAAAAGGGCATGAAGCGCGTGGAGAAGTTTCTGAAGGAGGACGTGTGTCCGGACTGCGGCGGCACACGGCTCTGCGAAACGGCGCGCATGCCGAAGGTGCGGGGCCTTTCGCTGGACGAGGCATGCGCCATGCCGCTCGATAAGCTGACGCTCTGGACGGCCGGAGTTCCGGACACGCTTCCCGAAGAGATGCGTCCCATGGCAAAGGACATATGCGACGCCTTTCAGAGCACGGCAGGCCGTCTTCTGGAACTCGGTCTGGGCTATCTGGCGCCGGATCGTTCCGCGTCCACGCTGTCCACGGGGGAGCGTCAACGCATGCAGCTCGCGCGGGCGGTGCGCAACCGGACGACGGGTGTGCTGTACGTGCTGGACGAGCCTTCCATCGGACTGCATCCCGCGAACATCGCGGGACTTGTCGGCGTGATGCGCGATCTTGTGGCGGACGGCAACTCCGTGGTTCTGGTGGACCACGACACGCAGATACTCTCGGAGGCGGACTGGCTCATCGAAATGGGTCCGGAGGCCGGAACACGCGGCGGAGAGGTGCTGACGGAGGGATGCGCGGCCGACATTGCATCGGACCCGCGTTCCCGCATCGGACGCTTTCTTGGAGACACGGGGCTGGGCCGTCTGAGACCGGAGACAGCGGAGACCGACCTGTTCGCCGCGGGAAGCATACGGCTTGTCATGGAGGGCATCCATACGGTGAAGCCGCTGGACGTCGTTTTTCCCAGGGGACGTCTGAGCGTGGTGACCGGCGTATCCGGATCGGGAAAGACCACGCTCATTCTGGAGAGCCTCGTCCCGGCGCTTCGGGCGCTTTCGGGCACGGGCAGGATGCCCGATCATGTTCGCAGCGTGCAGGCGGAAGGGATCTCGCAGGTGAAGCTCATCGACGCCTCGCCCATAGGCGTGAACGTACGCTCCACCGTGGCCACCTACGCCGACATGCACGACGAGCTGCGCAAGGCCTTTGCGCGCACTGAACAGGCAAAAGACCGGGGACTCAGAGCCGGAGACTTTTCCTACAATACCGGCAGTCTGCGCTGCCCCGTCTGTGACGGCACGGGAGTGGTCAGCCTGGACGTGCAGTTTCTGCCGGACGTGGACATCCCCTGTCCCGAATGCCGCGGGAGCCGCTTCTCGCGTGCCGCGGACGACGTGAAATACGAAAACCGCGCCGGCCGGACCTGTTCCATGCCGGAAATCATGGCCATGAGCGTGCACGACGCGCTGAACGCCTGCGCCGATCTCAAGACCGTGTGTCGGAGGCTGGACGTGCTGGAAAAGCTCGGTCTCGGCTACCTCACGCTGGGCGAACAGACGCCAGGACTGTCCGGAGGCGAAGCGCAGCGCCTGAAGCTGGCCTCGGAAATGGGACGCTCCCAGAACGACAGCGTGTTCGTGTTCGACGAACCCACCATAGGACTGCATCCCCTGGACGTGCAGACGCTGCTCGGCGTCTTTCAGACGCTGATCGAAAACGGCGGCACCGTCATCGTCATCGAACACGACCTGGACGTCGTCAGCAACGCCGACTACGTCGTCGACATGGGGCCGGGCGGAGGCGACAGAGGCGGACGCATCGTGGCCGCAGGTCCGCCCGCCCGCATCGCCCTCTGCCCGGAAAGCCTCACCGGAGCCGCCCTCGCCCGCAAACGACTGCCCCGAAGGCACAGGGAAAAACATTCGGAGCTTCTCCCCTGACTCCGGGGAAATGATTGCTCCGGACTCCCTCGATGCCGGAGAAACGTCGGCGGGGCACGGACGAAACGAACGCGGCATGAAGCCGCGTTTGTTCCGTCAGTTCCGACAATGCGTCATTTCCGGCAGCATCAGAGCGCGGCCGTTTCGGCGTTCACGCCGGCCTCGCAGGAACGCATGGCATCGAGGGTACGCTCGAAAAGTTCATCCAGCGTCCAGCCGAGACGCTCGGCTCCGCTGCGGATGACGTCGCGCGAACAGCCTGCGGCAAAACGCTTGTCCTTGAACTTCTTCTTCAGGCTGGACACCTCCATGTCCATGACGCTGCCCGACGGACGCATGCGCACGGCCGCGCCTATGAGACCCGTGAGTTCGTCCACGGCAAAGAGTATCTTCTCCATCTCATGTTCCGGCTCCACGTCGCAGCACAGACCGTAGCCGTGACTGCATACGGCATGTATCATGTCTTCTCCCGCACCTGCGGCGCGCAGGATCTCGGGAGCCTTGCGGCAATGCTCCTCGGGATGGCGCTCAAAGTCGATGTCGTGCAGAAGTCCGACAAGGCCCCAGAACTCCTCTTCGTCGGCAAAGCCCCGCTCGCGGGCGAACCAGCGCATCACGCCTTCCACGGTGAGCGCGTGCAGGATATGAAACGGTTCGGTATTCCAAGTTTTCAAAAGGGCCAGGGCCTCTTCTCTGCTGACGGCGCTTTTTCTCATGTCACGCTCTTTCTTCATCCACGCTCTCCTGCAGGGGAGCGGCGTACTGTTTGACCGTAAGCTGATCAATGTATTCCTCAAGCGCCGTCATGCCCGAACCCGTCACGGCGCGGCGACAGTCGGCGTAGTCGAGAATCCTGCTCACGTTTTTGTTGATGAGTTCCGCCTCGGGATGCACCCGTTTCGCGAGATATTCCAGCGAGGAACGGAACGCCTGCGAAAATTTCTGAAGTCTGCGCCATTCCTCCATCTGCTCCGCCACGCTGACGCGTATGGACTCCGGCATCAGGGAGGCTTCCAGCATGGCGCGGCACAGCCGCCAGTCGATGTACTGACCGAACTCCACTTCGAACACCGTAAGCTCGTCGCGGTCGATCATGCGCCGCCATACCTCCGCGCCCTTGGCCATGAGCGGAATCACGTCCACGCTGCTGCCTTCGGGCAGATGCTGCAACACCGTGTCGCGCACATCGTGCACGATGTCCGTCACCGACTCCTTCTCCACGTCGATGACGTCGGCCTTGTTGAGAATGACCAGCACCGGAACGCCGCCGCGCAGCGCAGACACGCGCCCCAGATCCCTGAGCAGCGCCTCTTCGTCGCGCGTGTGCAGCTGCGCCATGTCCAGCACCAGAAACACATGGGTCAGCGGCAGCTTCTCCAGGGCAAAATAGGTTTCGCCCCGATGGCCGTCGTGACGGCTCGTATTGGGACCGGGCGTATCGTAGAAGACGATGGTGCGCTTTTTCTGCAGATGCGGCAGACAAAGACGGATGTCGGCAGGCACGTTTTCGCGCATGGTGCCGTTGTAGGACGCCAGACGATCCGACGTGAGCGGATACCACTCGTCGCTTTCCGAAGGATTGCGGCACACGTTCTCCCCGCACCACGGATCATGAATGATGCGGAAGACCTGTGCCGTCGTGGCCCGGTTTCCGGCGGGGAACACGCCTCTGCCCAGCATGGCGTTGAGCAGCGTGGACTTGCCCGAGCTCATGCAGCCGAGAATAAGAATATGAAGCCCGGTATCGGGCACGCGGAACTCGCCCATGGTAAACTCCCGTCCGCCTTCCGCGGTCCAGAGTGTTCGTTCTGCAGCATGCCGCCATGCGGACATGCAAAACCGTGTCCGCTCTTCCCGGCACGGGAGGAAGCGGATCTCCGCCCTCCTTCCCTGCGGAAGGATGCGCAACGCCCTTCCGAAGATACCCTATTGGCGAACCATGACAAGCCCCGCCCCGAATGAGAAAAAAAACGCTTTCGGCCAAAACCGAAGAGAAAGAACACGCAGGCAAGGAAACATGCACGCCCTCCTTCCGCCCGGCCGGAGAGACGATATTCCTTCCGCCTGTTCCGACGCACATAATATAACATGACAATATTTTTTCATAATCATTTATTTATAAATATCTTCATGAAAAAATATGTTTTAATTTTCTTTTAAAAAAATTCTCGTCATAAAAATATCATCATGTTTTACAGTAACCATACAGTTTTATTTTATCATAAAAAACAAAATAATGATTGTAATTGATATATATTTATTTTTATAAATAAATAATATATTTAATAATAATTCACATCATGCTTTAATGACGATTTCGCATGAAAATGATAAAAATCGCTTATTTCTTAAAAAAACATATTGTTTTTAACAGACTCCCCTGTTATGTTCTAAAAAAAACATGGAAGACTTCATCCGTATGTACGGACAGTCATCACTATATGATATCGTCAAGGCGACAACATTGGGACACTCTTTCATCTCTTCAAGGAGGATGCTATGGAACTCGGAACTCTGGTACTCACCATTTTCGCCAGTCTTATTCTTGTTGTTGTATGCGTCGGTATCTTTGCATCCAAGGCATATAAGTAGTCTGATGCCATCTGCATGTGCAGATGCGGATATGACGAAGCGGAAATCCCGTCCGGATTTCCGCTTTTGTTCATTCTGAATGCAGCATATGCCGCATGACCTCCGTAATGCGGACGGAACGCGCATTTTTTCCCGCAGAGATATTCCTCGCGCCTCTTTCCGCATTTTTCCGGCTGCATCGCTTTGTTCCGAAGCCTTTTTCCATGAGGCGCAAGCCGCATCGACGCATTCTGCCCACCTGCACGGGCACTGCGTTTTTTTGCGCGTCCTTCTCCTCCATGCGGCATCCATGTCATGCATCCGCCGTCTTTTTTCTGCTTTTCCGCACGGCTTTTCAGTCCTGCACAGCCCGCCCTCCCCGGCATCGCCGTTTTCTTTCCCCGCCCCGGCCGACGCTTCAGCCTCTCCTTTGTGAAAAACGGCGAAAGACCGGCCCGTCGAAGGCGGCTGTTTTTCCCCGTCTCTCCGTGCGCTCTTTTTCGGGCGCGACCGTCTCTTTCGTCCGAACAAGACGTGCCGCTCTCTTTTCCGCATGACAAGCCGCCGCAGCGCGTGCTACACCACATGACGCGGCAAAGGCGTCTTCCGGCGCATCCGGGCCGCGTGGCGTCAGAGCCTTTTTTCCGCAGCAGAACCTCATGCAGGAGCCGTGCCCATGAACATTCTTCACACCTCCGACTGGCATCTCGGCCACAGCCTGTTCGGCAGGCGGCGGCATGAGGAATACCGCCGCTTTCTCGACTGGCTGCTGGAGACCGTGCGCAGCGAGCGTGCGGACGTGCTCGTCATGGCCGGGGACGTCTTTGACAGTGCGCTTCCGGGCAATCCTGCACAGGCGGCGTATTACGACTTTCTGCGCCGTCTCACGAGCGAAGGCGGCTGCCGTCATGTGGTGATCGTGGCCGGCAATCACGATTCTCCGGCCTTTCTCGACGCACCGGCCGCACTTCTTTCGGCCATGAACATACACGTCACGGGAAGGGCCAGGGAACCGGAGGAGGAAACGCTGCTTCTGCGCGGACCGGACGGCAGTCCGGAACTCATCGTGAGCGCGGTGCCCTTTCTGCGGGACAGGGATCTGTACCGGGCCTGCGACGGAGACGATCCGGAGGAACGCGACCGGCGCATGGTCGAGGGCATGAAGGAACACTACGCGCGCGCGGCGCGGCAGGTGCGGCGGCTGCGGGAGGAACACGGCGATGTTCCGGCGCTCGCCACGGGACATCTTTTTGCGGCGGGCGGACTCACGGCGCCGGACGACGGCGTGCGCGATCTGCGCATAGGTTCGTTGGGACAGGTTCCGGCAGACGTGTTTCCCGACGACTTCGACTATGTGGCGCTGGGACATCTCCATCTGCCGCAGAAGGTGAACGGCAGGGAACGCATCCGCTACAGCGGCTCGCCCCTTCCCATGGGTTTCAACGAGACGGCCCGACGCAAGGAGGTTTGTCTGCTTTCGCTGGAAGGAAGACGATTTGCGTACCGCAGGGTGGAAGTGCCGGTCTTTCAGCGGCTTGAGAAGGTGGAAGGCGATCTTCCGTCGCTGGAACGGCGTCTTGAGGAGCTTTCGGGCTGCGGAGAAAGCGTATGGGCGGAAGTGATCCACACCGGAACGGAACCGGTTCCCGATCTTCGGGAACGGGTGGAGAAATACGCGACGGGCGGTCTTGAAATCCTGCGCATCCGCAACTCGCGCAGTCTCGAAGGAACGCCGGACGCCGGTCCCGAGGAAGCGGATCTTGAGGATCTCGGCGTGGAGGACGTGTTTGAACGCAGGCTCAGGGAAGCCTTTCCCGACAAAAGCGCGGAGGATCCGGAGCTTGAGGAACTGAGAGCCGCGTTCCGGGAAGCGGCGACTGCGGCAGGACGTACCGGGGAGGAGAACTGATGCGCATTCTGAGCATACGCATACGCAATCTGAACTCTCTTGCGGGAGACTGGACCGTACGTCTCGACGGGCCGGAATATGAATCCGGCGGCATTTTCGCCATCACCGGTCCCACGGGCGCGGGCAAGAGCACCATACTCGACGCCGTCTGCCTGGCGCTGTACGGCTGTACGCCGCGCCTCGGCAAGGTGGCGAAGAGCGGCAACGAAATCATGTCGCGCCAGACGGCGGACTGTCTGGCCGAGGTGCGTTTCCGCACGCCGAAGGGAGAATTTCTCTGCAGCTGGAGTCAGAACAGGGCAGGCAGGAAGACCGGCGGCAATCTTCAGCAGCCGCGGCACCGGCTCTATGACGCGGAAGGACTGTCCGTGGCGGAAAAGACCACGGAGGTCGTTGCGAAGGTCACGGAGCTGACCGGCCTGGACTTCAACCGCTTCACGCAGTCGGTGCTGCTTGCGCAGGGACGATTCGCCTCGTTTCTGCTGGCCGACGGCGACGATCGCGCACCGCTTCTGGAACAGATCACGGGCACGGAGATCTATGCGGAAATTTCGAAAAAGATCCACGAACGCGACCGGGACGAGACGCTGCGTCTTGCGGCGCTGGACGAGGAACTGGCTTCGAAGAAGCTGCTCTCCGAAGAGCAGGAACAACGGTTGACGCAGGAGATGGAAGAGCTGAAGCGTTCGGCGGCGGCGCTGGAACAGGAAGCGGAGGCGCGGCGCAGAGACATGGCCCGTCTGGATCGCGCCGCAGAGCTGGATCGGGAGGCGCAGGCCGTGGAGGCGGAACGGGAGAAGCTCCGGCTCGACGGGGCCGCGTTCGACGGCGGGCGGCGCAGGCTCATGCTGGCACGGAAGGCGGCGGGACTGTCCGGACTTCTGGAGGCGGCGGCGGTACGGCGCCAGGAAGAAGCACGCGACAAGGCGCAGAGGCTTGCGCTGGCCAGGAACCTGCCGCAGCTCGACAAAGAGAGGCAGGAGGCGGAAAAGCATCTTTCCAAAGCGCGAACGTCGCTGGAAGAGGCCAGAGCGGCCATGTCCGGAGAGCGCGCGCTGTGGACGCACGTTCGGGCTCTGGACACGGAACTGGAAGCGCGGCGCAGGGAACTGACGGCGCTGGACGCAGAGCTTGCCGGACGGGACGAGGCCCTGCGCACAAGGGAACGTGCGCGCAACGATGCCGAACTCGCCCGCCGTCAGGCTGAGGAGACGCTCGCCCGGATACGGAAGGCACTGCAGGAAAGCGCGACCGACGAGGCTCTCGGCGACGAGACGGGCGTGATGCAGACACGCCTTGCCATGCTGGAAAAGGAAACGGATGCGCTCGACCGTACGCGCCGGACGCTGACCGACACGCTGGAGAAGCTGGAGGCGCTGCGCGCGGGGCTTGCCGGACGCCGGGAAGCGGCTGCGGCTGCGGAAGAGGAGCTGGCCCGGACGCGGGCGCTCAGGGCCGAGGCTCTCGCGCGGCTCGACGCGCTGCTTGCGGGGCGGGAGGCTTCGTCGCTGCGCAGGGAGAAGGACGCTCTTTCGGAGCGGAAGAATCTGCTGGAAAAGGCTCTCGAAAACGCGGCGGCGCGGCGCGGTCTGCTGGAGGAGGAAAGGAAAGGACATCTGGAAGCCGGGCGTCTTGTCCTGACGGTGCGGCGGGAGGAGGCGGAACTGCTGGCGGGCCGGGAACGCCTGACCTCGCTCCGGCAGACGCTGGAGCTTCAGCGCAGGATACGTTCCTACGAGGAGGAGCGGCGGCATCTGCGGGCAGGACAGCCATGCCCGCTGTGCGGATCGCTGGAGCATCCCTTTGCGCTGTCCGGGACGCCTGCCGCGGCGGACGACGAAGAGGAACGACTCGTGGCGGATCTGGAGCGGAAGCTGGAGGAACTGACCGCGGATCTGGCGTCGCACCGGCGCGACGCGGTGCATGTGCAGGCTGCGCTGAAGGAGAGCGGGGAATCGAAGGCGCGCCTGACGGATGGACTGCGCGAACTTACGACGAAGCTTTCCTTCCGTGCCGACGGCACGGGGACGGAGGAAGCGGCGGGCCGGCTTTCTGCCGGGGAAACGGAGGAACTTCTTTCGGCGCTTTCGCTGACCGAGGAGGCGCCTCAGCTGATTCCTCTGCTGGAGAGACTGCATGGGAACGCCTCGGCCGCGCTGGAGGAGACGGTACGGACGCTGGGCGAGATCGGCGTGCTGGAGGAACGACATCGGAAGCTTGAACGACTTTCGGAGGAACTGACGCGCCGGAAGGAGGAAGCCGTGCGGGAAGAGGCGGACCGTGAGAAGGAGGAGGTCCGTCTTGTCACGGAAACGCAGAATCTGAGCCGCGAAGCGGCGCGGGGCAAGGAAACGGTGGAGGAGCAGACGCGCGCCCTGTGCATCGCAACGCAAGCCTTCGGCGAAACGGCCGGCTCGCTCGAGGATCTGCGCAGGGCGGTGGCCGCGCTGGCAGCGCGGCGGGACAGACGAGCGGCCCTGCGCAAGGCGGAGACCGAGGCGCTGCAGAATCTTCATGATTGCAGCCGCGCGGCGGCGGTGGCGGCGGAAGGCGTGGACGCGGCCACGCGCGAACGCGGGGAGGCGCTCCGGACGCGCATGGAACGGGCGGACGCAGTGCGAACGCTCAGCGGAACGCGCGTCGCTCTTTTCGGAAACCGCAGCCCCGCGGAGGAGGAAAAGGCGTCGGAGCGCCGTGTTCAGGCGCGGGAAGAGGCAGAGAAGAGCTGCCGGGAGACGCTGGAAAAGGCCGAACGCGCGCTGGCGGAGAGCCGGAGCGCGGATGCGGCTCTGGAAAGGGGCATGGCGCAGCGGGCGAAGGATCTGCGGGACATGGAGGCTCTTCTTGATGAAAGACTGAAGTCTTCGGGCTTTGCGGACGAGGCTTCCTGCCGGGATGCCCTCCTGAAGGATGAGGAACTGCGGCAGCTGGAGCGGCGTGAACAGGCCCTTGCCGAACGCGGGATCGGTCTCGACACGCGCATGGCGGAGCTTGCGCGCCGCAGACAGGAGGACGACGCTCCCCTGCCCTCGCGGGAAGAGACGGAACGCGCGTTGGAAGAGCTGAACCGCCGGCGGGAGGACGTGCTGCAGCGTACGGGAAGCGTGCAGGAGAAGCTGAGCGTCAACGCGGCGCAGCGCGGGGAGGCGCAGCTTCTCAGGCGGCGGCGGGAGGCGCAGGCGGCGATCTGCCGACGCTGGCACATTCTGGAAGATCTGGCCGGCTCGGCGGAAGGCAAGAAATTCCGCAACTACGCGCAGGAGCTGACCTTCCGCAGACTGCTCGTGCTTGCAAACCGGCAGCTTGCATCCATGACGGACCGCTACGTGCTCGTGCACAGCACGCAGGAAAAGCTCACGCTGAACGTGATCGACCGCTATCAGGCGGACGCGGTGCGCTCCTCGCGCAATCTGTCCGGCGGCGAGAGCTTTCTCGTCAGTCTGTCGCTTGCGCTGGGGCTGTCGCAGATGGCCAGCCGCAACGTGCGCGTGGATTCCGTATTCCTGGACGAAGGCTTCGGCACGCTGGACGAGGAAGCCCTGAACACGGCGCTCGACATGCTTGCGGCCCTGCACCGCAGAGGCAAGATGATAGGGATCATTTCCCACGTGCAGGCCGTGCGCGAACGCATAGGACTGCAGATACGGGTCTCGCCCGAAGGCGGCGGCAAAAGCCGCGTCTCCGGCCCCGGCGCAGGTCCGACGAAAAAGGAAGCCTAGCGCGGCTTCCGCGCCGAAGGGAGGCTTTTCCCGCGGGCGGAAGCGAAAACGCATGGCAGAGCGGCAACGCCGCCGCGTTCTGCGGAAGGAAAAAAGGCCTGCGCCCTTGTCCGGAAGCGCCGGGCTTGCGCGTCCTTCTTCCGACGGCGCAGGGCCCGCGATGCACACGCGGATGCGTCCGCAGAAAGCCGGGCCGCGCAGGCAGGCTCCCGCACAGGACGCGCGCGGCACGGCCTTGCGCGCCTTCGGCTTTTCCTTCTCAGTGTTCTCTGAGCGCGGCGGTGACCTCGGCAAATTCCCTGCTCAGTCTCTCATCGAGCAGAAGACCGGGTTCCGGCGTGCGGAAGGAGAAGATGCGGGAGAAGTCGCTCCGGGACGTGCGCACCAGCTCAAGCAGCTGGGAACTCAGCTGAATGGTCCGGTAGGTATTCTCCGCCACCCGGTAATGCCTGCCCATCTCCCTGTTGAGATTCTCCAGTTCCTTCGCCTTCTTCTTCAGATAGCGCCCGTACAGATCGATGACCTCGTCCATGCGCTTCTGCGAGGCCATGTTGGAATCCAGCGTTCTGCGGTCGTCATCCGACGTCAGCTGCCGCCGCAGCGAGCGGGATTCATCCATCAGGTCGTCGTTCTTCTTCTTTATTTCCGCAAGACGCGGCTGATACTGATGTTCTATGTACACGATGGCGTTGGCAACGGCATAGATGTACACGCGGTAGCACATCATGTAGATGCCGGAATACATCTTCAGCATCTCCAGGGGCGCGTCCGGGGCCGAAACCTGACCTTCCATGCTCTGCAGCATGTAGCGCAGATGCTCGGCCACGGCCATGATCTTCGCCGTTTCCACGGCGTCCGCCGCATTGATCATGGCATCGAACTGTTCCCGCTTCAGCGGCACGCCGTTCGCCTCTATTCCGGCATAGACGCGATCCTTCTGTGCGGCAAGGGAGGCTTCCATGTCCGCGATCTCGCCGCGCAGCTTTTCCATGTCCCGGCGCAGGCTCTCCTGCGTGGTCGCCAGAGGATTCCACGAATCCGCCGGCGCCGTCAGGCTTTCCCCGGCGAGTCTGCCCAGCTTTTCCTGCCGTTCCCTCACTCCGTCGCGCACCTCTCCTGAAGCGCCCGCAGAAAGATCGGCGGAGAGTCCGACATGATCTCGAAGCATTCCTGTATGATGCGCTGAAACTTCGAATCCCGGAACGAAACGGTCTCCGGAAGGGACGGCTCGTCCACGTCGCTCCGTGAAGCCGGATGCTCAAGACCGCTCCCGTACTTCGGAAACACCTCGTCGCGTACATCTTCCACGAATCCCGCCGCGCGCGCCGTTCCCGAAAAAAGATACAGTGCCTTCATGACGGATGCAGCAAAACGCATCATGTCTCCGTTCTGCCCGCCGTCACGTCCGCTCTTCCGTCCGCGCCGTCCCGGTCCGTTCAGATGCCGGGCTGCGAAAGCAGCTCCTCCGGCGCATGGATGAAACGCACGGCTCCGGCGCGCTGAAGATGCTCCTGCGACCGGAAGCCCCAGGTCACGGACAGGCAGTCCACTCCGGCGGCGGAAGCGGTGAGAATGTCGACCTCGGAATCGCCCACGTACAGAGCATGCTCCGCATCGGTCCCGAGTTCCTTCATGGCCTCCAGCAGGCTGTCGGGCGCGGGCTTGCGCCGCACGCCCTGCCTCTCTCCGAGAGCCGCGCCGAACATCCCGCCGAAGAACACGGCGTTCATCTCCTTCACTTCCCGGTCGGGCTTGTTGGACACGATGCCGAGCTTCTTTCCGCGCAGAACAAGCGTTTCAGCCATTTTCATCACGCCGGGATAGGGACGCGTGTGATCGCGGCAATGCTCCGCATAGTGACGGCAGAACTCGGCAAAGGCCTCCTCAAAGTGCGGATTCTCCTCTCCGCCGGGCAGAGAGCGCATCATGAGTCTGCGCACGCCGTTGCCCACGAACGTGCGCACCTCCTCCAGCGTGCGGCGCACGTCCGTGCATACGGCAAGCGCGTGATTCACGCTGTCGGTCAGATCCTCCAGCGTGTACAGCAGCGTGCCGTCCAGATCAAAGATAATCGTATCGTATGTCTTCATGCTTTCATCCGCGGCGGTCGGAATCTCCGCCGTCTTCTGCGGCGGAAACGCCGCCTTCTCCGAAACGAAGAAGGGGAAAGGCATGCCCTCCCCTTCCCGTGCGGCGGGCTGCGCCCGCCGCGTCATCCTTTTTTGTCCGGCTTTCCGGGAAAGGCCGCCCCTTCCGCTTAGAAGGGCTGCCCCATGGAGAACTCGAAGCGGCCGCTGTTGCGCTTGGTGCCGTCGGCGTTCTTCGAGAGCGGATAGCCGTAGGCGAAGCGCAGATCGCCCATGGGTGAACGCCATCTGATTTCCAGACCTGTCGAGGAATAAATCTTGTCGAAGATGTTGGAAGTCTGAGCGCTGTCGGCGTTGAAGCCGATGTCGTAGAAGGGTACGAAGGCCAGACCGAGTTCGGGCTTGACCACCCAGATGTATTCGAAGCTGGCATAGCCCATGCGGTCGGAACCGATGGTTTCGCCGGTTCTCGGATCACGCGGGGAGATGTCGTCGTAGGAGTAGCCGCGGATGCTGCGGATGCCGCCAATCCAGAAGCGCTCGAACACGGGGACGGTCTTGTCCGGGTCGGACTTGTACACCGCGCCCACGCGGCCGCGCACGTGCAGGATGTTGCTGTCGTTGAGGCCGTAGTAGAAGCCGGCTTCGAGAATGGGCTTGAAGAAGCTGTCGTCGCCGCCGGTCCAGGGGCCGCCGTACTGCATGTTGACGGACACGCGGGTACCTTCGGTGGGGAAGGTGGCGCGGTTGGTG
>CALUTB010000029.1 GCA_944323575.1 uncultured Mailhella sp. | reverse complement strand
ACGCGCGCCATAAGCAGGGGCTGCATAGACGTGCTCGGTTAGCAGACCGGCGCGAGGGTGGAGGATCCCTTCGAGTCCATGACAGCGCTTCCTGCCGAACACCCTTACAGCCTGATCGGCGGCGCGGAAGTCGTTCGCGAATCTCTGGACTGGCTGAAAGGCATCAGCAGAAAGGGCGGCATTGATATGGCTCCCGCTGCAGAGGAGGGAAATCATCGTCTGATTACCGTCATGGGAACGCTCAAGCCCAGCTATCTCTGCCCCGACAGCTTCAATCCCGAATGTCTTAAGGAAGTCCACCGTGCCGCCGTCGTTACGGTGGAGGACATGAAGGATGTGCATCCCGGTCTGATCATAAGCCAGCTTCACCGCTATGCCGAACTCGCGGACAAGGAATTCATGGAAGCCGTCATTCCCTGCCCCATTGAATATGCGCATCGCAACGTCACGCCTCTTGACATCGCCCGTCATGTGGAAACGCCGGAAGGCATGAAATGGCTGGAAAAGAGCCTTGCCCCCTATGCCAAGCTCTATCCCGTATTGCTTCTGCCCCCGATCTGCGGCATGAAGCACAGTCAGCAGATCTGGAATCAGCTCTGTTCCAGACTGAGGGTCAGGATCATTGAAATGGTGTCCATCCCTCCTGGTGTCGCGGGGCTTCGACTGCGGGAAGTGCTCAGAAAGGCGCTTAATGCCGCCGGTGTCTATACCGTGGAAAGCGCCGAGGTCGTGCGCGCCGAAGTGGAGGAGGGAAGCTGCAAGGCTGTTTATTCTCTCACTGCCAACGGGGAATGCGGCTGGGAGGCCGACAACTTCATCATTGCCACCGGCGGTCTGCTGAGCGGCGGTATCGTCACGGCTCCCGGTCAGGCATGGGAACGCATTTTCCGTTTTTCACTGAATGCACCGGCCGATACTGAAGAGTGGTCTTCTCCTGACATTTTCGGTTCGAGCTTTTTCGCCAGCATGGGCGTGAAGGTGAACAGCGATCTGAAACCTCTGGATGCTGACGGACAGGTAATACTCAACAATGTCCGCTTTGCCGGCAGGGTTCTGGGCGGTTATGATTTTGCCGCTGAAAAGTGCGGTCAGGGCGTGGCTCTTGCCACTGGTCGCTATGCTGGTCTTCTGGCCGGAAAGGAGTAGGACATGAAGCGCCATATCAATCCCGATAAATGCGTCGCCTGCTCCACCTGCGTGGTGCAGTGCCCTGTTTCCGAGGTGACTTCGAAGTTCCTCGGACCCAGAATGCTGGGGCCGGCTTCGGAGCGTTTCCGCATGCTCAACAGCGGTGAGGACGAATCCCTCAGTTATTGCGCAAATTGCAAGAACTGTGACATTTCCTGTCCTCAGGGTGTGGAAGTATCCAACATCAATATGCTTGCACGTGCAGACTACTGCAGGCAGAATCCTCCTTCCTTCCGTGACTGGATTCTGGCGCATGGTGAACTCGAAGCCAAGCTTGTAAGCTATTTTCCGACGTTTCTCGTCAATTTCGGCATGAGCAATCCCATCAGCAAGCAAATTCTTGATCTGATGGGCGTCAGCAAAAAAGCCGATCTGCCCAAGTTCGCTTCCAAGCAGTTTCCGGCCATGTTCAAGGAATACAAGCAGCCGGACAATCTTTCCAAAACAGTGGCGTTCTATCCCGGTTGCTTTATCAAAGCCTATGCCCCGCAGACGGGCATGGATCTTGTATGGCTGCTTAACAAGGCAGGGTACAAGGTTGAATCTCCCGAAGTGTTCTGCTGTTGCGGAACCCCTTTGTATACCAACGGTTTTGAGGCCGATGCACGGAAGAACGCCGTTAAGAATCTGGAAGAACTTGCTTCCTGGCGAAAGGCCGGCGTTCCTGTCCTTTCGCTTTGTCCGAGCTGTCAGCTCATGTTCAAGTCTGAGATTCCTGCCTTTTTCCCGGATCTTGCCGAGAATATGGAATCGACGGCGTTGGACGATGCCATGGAATTTATTCTGGGCTGCATCGAGAGAGGAGAGCTGGATCTTTCCGAGGCTGATACGACACCGCTGGATGTGATCTATCATGCCCCATGTCACCTCCGTGCCCAGGGAATCGGATTCCCCGGCCTTGACATTCTGCGCATGCTTCCCGGTGTTCATGCCGTCAGTGCCGACGCCGGATGCTGCGGTATCTCCGGAAGCTACGGTTTCAAGAAGGAGAAGTACGACATCGGCATGGCTATCGGTTCCAAACTGTTTGATACCATCAAGGATAGCGGCATCCGACAGGTTGCCACGGAATGCGGCACCTGCAAGGTGCAGATCATACACGGCACGGGCAATCCCTGTGACCATCCTTTGACCATACTTAGACAACGTTTGAATAAAAATGTGAAATAGCGGCGAGTAACGTTTTTTCATACGAGATAAAAAATCCGTTCTTTGTGTGATAAAGGGCGGATTTTTTATTTTCAGGTCTTAAATCGGTGTATGTGTATTTTTTCCCATAGTCGTTTCGACCGAGTTAACCGATAAGGCAGAAGAATACGATAGATGAGTGGGACGGACAATCTGCACCTACGCTTACGTTGTCCTGACGAGGAAAAATTCTGCCGCAAGTCTTTTGAGTCCCGTTTTTTTTTGAGGGGATTTGAAAGTTCCACACTCACTGCGTTACATGCTTGATTGAAATCTGCCTCAGAAGCTGCGGCATTTAAGGTGATATGCCTTGAGGAGGGGTAGATTATATGGAATTTTTTGATAATAGTGTGAAATGATTATTTTTATTGTTTATTAAAGTTAACATAATTTACATTATGGGACAAAAATAAAATAAAAATATACGATACCCTGAGGGTGTTCGCCGACAGGCTTTGTCGCAAGTATAAGTTATCAAGATTTCAGACTAGAACGTCTTTTCACGAGTCGCCTTGCGAAAAAAGCTGCTTATGGGAATCGCTGACAGCCCTGATCTGACAAGCATCCGTCGACTTCCCACCATACTTCTGACTCATATCTTTCCCGAGCTGGATCAATACATGTCTGCATAAGGACGGATACATTCAAGCATTCTTGCAACGAGAACTCCACTGAAGACGCACCAACACATGAAAATGAAAATGTCAGATGCGGTGAGCACCAGACAGTTATTCCTCAGCTCTGTGCAAATGCTGGCAATGCTGAAAATGTCCCTCTGGGTATCTTTCCTAGCAAGTTCAGTAGATTACAATAATAAAATTAAAGTATTGCTTGAATACTTGTATCCACATTTGTTTGCCAGTCGTTATGTTCCTTACCGCCGTACTGGAGAACCCACGATGGTCAGAATCATATTCATCAGCATTGCAAAAGTACTCCCCTTTCCCAGTGCTTCGACAGACGATGCCGTAGCCGTCATAGTTTTACTTGAGGTGTTTCCGACCACATCGATTCCCTCATATTCGACCTTTGAGAAATCGCCGAACAGGTATGGGAAAAATACACAGACGCCGATTTAAGACCTGAAAATAAAAAACCGCTTAATCTTTGACTTATTCTTACCTGCCGTGTCGACATAGCAACCACGGCACCAGAACTCCCTGTTACGAGATTTGAACTTCAGCTCGCTGAACTGCTCATACAACATCAGACTGCTCTTTCCTTCCAAATCTCCAACGAATGCCGATACACTCGATATCTCAAGCAGCATATGACTATGGTCGAAACAACATTCCTTTTCGACTATGCTCACGCCCTTCCCCCCACATAACTTCCGTAATGTTTCTCCTATGGCCCTTTTCTTCTCTCTTTTGATTTGCTTATGGGCGTAGTTGCCAGACCACACTTCTTTTCCAGCAAAACAAAAGGAGTATAGTTATTATAACTCATGATTAGTATAAGTTTTCGACACCAGACCAGCTGAAAGGCTTTTAAACAAAAAAGGAGCGTCCCCCTTAAGAGACGCTCCCCGCAACAGAAAAGCTGATGATTTAGTTGGCGGCTTCCGCAGGAGCTTCAGCCTGGACTGGTTCCGCAGTCGTGGCGGTCGCTGCAACGGGCTGTTCGCCAGCAGGAGTTGTCTGCTCGGAAACTGCCGGGGCAGTCTGGTCATTTGCAGCAGGCTCCGCGGGAGTCGCAGTTTCGTCAGGCGCAGAAACGGCCTTTTCTTCGGCAGGGGCCGCAGCAGGAGCGACCTCGTCACTTGCAGTCGGGGCAGGAGCCGTAGCGGCAGCGGGCGCAGCGGGCACTTCTTCAAACTGCACGTCCAGCACGGATTCCTGGGAAGTACGGGTAGAGCTGGTCAGGATATTGTACCCCAGAGAGGTGCAGATGAAAATGACCGCCAGAAATGTGGTCAGCTTGGCAAGCACACCGCCAGCACCGGCACTGCCGAAAACGGAGCTGTTGCCGCCGCCACCGAAGATAACGCCCATGCCTTCACGGCCGGACTGAAGAAGCACCAGCACGACAAGGATGATGCATACAATAACATGAAGAGTCAGAATGGCTGTCTGCACGCGAAATGCTCCTTAAACTAGGCATTGATGATCTGAGTAAAACTATCAGCCTTCAAAGAAGCTCCTCCTACCAGCACTCCGTCCACATTGTCAAGGGCAAGAATGCTTCCGGCATTGGCAGGCTTTACGCTTCCGCCGTAGAGAAGAGGCGTCTCATCGGCTCTGGCGCCGAGAATGTCACGCATGAGTTCACGGCAGATGGCATGGGTTTCCACGATATCTTCCGTAGTGGCGGTCTTGCCCGTGCCGATGGCCCATACAGGTTCGTAGGCAATGGCCAGAGCCTCAACAGGAGTATCGGCAGGCACGTTCTTCAGACCGAGTCTGAGCTGACGTTCCAGCACGTTGCGAAGCAGACCGGATTCGCGCTCTTCCAGAGTTTCACCGATGCACAGCATGACGCGCAGACCAGAGGACAAGGCAAAGGCCGTCTTTTCACCGACAAACGCATCGCTTTCCCCGAGGATGTGGCGACGTTCGGAGTGACCGGTCAACACCCAGGAAGCACCACAGGCACGGATCATGGCAGGAGAAATTTCGCCCGTGAACGCACCTTCAGCCGCGGGATACACATTTTCCGCACCGGTCGAGGCACCTTTAACAGCAGTCATGGCCACAGAAGCACGTTCAAGAGCTGTAAAAGGGACAAATACAACGATTTCACGACCTTCAGGAGCCGTACCGTTCAGGAGCGCAGCCATTTCCTTCACGGTTTCAGCGGCTTCGGCGCCGGTCTTGTACATTTTCCAGTTGGCGGCCATCAGCTTCTTCATAGAAACATCCTCGCAGATCTTTGAAAATGGAATGGGGAAAAACTACGCTTCTCAGGCAAAAAAACAAGTCCCGACTTCTATTCGCACCCGACATCAGGCCCGCGCCGCGCAGACGGACAGTGGGAACGTACGGCGCGTATCTCGTCAGCCAGCCCCGTCGCGTCATCAATGTCGAGAAAAACGCCGTTCAGGGATACGGGACCTCGCGCGGGCTTGAACGATTGCGGCATACGCGTGAGAAAACGTGCCAGTACGGGTTCGAAATCCATGCCGAGCGACGACTGCTCCACTCCGCACATGCCTGCGTCGCTGATGTAGGCCGTACCGCGGGGGAGAATCTGCGCATCGGCCGTCTGCACATGCGTATGCGTGCCGATCACGGCACTCACCCTTCCATCGAGAGCCCAGCCGAGCGTCTTTTTCTCGCCTGTGGTTTCCGCATGGAAGTCCACCACTCTTACGACCACATCCTGCGGCACACCGGACACAATCGCGGAACGCTCTTCTTTTGAAAAAGAGGCCGCGTTTCCGCTTTCAAGTTCAGTTTTCTTTCCTGTCCGCTCCGTATGTCCGTCAGAGCGGTCCGCCCCGTCGAGCCAACGCAGCGCGGTCCGGAACGGACAAGGAAGAGGATCCATGAACACCGTCCCAAGAAGATTGAGAACCGCCAGTTTGCGACCGTCGGCAAGGGTATGCACGAGACAGCCTCTGCCGGGAGCACCCTCAGGATAGTTGGCCGGTCGGATGATGCGCCTGTCCCTCTCGAGCCGGGAAAAGATCTCTCTGTGGCGCCAGACATGATTACCGGACGTGACCAGATGCACGCCGGCAGCAAACAGTTCGTCCAGAGTCTCCGATGTCATGCCTATGCCGCCGGCAATGTTTTCACCGTTGGCGAGAACCACGTCAGGAGCATACTCCTCCCGCAGTTCCGGCAGAAACTGCTTTACCGCAAGTCTTCCCGCCCTGCCTACCACGTCGCCGAGGAAAAGAAGGCGCATCAGCGCTTCCCTCCGCGTCCGTGCCGACATTCTTCAAGCATTACATGAAGTTTTTCTCTGGCCTGACGCAATTCAGGGTCATCGGGCAGACCGGCAAGGACCTCCTCCATGAGTCCGCTTTCGGCAAGAGTCCTGCGCGTGGCGGCAAAGCGCAGTTCACGCATCCAGGTGCCGAGAAGAAGACGGAAATCGTTGACGAAACGCAGATCTGCATAACGGGCCACCCTGCCCTCGAGAACGCAACGCATGACTTTCGGCGTCCAGCGTCCCGGGTCGTCCTGCACATGAAGAAGAACGGCATCACGCTCCGGAAGGGCGTTTTCCAGATAACCGACCATGATGCGGAAAATATCCAGCTTGTCGCTGTCGCGTACAACATCGGTGACGAAACGGGCGACCGGAGAAAGAAGAGGAGAAAGCTCGTAACGATTATGCAGCAGTACGGCACACTGCGCCAGATGCCGCACACGGACAGACTCATCTCTCAGGAAATCCCCGTCCCTCATGGTCCGTAGGCTCAGAAGTGCGTGGTTGACCGATTTCGCATCCAGAAAGGTACGATAGAACCGGAACTGAGGAAAGCGTCCGCAATCATGATACAACGATGCAAGCAGCGCGGCACGGCAGGCATCAGCGTCTCCGCTCCATGCCTGTTCATCAGGATCATCCTTCAACGAAGCCACTATGGTCTCCGCCTGTCCGACGACCTTGAAGGTATGCTCCACCTTGAGACGGAGCGGCGCGGCGTCCGGCACGTCGCGAAAGTCCTCCGTAAAGGCGAGAAAACGTCTGCGGTGATCGGAAAGATCAATCATCATTCCGCTCTCCCCGATCCTGCCATTCCTTCAGACGGCGCTCCCGATCCTCGGCTTCCTTCAGGCGGATGCGCCTGTTGCTTTCATCCCACCTCGGATCCCGCAGCAGTCCCCGAGGACCGTACAGAGCACGCAGCAGAAAAATCACTGCAGCGGAGATCAGCACCATGACGATGACGCCGCTCAGCGTGCCGGTGAAAAGACTTTCCAGAATATCGGACAAGAGAAGGCTCCTCTTTGCATGATTTGCCCGATAGTAGCCTCTGACCGGTCCGGACGCAAGTGTCGTGCGCAATGCGCGCTTTACGGAGGAAAGCCCCTGTGCTACTACTTGGCACTGACCAATCATCGGAGATACCATGTCGGATTTTGTACATCTTCACTGCCATACGGAATTCAGTCTTCTCGACGGAGCCATCCGCGTCGGCGATCTCGCCCGAAAGGCCAGAGAGCTCGGCATGCCTGCGGCCGCCATCACGGATCACGGCAATCTTTTCGGCACGGCCTACTTCTATTCCGCCTGCAAGGATGCGGGCATCCCCCCCATCATCGGCTGTGAAGTCTACGTCACGCGCGATCATACCGACAAGACGTCCGATTTCGCCCGTGTACGCCACCACCTCATTCTGCTGGCTCAGAACCCCGAGGGCTATCGGAATCTCATGCATCTGGTGAGCCGCAGCTGGCTTGACGGCTTTCATTACAAGCCGCGCATCGACAAGACCATGCTCGTGGGACATACCGACGGTCTGGTGGCTCTGTCCGCCTGCGTCGCAGGTGAAATTCCGCGCACGCTTCTCGGCACCAACAAGCTCCTCACCGGCGGCGGGACCTTTGACGATGCCATCGCCATAGCCAAGGAATACGCCGCGCTCTTTCCCGAGCGCTTCTATCTGGAGGTTCAGGCGAACAGTCTGCCCGAACAGGCGCTGGTCAATCAGCGCATTCTTGAATTGTCCGACGCCACGAAGCTTCCTCTCGTCGCCACCAATGACTGTCACTATCTCAATGCCGACGACGTGGAAGCTCATGACATTCTGCTCTGCATTCAGACGCAGGCCAAGGTGGACGATCCCAAACGTTTCCGATTCGAGGCCAGAGATCTCTACTACAAGTCGGAAGAGGAAATGCTCGCCGGACTTGACGGCGTGCCTCGCGAGGCCATGGAAAACACGGTCAAGATCGCCGATCAGTGCTGTCATCTGGAAATACAGCTGCACGCGCCGCCCTATCATTTTCCCGTCTACGACCTGCCCGAAGGCATGACGCTCGCCAGCGAATTCTGCCGCATGGCCCGCGAGGGCCTGGAAAAACGCCTGGAAAAGCATCCGCACCGGGACACCATCAATCCCCAGGAATACCGCGACAGACTGGAGATGGAGCTTAAGGTCATCTGCGACATGGGCTTTCCGGGGTACTTCCTCATCGTACAGGACTACATCAACTGGGCCAAGAACAACGGCATTCCCGTGGGACCCGGTCGAGGTTCCGCCGCCGGCTCCGTGGCGGCCTGGGCACTGCGCATCACTTCCATCGACCCGCTGCCCAACAAGCTTTTCTTCGAACGCTTCCTTAATGTCGAACGCATCAGCATGCCTGATATCGACGTTGACTTCTGCGAAGACAGGCGTCTTGAAGTGCTCGACTACGTCACGCGAAAATACGGCAAGGACAAGGTGTCGCAAATCGCCGCCTTCGGAAAGATGAAGGCCAAGGCCGTGGTGAAGGATGTGGGCCGCGCCATGGGCATTTCCTTCAATGAGACGACGCGCATCGCCAAGATGATTCCCGCCGATCTCAAAATGACGCTGCAGAAGGCTCTCGATACCGTTCCCGAACTCGCGGACGAGTACAAGACGAAACCGGAAGTCAGAAAGCTCATCGACATTTCCCTGCGTCTTGAAGGACTCACCCGGCATGCGTCGACTCACGCCGCCGGTGTGGTGGTTTCCGACAAGCCCATGGAGGAATATCTCCCCCTCTTTGCCGGACGAAAAGGCGAACAGATCGCCGCCTTCGACATGAAATTCGTGGAGAAGGTGGGGCTTGTGAAGTTCGACTTCCTCGGCCTGCGGACCATGACCGTGATCTCCAACGCCGTGAAGAACATCGTTCTTCAGGGGAAGGAGGCGCCGGACATGGAAAACCTGTCCACTGACGACCCCAACGTCTACGACCTTCTCTCCCGCGGCGATACCGACGGCGTGTTCCAGCTGGAAAGCACGGGCATGCGCAAGTACCTGCGCATGCTGAAACCCTCCGGTTTCGAAGATCTCGTGGCTATGCTCGCCCTCTACCGGCCCGGACCGCTCAACTCCGGCATGGTGGATGAATTCATTAAAAGAAAGCACGGCGAAATAGAGGTGACCTATCCTCTGCCGGAGCTGGAATCCTGTCTGAAGGACACCTACGGCGTCATCGTCTATCAGGAACAGGTCATGCAGATCGCGCAGATCACCGCCAAGTACACGCTCGGCGGTGCCGACCTGCTGCGACGGGCCATGGGCAAAAAAAAGGCCGAGGAAATGGCCAAGCAGCGCGACATCTTCCTGAAAGGGGCCTCCGAACGCGGCGTCGCCAAGGAAAAGGCCAACGAAATCTTCGACCTCATGGAAAAATTTGCGGAATACGGTTTCAACAAGGCCCATTCCGCAGCCTATGCCTACATTACCTATGGTACGGCATACCTCAAGTATTACTTCAAAGTTGAGTTCATGGCCGCCCTGCTCTCCTCGGAAATCGGCAACCAGGACAAGATCCTCAGCTATATAGCCGCCTGCCGGGACATGAACATCGAAGTGCTGCCGCCCAACGTTCAGATCAGTCTGCGAGCCTTCACCCCCAATAAAGATTCGATTGTCTACGGCCTCGGCGGCGTCAAGAACGTGGGTGACGAAGCCATCAACGAAATCGTCCGTGCCCGCGAAGAAGACGGACCGTACAAGTCGCTCCTCGACCTGTGTCTGCGCGTCAATCTGCGCAAGGTGACCAAGCGCGTTCTGGAAAGCCTCATCAAAGGCGGCGCATGCGACTGTTTCGGCGTCAGCCGGGCAGGGATGCTGGCCAGCCTCGATACGGTGGTGGCACGTGCTCAGAAGAAGCAGAAGGAAAAGAATTCCGCACAGATATCACTGCTGGCCTTTTCTCCGTCGGTGGAAGCCGCTCCCATGCCCGGCATAGGCTTTCCCTGCGAGGAACAGGCGACTCCGGAATGGGACGACGATCAGAAACTGGCCTTTGAAAAGGATTCGCTGGGGTTCTATCTGACCAGTCATCCGCTTCAGCCCTTCCGTCGCGAGATGCAGCGTATCGGACTGGCAACGCTTGAAGAGATAGCCGAACTCGGCAAGGGTACGGTGAAGACCGGCGTTCTGGTGACGAGCGTCAAGGAGTTCATCACAAGGAAAGGGGACAAGATGGCCTTTGTGCAGGTCGAAGACCTTACAGGCCATGCCGAAGTCACCATTTTTCCCAAGACCTACGCGGCCATCAAGGAGGCTCTGCATGCGGAGCGTCCGCTCATAGAGCTTGTCGGTACCGTGGATGCGAAAGATGATGACGACTTTGACGAAGATGACGATGAAGAGAACAACGTCAGGGAAATAAAACTGCTCTGCGACTCGGCGCGACCGCTGATCGAGGCCTGCATGAACAGCGATCATCCCGTGGTGATCCCCTACCCCGTGATGTGTCTCGGTGACGCCGACATTCAGGAATTCAAAGCCATTCTGGAAAAACACAAGGGAACTTCCGCAGTCCAGATCCAGTTCGAACTGAACAGGCGCAACTGTATCATGGAGCTGGGACCCCGCTGGCGCGTTCAGGCCAGTCCCCAGCTCAACAAGGACATGGACGCCTGGGCAAAGGCCAGACTCGCCCTCCGTCAGTAACATGCCGCCTTTCCATCCGGGAACGGCGTACTGAAACCTCTTTTTCTCCGGACAGCCGCTTCTTTTCTGCACAAGGGCATCCGTCTGGAGCGTTCCGCGATCATGAAGGAATGAAACATGAGCAGACCCATCTGGAGACTTACCATCCGCGGTGATTTCGCCGCCGCCCACGCTCTTCGCCACTATGAAGGCAAGTGCGAAACGCTGCACGGTCACAATTATCTGGTGGAAATGATCGTCGAGGGAGAGACTCTCACGCCCGACACGGAACTCGTCGCTGACTTCACCGCTCTGAAGAGGGAACTGCGCGCCGAGCTGGCCACCATTGATCATCAATATCTCAACGAGCTGCCGCCCTTCGACGTCATCAATCCCTCATCGGAAAATCTGGCACGGTATCTGTACGGAAGAATGAAGGAAAGATTGTCCGCCATGCCGGTACGCATGTACAGCATGACCGTAGGCGAAACGCCGCTGCAGTCGGCCACCTACCAGGAAATGAACGACTGATGCTCTCCTTCCCGGCGGCATATGCCTTGCGATGGCTTGCAGGATCGGTCGTCACCATCGCAAGAGACTGCGCCGACGCTGTCGGAGCCGAAGACATTGCGGATGTCGGACCGGTCTTTCTTCCGGACGGCCCGGCTTTGCAGCTGCACCGGAATCCGGAAGAATGCCCGACCGGAGCCGCGCGTGCGACAAGACTTGCCGTATGCTGTTTCGGACTGAGTCTTTCTGCCCCGGACGAACGGCGGATTCTTTTCACCAGACTGTGCAGAACGTCCGGGCACACGCTTCTTCTGGACTTCAAGAGTCCGGAACGCAATCTGGAATGGCCGGCCTTCCTTGTCTTTTCTCCGCTCAGGCATGCCGTATCCTGCGGTCACCCGGAAAAAGAAGGAGGCATGGAAGGCGTTCTCTACCGCGAAACATCCCGCTTCACCATTCTTTCCCGACATACGCTGATGGGAGGCGCGCTGTGTGCCGTACTGTTGCGGAACCGGCCTGAAGGCTGACGCATATGACCATACGGCATGCATCCGCCATCTGATTCCGACAGTCACGGCATTTTCACGCCATGGCATTTTCTGCAGCAAGGGACTATTTGAAGGGAATTTCCATGGACGCGCCCTGTTCGACGGCGGGCGAGGGGGCTTCGGGTTCAGCCTTTTCTCCGGGCATACCCATGAGCGCGCCGAGCTGTCCCTTGAAGATGATATGCGTGGCGGTCTCATCCGCAAGTTCGCCGAGATCCATGAGCTTTTCCAGAAACTCCAGTATCTCTCCCCGTCTCTCCTCCACAGACCACTTGAAATCCTCTTCAAGATTTCCGGACTTCAGATATTCTTCCAGTTCAGCGATGTATTTTGCATTGAGCATGGCCATAGGTGACTCCGTTGCGTTGTGCCCGATGGGCGAATAGGAAGGGCGGAACGGGATCCGCCGCCAGATCATCAGAAACCGTCGTTGCTGCGGGAAAGCAGTTCGCTTTCCGTCATCGCCTGTCTGGCCAGGGCCACCATCACCGGACCGGCTATGATGCCCACGGCTCCGAACACGGCAAGGCTGCATACGATGGAAAGAAGAAGCACCACCATGGAGACCTCGATGCCGGTCTTGAGAAAATACGGCCGCAGCAGATTGTCGGATCCGGCGACCACGATGCTGCCCCAGGCCAGAAGCATGAGCGCCGATCCCAACGACTGCGTGGCCCCAAGATAAATGGTGATGGGAAGCCATACTATGGCTGTGCCGGCCAAGGGAATGACTGCGGAAAATACGGCCAGCAGCCCCCAGAAGGCAGGATCGGGAACATCGAGAAAACGCAGACCGATGCCTGTAAGCGTTCCCTGAATGATGGGCACGAACACGATGCTGATGAATACGGAACGGCTGGCATTGTGCAGCACGGAGACGAATCTGTCCACCATGTCGTCGTTTCTGGGAAAGACCTGAAGCACAGCACGGCGGATGGAGGGAGCGTACACGACAATGAGACACGTAAAGACAATGAAAAGAAAAATAGCCCATATCATGCCCATGGTGTCACCGGCCAGGTTCAATCCCCGCGAGAGAATATTCTTGATCATGGCATTAACCACGGCGTTGAAGTCGCTTTCCAGCTTGTCGAGGTACTCCGTGGCATTGGGAACGTTCTCAACGAAGATTCTGTAGGCTTCCCCCATATAATGGGAGATGGCCGGAGGAATGGGATGGCCGTTCTGCCACCATGTGCTGAGTCTCCTTGCTCCCTCCATGGCCTGCGGGATGACCATGACGAGGACGATGGTTATGGGAGTGGCCACGCAGACCACCATGCCCACGGAAAAGCAGACGATGGTCGAAGTCTTGGACATTCTCGCACGGAGCCAGCGATAGATGGGGAGCGTAAGCGCGGCGGCGACGGCCGCGATGAAGGCAGTCGTGGGGTACGGTGACAGCAGTGCAAACCAGATGACTATTGCGACAACGGCAAGGCAACGGGCCATGAATCCTCCAAAACACGGTACGGCGTATTCCTGTATCTCTTCAAGAGTAATGGGGAAGCCCGGCGATGTCCAGTTGTCGCGAACGCATTCCCACGCTCCTGTTTGAGCAAACAAACGACTTGCGTTTCTCCCTGCAATAAGGCAAATATGGAGCCGTCAAGAAAGCTCCGCCCGCGCTCTCTTTTCGGGAGTCAGGCGACAGGGAGCCTGTCCGACGGAGTTCCTGTCTTTTCATGACCGCGGCCCCCGACCGCGGCAGACTTGTCCGAACGGGACACAACTAGACGACATGAACATGAAAAGCGTCACCAAAAAGGAAGCTCTGCTGCAGGCCGCCAAGGAGTTGTTCGGCGAATACGGTTTTGCCGAGACGACCTTCAAGAAAATTTCGGACAGGGCAGGCGTCGCGCTGGGACTTCTCACCCATCACTATGGGAACAAGGAAAAGCTGTTCTTCGCGGCCGGGATGGATGTTCTGGAACACTTTCTGAGCGTCCTGCGTGCCGCCACTGAACATGCGCCCGACGGTCTTTCCGGCGTGCTGAGCTTCTGCCGCGCCTATCTTGAATTCTCCATTGATCCCCATACGAACTGGCTTGTCCTCGTACGCTGCTCCCCCTACAGCGACATGAAGGCCAGCGACGACCGGGAAATCATGCTCCGCAAGTTCGCGGAAGTGCATCATCTGCTCGAAATCCAGCTCCAGCGCGGGGTGGCCGACGGAACAATCATAAAGCTCACGCCCTCCAGCACGGCGCAGGTCATCGTCGGACTCATGGTCGGCGCAAACCGTACCAGAGTGCTTACTCCCTATACCTACGGCTCTTCCCAGAACTTCTATACGGAAACCCTGACCTTTGTCGAACGCGCCATCGCGAACGGCACCCCCCGGGACTGACATGGACTCCATTTCCACCGCGATCGTGCTCGGCATAGTGGAAGGACTCACCGAGTTTCTTCCCATCTCCTCCTCCGGTCATCTGGTCATCGCCTCCGATCTCATGGGCTTTTCCGGTCCGAAGGCCGCCACCTTTGAGGTGGTCATCCAGGTGGGCGCCATTCTCGCCGTGCTCACGCTCTACCGGAAACGCTTTCTGGGACTGCTGCATCCCGGCTCCGCCCCTTCGGCCTTCTCCGGAGTTCGCGGCATTGTCATGCTGCTGCTCACCTCACTGCCGGCCGCCTCTCTGGGACTTCTTCTGCACGGATTCATCAAGTCCCTGTTCACGCCGGCCACCGTCGTCGCCGCGCTGGTCTGCGGCGCGCTGCTCATGCTCGTCGTGGAACGCCTGCTTGCCTCAAAGCAGCAGCACATGCCCGTACAGAGTCTGGATCAGCTTTCTCTGCGGCAGGCTCTCGGCATAGGCTGTTTTCAGTGTCTTGCCCTGTGGCCGGGCTTCTCCCGATCGGCGTCCACCATCATGGGGGGCATGCTTCTCGGCGTGCGCCGCGAAGTGGCGGCCGAGTATTCCTTCATCGCAGCGGTTCCCATCATCATAGGCGCCGCAGGATACGATCTGTGGAAATCGCTGTCTCTGTTCTCCTCCGCTGATGTTCCCTTCTTTCTTGCCGGATCCGTATGCGCCTTTGTTTCCGCCATCGTGGCCATGCGCGCCTTCATTTCCATACTTGGGCGCAACACGTTGAAACCCTTCGCCATCTACAGACTTCTGCTTGCCGTGCCCGTGTACTTTTTCATGGTGCACTGAAAAAAAATGCCGAAAGGCAAAAAAATGCTTGCCAACCGGAATATTTTTCTATAAGAACGTTCCTGCGCCGGATGATTCCGGTTCACGGCAAGGTAGCTCAGTTGGTCAGAGCATACGGTTCATACCCGTAGTGTCGAGAGTTCAAATCTCCCCCTTGCTACCAGAGAAGATTGTCCCGGAATTCCATGCGGATTCCGGGATTTTTCTTTTTAATCTTTCTGCGCTTCCGCGCCTTTTTCCGCTCTCGAGCTTCCGGCACGCGGCGTACATTGCGTCGTGCTCTGCTCCCATGAGGAGTTTCTCAAAATTTTCCGCCTGTTCCGGACAAGTTTTTCTTTTCGCGAAAATGGACATACCCTTTAAAATGCGCTATAGGTGAGGGAAACACGTATGCGCACTGCTCCCGCATACCGGACATATGTGTTTTCATGTAACTATCACGGCATTCACTTATCTACCCAAGGAGCTTCATTCATGGCGTACACACGTAGAAGCTTTCTGAAAATGGTCGGCGCAGGGGCCATGTGCCTGTCGCTCGCCCATTTTGGATTCGATCTGAAAGAGGCAAAAGCCTACGCCACATCCCTGAAAATTGAAGGTGCGAAGGAAGTCACCACCGTGTGCCCCTTCTGCGCCGTATGCTGCCAGGTCATCGCTTATGTGAAGGACGGAAAGCTCATCTCCACGGAAGGTGATCCGGACTTCCCCGTCAACGAAGGCAGCCTCTGTGCCAAGGGCGCAGCCCTTTTCACCATGTACACGGGCGAACATCGTCTCACGAAGCCCATGTACCGCGCTCCCTACAGCAACAAGTGGGAGGAAAAGGACTGGGACTGGACACTTCGGCAGATCGCACGCCGCGTGAAGACCGCCCGCGACAAGGACTTCATCGTGAAGAACGCCAAGGGGCAGACCGTCAACAGGCTTGAGTCCGTGTTCTGCATGGGCACCTCTCATGCCTCAAACGAAGAGTGCGCCGTCATTCATCAGGCGATGCGCAGCCTGGGGGTCGTCCATATCGACCACCAGGCGCGTGTCTGACACAGTCCGACTGTACCGGCTCTGGCAGAGTCGTTCGGACGTGGGGCTATGACGAATCACTGGATCGACATCAAGAACTCTGATGCCATCCTGATTATGGGCAGCAATGCTGCAGAACATCATCCCGTATCCTTCAAGTGGATCATGCGGGCCAAGGACGCCGGTGCGACGCTCATGCACGTCGACCCCAAGTTCTCCCGCACGTCGGCACGGTGCGATTTTCATGTGCCGATCCGCTCAGGTACGGACATCGCCGTCCTCGGCGGCATGATCAATTACATCATCGAATCGGGAAGCTGGTTCCGGGACTATGTGGTGAACTACACCAACGCCGCCTATGTTCTGGCCGATTCGTACGACTTCAAGGACGGTCTCTTCAGCGGCTACAACGCCGAGAAGAGAACATACGACCGCTCTTCCTGGACCTTCAAGCGCGACGAGAAGGGAGCACCCGTTCGCGACTTCACGCTCAAGGACGAACGCTGCGTATTCAACGTCATGGCGAAACACTACTCCCGTTACACCCTGGAGAACGTCTCCAAGATTACGGGCGTATCTGAAGAAAACCTCATGAAGGTCTACAAGATATTCTGCGCCACGGGCAAACCGGACAAGGCCGGCACCATCCTGTACGCCATCGGCTGGACTCAGCATACGGTAGGCGTACAGAACATCCGTGCTTCTGCCATCATCCAGCTTCTGCTCGGCAACATCGGCGTGGCCGGCGGCGGCATCAACGCGCTGCGCGGCGAGCCGAACGTGCAGGGATCAACGGACCATGCCCTTCTCTACCACAACCTCCCCGGCTACCATAATGCGCCTCTCGCTCAGTGGCAGACGCTTGAGGAGTACAACAAGGCGAATACTCCCGTCACGCACATTGAAAACAGCGCCAACTGGTGGAGCAACCGGCCCAAGTACGTGGCCAGTCTGCTCAAGGGCTGGTTCGGCGATGCTGCCACGGCGGAAAACGATTTCTGCTACAGCTGGCTGCCCAAGTGCGAGGACGGTGAAGACTATTCCTATATGTACGCCATGGACCGCATGTTGAACGACAAGATGCGCGGCGGTTTCATTTTCGGCGTGAATCCCATGAACAGTTTCCCCAATACCAACAAGATGCGTGCCGCTCTGGATCATCTGGACTGGCTGGTGGTGGCGGAAATCCACAACTCCGAAACCTCGGACAACTGGCGTCGTCCGGGCGTTGATCCGTACAGCAAGAAGACGGAGGTCTTCCTGCTTCCCTCCGCTCATCGCGTGGAGAAGGAAGGAACCATCAGCAACAGCGGCCGCTGGCTGCAATGGTTCGACAAGGCCGTGGAACCGGCGGGCGAAGCGCGCTGCTTCGGCGACATCTACGTGCCGCTCATCAACACCATCAGAGAGATGTATGCCAGGGAAGGCGGAGCTTTCCCCGATCCCATCGTCAAGCTGAACTGGGCGGAGAAGTTCGACGCATCGGACTGGGCGAAGCGCATCAACGGCTTCTTCTGGAAGGAAACCACGATCAACGGCAAGACCTACAAGCCCGGTCAGCTGGTTCCGGCATTCGGCAATCTGCAGGCCGACGGCTCCACCTCTTCGCTCAACTGGCTGTACACCGGCAGCTGGACCGAAGAGGAAGGCAACAAGTCCAAGCGTCGCGATCCCAGTCAGACGGAGATGCAGGCAAGGATAGGCATCTATCCCAACTGGTCGTGGTGCTGGCCCATCAACCGCCGCATTCTGTACAACCGCGCGTCCGTGGATCTTCAGGGCAAGCCCTGGAATCCCGACAAGGCAGTCATCGAATGGAAGGACGGCGCATGGGTGGGCGACGTGCCCGACGGTCCTTGGCCGCCCATGGCGGATGAAGAGAACGGACGCCTGCCCTTCATCATGAATACCGATGGTACAGGCCAGCTCTTCGGACCGGGGCGTCTCGACGGTCCCTTCCCCGAGCACTACGAGCCCGCCGAGTCGCCTGTGGCATCGCATCCCTTCTCCAGTCAGCTCTCCTCTCCCTGCTTCAAGTTCCATGAGAGCGAGTTCGACAAGTTTGCCGCTCCGGCCGATCCGCGCTACCCCATCGTGCTGACCACCTACAGCATGACGGAACACTGGTGCGGCGGCGGTGAAACGCGCAACGTGCCCAACCTGCTTGAAGCCGAACCTCAGCTCTATGTGGAAATGAGCCACGAGCTGGCCGGGGAAAAGGGCATCAAGAACGGTGACGGCGTCATCATAGAAAGCGCCCGCGGACAGGTGGAAGCCATAGCCATGGTCACCATACGGCTGCGGCCCTTCACCGTCATGGGCAAGACCGTCCATCTGATAGGCATGCCTTTTGCCTACGGCTGGACGACTCCCGGCTGCGGCGATTCCACGAACCGCCTCACCGTGACGGCCTATGATCCCAACACCACCATTCCTGAGACCAAGGCCTGCTGCGTGAACATCCGCAAAGCCGGCAAGCTGACCGAAATAGCCTGATTCAGGCGGGGCGCGCCACGGCGACGCGCCCCTCAAGGAGTACGCGATGCCTAAAGCATTTCTTATAGACACAACACGGTGTACGGCGTGCCGCGGTTGCCAGCTGGCCTGCAAGGAATGGCACAATCTGCCGGCCAACGTCACGAAGCAGCGGGGATCTCATCAGAATCCCCCGGATCTCAACCCTAACAATCTCAAGATCGTGCGCTTCCACGAGCATCTCGACGAAAAGGGCAACGTTGTCTGGAACTTCTTTCCGGATCAGTGCCGCCACTGTCTGACGCCGATATGCGTGGATCTGGCCAATCTTGCCGTGCCCGGTTCCATGATACGGGACAAGAGCACCGGCGCCGTGCTGGTGACAGAAAAGTGCGCACAGCTCTCCCCTGCCGACATCAATGCCATCGTGAAAGCCTGTCCGTACAACATTCCCCGGTACAACGAGCAGACCAAGATGCTCACCAAGTGCGACATGTGCATCGACCGTGTCTCCGCGGGGATGCAGCCCATGTGCGTGAAGACCTGCCCCACGGGGGCCATGATGTTCGGCGAACGCGCCGAGGTGCTGGAAGAGGCTCAAAAACGCCTTGCCCGCATCAAGGAACGCTACCCCAAGGCCCGTCTCGTGGACACGGAAGAAGTCAGCGTCATCTACCTGCTGGCGGAAGAACCGAAATTCTATCACGAATTCACAAGCTTCGGCTAGCAGCGTGCCGGAGCGCCTCGTTGAGAACCGCTCCGGCGCCTTTTGGGACAACGATATCCCGTCACTCTGCATTTTCATCCCACAGGCGGCGCCGTCCGCTTCCAGATTCCAGGAGTCACCATGCCCGTAACCCGTCAGACCGTTTCGGAAACCCTCGCCGGCATCGCTGAACGCAGACCCGTGCTTCAGCCGATACTGAGCGCGTTCGAGCCTTTTCTGGAGGCCCGGGCATCGCTGCCGGACCTGCTTTCTCCCATACTGGAGCAAAGCGGCTTTTCTCTGCCGCCATGGCGACAGGAAAAAGCACGGCAGGGGGTTCCGCTGCTGGCCGGAGTCTCGTTGGACGGTCTCTTCCCGCTTCTGGAACAATCCGCACAGGTGCTGCTTCCGCATCTGACGGCGCTGCCCGGCATGACCGGACACTCCGAAGCGCTGCATGCGTTCTTCTCTGACGAGAAGACCTGCATGAAAGCCTCCGATATGCTGCTGACCGGACATGAGGAATCCCTTGCGGACATCGCGACCGAGACGGGTCTTGCTCCGGCCGTGCTGCTCTTTGCTTTGGAAGCAGTTTTCGGACCGGTGATTCATGCCCTAGCATCCGAATACAAGGCCCCTTGGGATGAACGTCCTTCCTCATGGATGCAGGGATTCTGTCCCGTGTGCGGCAGCTATCCTTCCATCGCCTATCTGGACAGACGCGTCTTTGACGAAAAGAACGCCTTTCTTGCCGGCGGCGGCGGAAAGAAACATCTGCACTGCTCCCTGTGCGGAACCGAATGGCATTTCAGACGCGGAGCCTGTCCGTCCTGCGGGCAGGAAGGTTCCGGCGTCATGGAATTCCTGCGGGAAAGCGAAAACAGTCAGGGAGAACGCATTGACTGGTGCACGAAATGCAGAAGTTACTGTCCCACCGTGGATCTGCGGGAACGCGGAGACATTCCCGACATGGACGCCATGGCTCTCGGCATGATGTACATGGACATCGTTGCTGCCCGAAAAGGCCTGATGCCGCTCAAACCTTCTTTCTGGAATCAGTTCTAGTAGACATATGCCTCCGGGCATTCCCATCACTCACGGGAGGCTGCGCATGAGATCGCTCGTTACCCTCACCCTTCTTGCAACCCTTGCCTGGTGTACACCGGCACAGGCTCAGAACTTCAAGGAAAAAATCAAGTTTCCGACCAGTCCCATCGTGCTTGGCGGCGAAATATCCCCCAGCATGGCGGTAACCTTCAATCATTCGTCCCACAGAGACGTGGCCTGCGATACCTGCCATCACAAGCCGCGCTGCGCCATCTGCCACTACAGCCCCTCGGAAGAGAAGTCGCCCTATGCATCCTGCAGCGCCGCCGAGGGCTGCCATACCATACGGGGCAGAAGCAACGAAACTGAAAGCCGCTTCATGGCCTTCCACAGCCGGGAATCCATGCGTTCCTGCTTCGGATGCCACCGCAACCTGAGTCAGGAGCACCCCGAATTCCAAGGATGCCGCCCCTGCCATCCTCAGAATCCCACGAGCGAAGAAAAATAGCATTCTGCTTTTTTGCGTTTCATCCGGTGCTCCGGTCGGTCTCCCCGAACGGAGCACCGTTTTTTCACGGCCATGAAACGCTGTGCGAAAGATGAGAAAAGACGACGTCTTCTGCCTGTTCTTTCTGTTGCTCTGCAGACATATTTCCGACCTAGGATCACATATCTCTTTCCGGACGGCATCCGGTTTTCTTCTTTATCTCCATCTTCATACCAGAAGAAGGACGTTGCCGGGCAGTCTGCTCAATATCACGCAACTACAGCAAGGTACGATCGTTCAATGATCCTGAGGCGGGTTCCTATCGAAGGCGCATGACAGAAATTTTCCCCGGCCGTATCTGCTTTCTCATAAAATAAAGCAAAGCCGGTCCGGACATCTCGAACCGGCCTGAAAAAACATTCTTCCTGCAAGGCACGAAAGCCTTTTAAAGAAAACGATGGTCCTGGAACGGCATCCGGAACAGTCGTCGCAACCGTTCCGGATTTTCGCCCCCGGAGTCTTACTTAGCGGGAACTACCGCGCCTTCGTACTTGGCATTCATGAAGTTCCTGATCTCATCGCTCTTCAGCACTTCTGCAAGCGCCTGCAGTTCCGGTCTCTGTTCATCCCCTTCGCGGACAGCCAGAATGTTGGCGTACGTAGTGGCGGCAATGGAGTCAGCAGTTTCTGCAGCAAGCGCATCCTTGACCTTCAGACCGCCGAGAATGGCATAGTTGCCGTTGATGGTGGCAATGTCCACGTCGGGCAGGGAACGAACAAGCTGAGCGGCTTCCAGTTCCTCGATCTTCAGATCATAGGGATTTTCCACGATGTCGCGACGGGTCGCCGTAAGACCGGCATCATCCTTCAGCTTGATCAGGCCATTGGCCTGAAGAAGCTGAAGAGCACGGGCCTCATTGGTGGTATCATTGGGAACCGCCACGACGGCCCCCTTCTTGACATCCTTGAGAGACTTGGCCTTTCCGGCATAGATGCCGAAAGGTTCATAGTGCACGGACGCGATGGAAACCAGCTTCGTACCCTTTTCCTTGTTGAAGTCGGAAAGATAGGGCTGATGCTGGAAGTAATTGGCATCAAGTTCACCGGCGTCAAGCGCCATGTTGGGCTGAACGTAGTCGGCATATTCGACGATCTTGAGATCATGACCCTTGGCCTTCATCAGCGGGATGGCGGCCTGGAGAATTTCGGCATGGGGGGTGGGGGAAGCTCCAACCTTGACCTCGGCGGCCTCGGCCGGGAAAAAAGCTCCTGCAAACGCGACGGAAAGCAGCGCCGAAAAAAGAACGGGGCAGAGTTTCATGAAAACCTCACAATGTTCCGGTGCACAGCACCAATTAGAAGACTCGCTTGTCAAAGCGCTTCGTCGCCCAGTTGCCCAGCATCTGGAACAACTGAACAATGACGATCAGAAGAATGATGGTGGCAAACATGATATCCGTCTGATATCTGTTGTAGCCGTACATGATGGCGAGCTTGCCGAGACCGCCGCCGCCTACGGCTCCGGACATGGCCGAATAGCCGAGGATGGTGATGGCCGCCACGGCGCTGCCGTTCAGCAGGGAGGGCAATGCCTCCGGCAACAGAACCTTGACGATGATCTGCCAGGTGGAGGCGCCCATGGACTGGGCGGCTTCCACGACGCCACTGTCGACTTCAAGCAGGGACGACTCAATGAGTCTGGCCACAAACGGAGCTGCGGCGATCACGAGAGGAACCACCGTAGCGTTGTTTCCGATGGTCGTTCCCACAAGAAAACGGGTAAAGGGGATAACCGCAATCATCAGAATGAGGAAGGGGAAGGACCGGGTCAGGTTCACCACCATGTCGAGAACGGCATAGAACAGCGGGCGAGGCGCAATACCATCCCTGCGGCAGATGACAAGAAGCACGCCCATCACCATGCCGAAAGCATAGGAAAGCACCGTGGAAACCACGGTCATGTACAGGGTATCGAGTACGCCCTCCCACAGCATTTCCACAAGCTGCATATCAAACACGGGTCATATCCTCCAGTTCAAGACCGCGAGAGGCGGCAAAGGCACGAATACGTTCACAGGCGATCTTGTCGTCCGGCAACTGCATGACCATCTGTCCGCAGACGACGCCGTCGATTTCGCGCAGGTCGGAATACAAAATGCTGAGAGGCTTTCCACAGTCGAGAATCATATTGCCTATGACAGGTTCAAGCGTGCTGCTTCCATTGAAGACGATGCGCACCACCCGCTCCTGCGGAAGCTTTTCGGGTTTGATGGCTTCAGGTATGACCATGGTTCTTGCAGCCTCGGTGCGCGGATGATAGAACACTTCTTCAACAGGTCCCGTTTCAGCGATTTTTCCCCCCGCGATGATGGCGACATGACTGCATATCTTTTCAATGACGCTCATCTCATGCGTGATGATGACGGCGGTGATGCCGAGTCGACGATTGATGTCCTTGATAAGCGCGAGGATGGACTCCGTCGTGCTCGGATCAAGAGCGGACGTGGCCTCATCGCAGAGCAGCACCTTGGGATCGGAAGCAAGGGCTCTGGCAATGGCGACGCGCTGCTTCTGACCGCCGGAAAGCTGGGAAGGATAAGAATTCATTCTGTCGGAAAGTCCCACCAGTTCCAGCAGTTCTGCGGCACGCTGACGAGCCTTGACCTTCGCAGTACCCACAAGTTCCAAGGGAAAACAGACGTTCTCCATGGCAGTCCGCTGCATGAGCAGGTTGAACTGCTGAAAAATCATGCCCATGGAGCGTCGGGCATGTCTCAGCTGTCTGTCGTCGAGCCGGCAGAGATCCCTGCCTTCGAACAACACCTGTCCTCCGGTCGGCCTCTCCAGCATGTTTATGCAGCGGACCAGCGTGGATTTTCCGGCACCGCTTCTGCCGATGATACCAAAAATATCACCCTGATAGATATCAAGATTGATGCCCTTCAGGGCATAGACTTCAGAATTTTTGCTCTGGAATCTCTTTTCCAGATTGCAGATTCTGATAATTGGCTCCGCCATGCTTCTCTCCACCCGCCTTTTGCGGGAAAAAATACGTCCTTCACGCAGAAGGACGTATAAGTATAGCCTTTTTTTCTTTTTTTGTGAATAGAAATATCTCCCCTTCGAATCCTACCTCTGTACATCCCACCTGTTTACGGATAAAAGAATACCATCGTTGTATGACGAACTGCGCCCCGTACAGGACGTCACAGGGAGATTTTATGAGTACGGTCAAGAAAACCAATGCCGCCCGCACACTCGACAAACTGGGCATTCCCTACGAACTTAACACTTATCCTGTTGATATTGATGACCTTTCTGCTACTCATGTTGCTGAGGGCATGGGTGTCGATCCTTCCTGCGTTTTTAAAACGCTCGTTACACGAGGACATCCGAACGGCATTGCTCTGGCCGTCATTCCCGGCAATGCCGAACTCAATCTGAAAAAACTTGCTGCCGTTTTTCATGACAAAAGTGTGGAAATGGTGCCGCTCAAGGAAGTTCTTCCGCTGACGGGCTACATCCGTGGAGGCTGCTCTCCCGTAGGAACCAAAAAGCCCTATCCCGTATGCATCGATGAATCGGCCATCCTGTTCGACAGGATATACGTCTCGGCAGGACAGCGGGGGCTGCAGTTCATTATTGCTCCGAACGATCTTGCCAAAGCCGTCGACGCCGTGTTTGCCGACATTGTGATGGCCTGACGCCATCCCGAGAAGCACGCTGCAGCCACCTTATGTCAAAGCCGCCGTGCCCTTCTGTCCTCGGAGATCATCCGGCAGAATTTCGGCGCGCTTCCGATCAGGAGTCATCATGTTCATTCAGACGCCCCGCCTTATGCTCCGGCCCTGGAAAGAGACGGATATTCCCGCCTTCCGGGCACTCAATGCCGATCATGACGTCATGCGGCATTTTCCTTCCGTGCTCACGGCGGAAGAAAGCGATGCTCTGGCCGAGTCCATACAGACACGAACCAGAAAGCAGGGCTTCGGACTGCTGGCCCTGGAAATACCTGGCGTTACCGACTTTGCCGGATTCGTCGGCCTGAACGTGCCCTCCTTTGATTCTTCTCTGGTGGAAATCGGCTGGAGGCTGCACAAAAACTGCTGGGGACACGGCTTTGCTACGGAAGCCGCCGCCACTGCGCTGGAAGTCGGCTTTTCCAGACTGGGCATGAAAAGCATCTGCAGTTTTACCGCCGTCACGAACACCCCTTCCGAGCGGGTGATGCAGCGGCTGGGCATGGAACACCATCCTGAAAAGGATTTCAACCACCCTGCCCTCCCTCCGGATCACAGACTCTCAAGGCATATTTTTTACCTTATGACGGCAGAACAATGGAAAAAGGAAAGAAAGCGCTTTCCCTTTCTTGACGATCTGATCGTTCGCTGATCCGCAACGTCTGCAAAGCCTTTCCGGAACTCCAGCAGCGCTGCCAGGCTTTTGCCGCATTCTCCGTCATCGCTCCTCATATACCCGGCAAGACAAAACTTTTCCGAACAAGATGGGGAAAATTCGAGCGTCCGTTTTTTATAAAGGTCCGGACAGAGAGGCTCTGACCATCACGACAGTTCATCCATCCGATATACGAAAAGGGCGAAGTCTTTCGACTTCGCCCTTTCATTTCAGTATCCAAGACGGGCTTTTCAGCTGTTTTTCTTCAGCGAGGCATACCAGAGCGGATTATGATGTTCGGCATGATGTTCGGGAACAAAACCAGTGAACATGGAGCGCAGAGCCGGACCTTCGCCGGGAGCCAGTGCTGCCATATAGATATGTACCGGCAGGAAGATGGCCATGATTCCGGCACAGCAGAAGTGGATGAAGATGCACCACTGCAGGACGGTTTCCGACACGGCGTAATCGACATTGCCGGAAAAGAATCCCATGACCACACCGGTCACGGCAAGACCGACGCTGGCAATCACGGCGATGACGGCGACCATGCGCTGACCGGCATTATAGAAGCCCTGGGGAGGAAGCGTGGGATCAATGCCCATCTTCATGGTCCTCTTCGGACCTACAACCAGCCAGAGTCCCTTTTTCATGCACCACTCAATGTCGCTTTTCATGTGGAATGTGGTGACTTCACGCAGGAAAGGCAGAACCTCCCTTCGGCAGAAAAGCAGAATGTACAGAACATATACGGCGACCCAAATGGTTCCAACCGCAAGATGGGCCACCAGAAGACCTCTGTCGCCAAAAATCCCTACCCAGAGATTTCTCCACCACTGCCCGACCGGCTGCATTTCTCCGGCAAGCAGGGCAAAACCGGAAAAGAGCAGGAAAATCCAGCAGATGGCGTTAAACCAGTGCATGAACATCGCAGAGCGGGAATGTCGCCGGATCATGCATTGTCCTCCTTTTCATGCTTGTCGGCAGAGGAAGCAGCCTTCTTTTCCGCCGCAATTTCCTCGTCTTCCTTTTCGGAAGACTTGACAAGCTGACGCACGAACGTGCCCGTCAGAGCCGCCAGAACAAGACCTCCCACCCAGGTGACGCCCTTGGCCAGAGGCCGCATGGTATCCACGGGATGGCTGACGGTATTGCCGGCGGGCAGTTCCGCAGGGGTCGTGGTGTCAAGATACGTCAGCGTAGGCTTCGCGCCGCTGCCCACAGGAATGATGTGCACGGCCTTGCGGGAAGCAAGGACCTTCGCCACTTCCGAGGAAGGATCGTCGGCGTCCCCGAAGATACGGCAATGTACGGGGCAGACAGCCACGCATGCCGGAGTCTGACCGGGAGTGCTTCCGTGACAGTAGTCGCACTTGTCGGCCGTACCGGTAACAGGATGACGGAACCTTGCATGATACGGACAGGCTTCGATGCAGCTTCCGCAGCCGATGCAGCGGGAACGATCGATTTCCACGGTACCGTCCGCAGCCTTCCAAGTGGCACCCGTGGGGCATGCGCGCACGCAGGAAGGATCGTCGCAATGCATACAGGCACCGGGCTGGAATTTGGAACCGCAGGGAGAGCTGTCGCTGTCCGTTTCATGCACCCAGTTGCGGGAAATGCCGTAGGGCACATGGTTGCGCTGCTGACAGGCAATGATGCACGCCTTGCAGTTCATGCACTTTTCAGAATCAATGACCATGACATATCGAGCCATGATGACCTCTCATATTTTTCTCAGGCGGCATCCCGTACAGTTGTGCTGTGCAGAAATGCGATCCCAGTAATTCGGGAGGATGTCGCAGATGGAATCACTCTGGTTTTCCTTCAGCGGCGTGGTACGGCAGCAGTTTGCGGGAGTGAACACGGCTCCGGGGAGCACATTTTCCGTGATGTCCACCCAGCACTCGATACCGCCCATGGTGGTTTCGAGCATCACGCGGTCACGCTGCTTCAGTCCGAGTTCCGTCGCGGTCTTGGGATTGACCTGCACGAAACGGCCGTTGGAGAACTGCGCCATGGACTTGGCAAAGTTGGTCATGGTCTGCTGCCAGTGCCAGAGCTGCTTGCCCTGCGTAAGGATAAGAGGAAAATCCTTCTTGCCGTCCTTTCCGCTGGGGTGTCCCTTGGGATAATCCCAGCGGTCGATGCCGCCGAACACCCTGTCCTTTACCGCCATTTTGCCGGTAGGCGTGAGAAGCTTGCCCTCAGTGAACACCGTACCCGTCCGCTCCTTGTCGCCTTCGGCGAAAAGCGGCCATGTCACGGTAGGCGACTTGCGCATCCGTTCCATGGTGATGCCCTTCCAGGAAGGAACCAGCTTCTGAAGCAGGCGACAGATTTCTTCC
>CALUTB010000028.1 GCA_944323575.1 uncultured Mailhella sp. | reverse complement strand
ATCTACGGTTCTCGTCGTCACCGGTCGCGGACTCAATTCCCTGAACGGCGTCCCTGTTCTGCGTGCCCGTGTTCAGCAGTGGCTCACGCAGGATCCCTTCAAGCGCGTGGTGCTGGCCTTCTGCACGGCACGTCAGGAAGACGGAGGCGCTGGAGCCTTCTATGTGCTGCTTCGTCGACGCAAGAAAAGTGCCGGCAAGATCCGCTGGGATGTCATGCCGTCGGATCCGGATCTTTATCATTGAGACGTCGGAAGCCTTCATCCGCCAGGGGTGAAGGCTTCCGCAGATTTGACCGGGGCCGCTTTCTCCTCCCTTGTCCGGAAAGAAAGGAGACGGAGGGCATGGATATGCCGGACGGGCGTCTTTGAGCGATATGCCCTGTATCGGACCTCGGCAGGAAGCTGTTCCTCCTTTTTTCATCCTTGACGGACGGTCGCCGCCGCATCTTTACAAGACGTTTCACGGAGGGGGAGTCATCTTTACGTCCCTGCCTTTACGCTTGATGAAAAATGCTTGCTCGGCTATACTTGGTTCATTGCGGCCTGAGAACGGCCTTTTTTATGTAAAAGCCCCTTGCCGAGGGAGGAAGATATGCAGGCTCCTGAAAAAAATCTGGCGTTTGAACTGCTTCGAGTAACGGAATCGGCAGCGCTTTCCGCAGCCCGCTGGCTGGGAAAGGGTGCCAAAGAAGACGGCGACGGTGCGGCAGTGGACGCCATGCGCCTTTCTTTTGACTCCCTTGCCATCAAGGGGCGCGTCATCATCGGCGAAGGAGCAAAGGACAAGGCTCCCATGCTGTACAACGGTGAGGAAGTCGGCGACGGTACGGGGCCGGCCATCGACATCGCCGTGGATCCCGTGGAAGGAACCAATCTGCTGGCTCTCGGCCGTCCCAATGCCATCGCCGTCATAGGTGCGTGCAAGTCGGGGTATATGTACAATCCCGGCTCCAGCTATTACATGAAAAAACTTGTGGTGGGCCGGGAAGCCCGCGACGTGGTGGACATCGACGCCCCCGTGTCCGACAATCTTCATGCCGTGGCCCGTGCCGTGGGCAAGGATATCAACGATCTCGTGGTGTTCGTGCTCGACAAGCCCCGTCACAAGGGTCTCATCGAGGAAATCCGCAAGACCGGCGCCCGCATCACTCTTCACACCGACGGCGATGTGGCCGGCTCCCTCATGGTGGCCGATCCCAGCGTGGACGTCGATGTCATGATGGGAACCGGCGGAACGCCGGAAGGCGTCATTTCCGCCTGCGCCATCAAGGGTGTGGGTGGTCAGATGTTCGGTCGTTTCGACCCGCAGTCCGACGCCGAGCGAGAGGCCATGATCGCGGAAGGGACCAGACTGGATGAGATTCTCACCGTTGATTCCATCATCCGCGCCGATGACGCCTTTTTCGCTGCCACCGGCATTTCCGGCGGAACCTTCCTCGGCGGAGTGAGCTATTCCGGTCGGGGCGCCGTCACCCATTCTCTGGTGATTCGCGCCAAAACCGGTACGTTCCGCTACATAGAGTCCCATCACAACTGGGACCGCCTGATGAAGTTCAGCTCCGTCCGGTACGACTAGAAGACGGTGTCTCCGCCGGCAGGCGGCGGCCCGTGTGGTATGACCCATAATCCATCAGGGAGTATGGAATGAACAGTGTTCAGACCGCCATCCTGTTCCCCGGTCAGGGGTCGCAGGCATCTGGCATGGGAAGGCGTCTTGCCGAGGCGTCTTCCGATATCATGGATCTTTGGAAGAAGGCGGAAAGCATCAGCGGACTGCCTCTGCGCGAGATATACTGGGACAGTGACGACGCCACGCTCATGGCGGAAACCCGCAATCTTCAGCCCGCCATCACCGTGGTGAATCTGGCCCTGTGGCTGAGCGTTTGCGATCGTCTTTCTCCGGCCTGTGCCGCAGGACACAGCCTGGGCGAGTTCAGCGCCCTGGCCGCGGCCCGCGTGCTCGACGTGGACAAGGTGCTCGAACTCGTCTCCCTGCGGGGACGTCTCATGGCCGACGTGGATCCGGAGCATATCGGAACCATGTGCGCCATGATCCGCCTCACGCAGGAACAGGTGGAAAACGTGGCCAGACAGGTTTCGGAGAGTACGGGTAAACTGGTGCGCGTGGCCAACAAGAACACGCCGCTCCAGTTCGTGCTGAGCGGTCATCGCGAAGCCGTGGAAGCCGCCGCCGAACGGCTCAAGGCGGAGAATCCGCGTGCCAAGGGTTTTCCTCTGGCTGTCAGCGGAGCCTTCCATACGCCCATGATGGCCGAAGCTTCCGCGGAGTTCTCCAAGCTTCTGGACAAGCAGGACTGGCATGACGCATCCTTCCCCATTTATTCCAATGTCAACGGTGAGCCTCTGCGCGATGCGGAGTCCCTGCACAGCGCCGTGCGCCGTCAGATGACCTCGTCCGTCTGCTGGGTCGACACCATTGCCAATCAGTGGAGAGACGGTGTGCGGCGCTGGGTGGAATTTGGTCCTCAGGGCGTGCTTACCCGCATGGTTCGCCCGATTCTTGTGGCCGCCGACGTGGCGGACGGCAGCTACACCACCGTTCATATCCCCAACAAAGACGCCGTGGATGCATTTGAAGGATAACGATGCGCGACATACTTCTCATTGAAAAGGCTCTTAGGGACATCGTGGCCCTGAACGGCTGGGAATGGCCGGAAAAGGCCGTTCTGGAAATTCCCAGAGAGGCCGGTCACGGCGATCTGGCCACCAATCTCGCCATGGTTCTTGCCAGACAGGCCAAGGCTGCGCCCCGTGTCGTGGCCGAAAAGATCACGGCTGCTTTGGAAGAACGCCTTCCCGGACTCGTTTCAGTGGAAACGGCCGGTCCCGGCTTCATCAACATCACCTTTGCTCCGACGTTCTGGCATGAGGTTGTCGGTGAAATCGAGGAGCAGGGCCGTATGTTCGGCTCCTCGAAGAACGGCAACGGCCGTCGCATCGTCGTGGAGTATGTTTCCGCCAACCCTACCGGACCGCTGCATATCGGTCACGGACGCGGAGCCGCCGTAGGCGATTCGCTGACCAGACTGCTGCGTTTTGCCGGATATGACGTCTCCACGGAGTACTACATCAACGACGCCGGTCGTCAGATGCGCCTTCTCGGCGACTCCGTATATCTGCGAATGCGCGAGATCTGCAATCTGCCCGTGGTATATCCCGAGGATCCCAAGGGCTGGTATCACGGCGATTATATCCGTGATATCGCGCGGGAAATGCTGGAGAAGGATCCCTCGTTGCCGGAAAAAGCCGAAGCCGAAGCCAAGGATCTCTGTTATGAGTATGCCTGCGCCACCATCCTGGCAGGCATCAAGGAGGATCTGAGGGAATTTCGGGTGGAGCATCAGGTATGGTTCTCGGAAAAAAGCCTCGTTGATGCGGGCAAGGTTGAGGAAGCCTTCGACAAGCTCCGTGCCATGGGGCTCGTATACGACAAGGACAACGCCGTCTGGCTGGCAACGCAGCAGTTCGGGGACGACAAGGACCGCGTGCTTCGCAAGAGCGACGGTTATCTGACGTACTTTGCCTCCGACATCGCCTATCACGCCAACAAGTTCGAGCGCGGATTCGATGAATGCATCGACGTCTGGGGAGCCGATCATCACGGCTATGTGCCCCGTATGAAGGCTGCCGTCACCTGCATGAAGCATGATCCGGAAAAGGATTTTCATGTGGTACTCATCCAGATGGTGAACCTCATGCGCGGCGGTGAACCCGTGGCCATGTCCACTCGTTCCGGTGAATTCGTCACGCTGCGTGAAGTCTTGGACGACGTCGGTACGGATGCCGCCCGCTACATGTTCCTTTCCCGCAAGAGCGACAGTCCTCTGGATTTCGATCTGGACCTCGTGAAGCAGCGCAACATGGAAAATCCCGTGTACTATGTGCAGTACGCCCATGCCCGTGTCGCCGCACTTCTCCGTCGCGCTGCCGATCGGGGCGTAGTACTGCCTGAACACAGCACTTCGGACATGCTCAAGGTGCTGACTTCCGCGGACGATCTGGCTCTTCTGCGTGAAGCGGAACGTTTCCGCAATGTCGTGGAGGATGCCGCCCGTGCCCGCGCCGCGCACCCCATCAGCTTCTATCTTATGGAACTGTCGGGCAGACTGCACAGCTATTACGCCAATAACCCCGTGCTGAGCGGAGACGATGAGACCCTGATGAAGGCCCGCCTGGCGCTGCTGCGCGCCGTAAGCGTAGTCATCGCCAACGGTCTTGAGCTGCTCGGCGTCAGCGCTCCGGAATCCATGTAGTCATGGCAAACGCCTTTTATCGCAGTTCCTCCTCCAGCGCGAAGAAAAACAGCGACCGCGAACGACGGCAGAGTTTTTTCTTCGCATCGGAGGAAAGCTCGGACGCCGCGACCTCTTCGGCCGCGGCGGAAGGCGAGTCTTCTTCCCGCAGAAGCGGATACACGCGTTCCGAATCCCGGGCAGACAACCGTGGATTCTTTGCCTGGCGCGTCAACATCACCCCTTCAGCGCTTGTGACCATGAGCGTACTTGCGCTGGTGCTTCTCGGATTCAGTTTTCTTTCCGGTGTCATCGTGGGGCGCAGCAGCATGCCTCTGCCTCAGGCGCTGGAGCTGGACACTCTTCTTGCCGAAGAACCCGCATCCGATGAAGGTAAGACGGAAGAGCAGGAAAAGATTCTTCCCAAGGAAGAACTTCAGTTTATGACCAGCCTGAAAAGCGACGCCGCAGGCGGTGTGCTTTCAGAAGCCGAAAGGGATCCTGCAGTGACGCAGGCGCCCGCGCGGACGGCGGTGCCGGAGAAACCGAAACAAGAAGTGCAGAAGCCGAAGGAACCCCAGTACGATTATGTGCTGCGGGTGGCGGCCTTCAAGGAGTCCAAGCAGGCTCAGGCGCTGTACGACAGACTGGTCAAGGACGGACTGAAGGCCAGACGCACCCAGACAAAGACAAGTCGCACCACGTGGTATTATGTGCAGGTGCTCATGCGTGGCAGCAAGGCGGATCTTCAGGTGCTTCGCCGGAAGCTGGACGGATATGGTCTGTATGACGCCATGGTGCTGAGTGAAAAGGCAGTCAAAAAGTAGAAAGGCGTCGATGCCGACATGAGGGGATGCCGTGGTCTTTCCCCATGCGGAGAACGAGGATCTTGTCTGACATGCTTCGTTCAGAGCCTTGCCTCATGCGATCTTTCCGTTTTTTTTCCTTTTTCTACAAGGAAAGATCACGGTTCGCCGGAATGCGGACCCGCTTTTTCATCCGTGGCAGGTCACTGCACACTTGACAAAGAATGGTCCCGTAGGTATTTTGTCATGTTTCCAGAGGTAAGGCATGGATCTTAAGCACATTGCACTGAATGAGATAGGCCCGGAGGGGTGCTCTCTTACCGTCTCCGACGAAACGGTATGGAAGCAGCCTGCTGAGGAATATGGTCTGTCATGCCGCATAGTTGAGCCTGTCGTTGCGGATGTTTTTATACTTCCGCAGCAGGACGGTTGTCTGCTTCGCGGTACCATCAGAGGCACTGTGTCCATGCCGTGCAATCGTTGCATGGAAGAAACTCTTGTGGTGCTGAACCAGAGCTTCGACGAATTCGAGGAGTATCCCGGAGCCGTCGGAACCGAACCAGAAGAGGGGGAATCTGCCGGGCTTCTGGATGAATGTGTCGTGACCTGGGAAGGCGGTGCGCCTTTTCTTGATCTGGCATCGCTTTTGTGGGAGGAATTTTCGCTGGCACTGCCGGTGAAGCCTCTCTGCAGGCCGGACTGCCGGGGTCTCTGCCCCGTGTGCGGCAAGAATCTTAATGAAGGTGCCTGCGGCTGTTCCCGCGACAGCGGTGATCCGCGGCTGGCTGCTCTGCGTCAACTGAAAGTGAAACATCAGGGATGACTCCCCCCCGTTTCCGCGATAAGGAGAAACAATATGGCCGTTCAGCAGAACAAAAAGTCCCACTCCAGAAAGTGCATGCGTCGTTCTCATGATCGCGTGGCCAAGCCCACCGTCATCTACTGCTCCTGCGGCGCTCCCACCAAGCCTCACAGCGTCTGCCCTTCCTGCGGCAAGTATGATGGCCGTCAGGTTGAACCTGCAGCGAGCGATGAGCAGTAATCGCGCAAGACTCGCCGTGGACGCTATGGGCGGGGACTTCGGTCCCTCCGTAGTTGTTCCCGGCGCTCTTCAGGCTGCTCGGAACACGGGCTCCAAAGTAATCCTTGTCGGTATCGAGGAGGAAATCCGCAAGACCATTGCCGGACTTTCCGCTCAGGCAGAGGAGGGGGAGCTGTATGAGATTGTCAATGCCACGCAGCTGGTGGAGATGACCGACAAGCCCTCTGAGATCCTGCGTACCAAAAAGGATTCTTCCATGCAGGTGGCCTGCAGACTGGTTCGCCAGGGCCAGGCCGACGCTTTCATCAGTGCCGGGCACTCCGGTGCTGCCTATGCCTGCGGCATGTTCATTCTCGGGCGCATTCCCGGGGTGGAACGACCTGCGCTGGCTTCCGTGATCCCTACGGAAAAGTCTCCCATGCTTCTTCTGGACGTGGGAGCCAACGTGGAGTGTCGTCCTCATCATCTTTTCCAGTTCGGACTCATGGGAGCCACCTTCGTCAAGGACATCCTCGGATATGAGGATCCGCGTGTTGGCATTCTGAGCATCGGCGAGGAAGAGGGAAAGGGCAATACGCTTGTTAAAAACAGCTATGAGCTGCTCAAGCAGGCCTCCAATCTCAATTTCATTGGTAATGCCGAGGGCAGGGATCTGTTTACCGGTAATATCGATGTCGCGGTCTGTGATGGTTTCGTGGGCAATATTGCACTCAAGCTGAGTGAAGGTCTGGCTTCTTCGCTGACGCATCTTCTCAAACGGGAACTTCTGAACAACGGGGTACTTCCCAAGCTCGGCGCGTTCCTTTCCATGAAGGCGTTTCAGAACTTCAAGAAGATGGTGGATTATGCCGAATACGGAGGTGCTCCTCTGCTCGGACTGAAGGGCATCGCCATCGTATGTCACGGAAAGTCCAATCCCAAGGCCATCACCAGTGCAGTGACCATGGCCAACACCTATGTGGTCAAGGGAACGCAGCAGCGTCTTGTGGAAACGATCAGCGCCAATGAGGAGCTGACGAGCTACGGACGCAGCGTCTAGCGAGTATCATGTTTTCACCGCACGGAACGCTTCTTAGGCGGACTGTGCGGCTGGTATGGATGGCGGCGTATGTTCGTCGCCTGACGTGACAAGGTGCCCTGAGCATTTCTTCGTTGAAATGCAACCGAGACCGTCTTCGGACAGTTTCCGACATGTTTTTCCGTCCGTTTTCCGGGCAGGGAAACCGTCCATGTCAGTCTTGTGGCCGTACAGTGTGCTCTGCCAGGATGTAAGTACCGTTGATCTGATCAGACGCACCTATCAGCCGCTTCGTCCCTGTGTGGAAAATGCGCGGCTTCTTTCGGAGACGGGGTCTTACGGCCCCTGTTCTCCTCTCAAATAGGAATGACTGCCGCCATGTCTGCGGCTGTTTCCGGACTCCCTCATGAATCATCCCTGCTATATTTGTGGACTTGGCTCCTGCATTCCTCCCCGCATCATGACCAATCAGGATCTGGAAAAGCTGGTGGATACTTCCGATGAATGGATCACCACCAGAACGGGAATCAAGGAACGCCATGTTCTCGAAGACGGCGTCAATGCTTCCGACATCGGCGTGAGCGCGGCCCGTGCGGCCCTGGATATGGCCGGCATTTCTCCGGAAGAGGTCACGCACATTTTCGTGGCCACATGCACTCCCGACTATCTTTGTCCCAGCACGGCCTGCGTCATCGCCGGCAAGCTCGGCCTCTCCTCCGCGGACGGCCGCCGCGGGGACGTCATGTGCTTCGACTTCAACGCGGCATGCACCGGCTTTGTCTATGGGCTGGAACTTGCAAGAAATACCGTCGAGAGTCATCCCGATGCCGTTGTGCTGCTTGTCGCCACGGAGGCTCTGAGCAGGCGCACCAATTTTACCGATCGTTCCACATGCGTGCTTTTCGGCGATGCCGCCGGGGCTGTGGTTCTGCGGTCCTCCGACAAGGGGGCGCTGTGGCGCGTACGCGACGTCGTCTGTTCTTCCGACGGCTCGCTCAGCGAACTCATCAAGATCGGCGGAGGGTCCGCCTGCCGCATCAGCGAGGGGGATGTCGTGGGACCGGAATGGTTCATTTCCATGCAGGGCATGGCCGTGTTCAAGCACGCCGTCCGGAGCATGGCCGAAGAGAGCCTGCGCATTCTTGAGGGGAACGGCATTGCTCTGGAAGATCTCGATCTTTTCATTCCCCATCAGGCAAACCTCAGGATCATCAAGGCCGTGGGCGAACGGCTGGGTATGGATGAGAGTCGTGTCTTTGCCAATGTACAGCATTACGGCAACACGTCGGCGGCCACGCTTCCCGTAGCCATGGAGGACGCGCGTCGCGCCGGAATCCTCAGACCGGGAATGAAGGTTCTGCTGACGAGTTTCGGCGGAGGCATGACCTGGGGTTCTGCGCTGCTGGCCTAGTTTCTTCGTTGTCATTTCCCCGGAAAACGCTTAGTATTCTCCCAATCAGAGGAGCATGAGCATGAGCGATCTTACCCCTACCGCGCTGATCACCGGCGGTTCCCGCGGCATAGGCCGTACTGTGGCGTTTACCTTGGCAGCTGCAGGGTATCAGATATACTTCACTTATGTGAGCCGTCCGGAAGCTGCACAGCAGACCGTGGCCGACATCGAAGCTGCCGGCGGCAGCGCCCGCGCGTTCTGTCTGGACTCGGGCGATTCCGAGGCCGTAAGCCGCTTCTTTGCCGAAGAAATCAAGGGAAAGGTTCATCTTTCCGTGCTGGTGAACAATGCCGGCATTACGCGTGATACTCTTGTCCTGCGCATGAAGGACGAGGATTTCGACGCCGTGATCAATACCAATCTGCGCGGAGCTTTTCTCTTCCTGCGCGAGGCGGCAAAGATCATGACCCGCCAGCGTGCCGGCCGCATCATCAACATTTCCTCCGTCGTCGGTCAGATGGGCAATGCCGGTCAGATCAACTATGCTGCCGCCAAGGCGGGACTCATAGGCATGACCAAATCTGCCGCAAAAGAACTCGGCAGCCGCTCGGTGACCGTCAATGCCGTAGCTCCGGGGTTCATCGAGACGGACATGACGGCATCTCTTGCCGAAGATGTGAGAAAGGCCTATGTTTCGGCCATTCCGCTTGGTCGTCTCGGTTCAGCGCAGGATGTGGCGGACGCCGTGGCTTTTCTTGCCTCGGATAAGGCCGCGTACATCACCGGACAGGTCATAGCCGTCAACGGCGGCCTGTACTGCTGAGGATATTTGTTAATATGCCGGTCTCTTCCTGATATTGCAAGGAGAGAAACAGGCATTTTTCCCCTGTCGTTGGTAATGCCGGACGCTCGTTTCCGGCCGGAACTAGAAAACCTGAAACACCCCCTGGAGGGAACCATGGCCGCCGTTGAAGATAAAGTTAAGCAGATCATCGTCGAACAGCTTCAGCTTTCTGAAGAAGAAGTGACTCCCGAAGCTTCCTTCATCGAAGATCTGGGTGCCGACTCTCTTGATCTTACCGAGCTCATCATGGCCTTCGAAGAAGCTTTCGGCGTGGAAATCGCCGATGAAGACGCCCAGAAGATCCTGAAGGTCAAGGACGCCATCAACTATATTGAAAGCAAGCAGAAGTAATTTTTTTACTTCCTATCATCTTGTTTTCATGAAGATGCCGGGGAGCTTCGTGTTCCCCGGCGTATTTGAGTTTAGAGCGATTTCGCATGAGTGCGGATCACTCGGTGCCGCGGCAGCGGACATATGTGCTCTTCCGGAGAACATCTCTGGAAAGAGGAGCGCAGCCCGACAGGGCAAATTTACTCTGAAGGCTCGTGATCGTTCCGGGCCGAGACGGTTCCCTGACAGCGCCTTCCGCAGGAGGAGAGGCCTGCGGAGCATGCCGCCTTTCCGATCTTCCGGACGGAGGTGGCGGATTTTTTCCGGCGGTATTCGCGTTTCTTTCGGGCAGGGGACATTTTTCCGTCACCTTTATTATGGAGTTGTTCCGCGTGGATCGTAAGCGCATTGTCATCACCGGCCTTTCCGCCATCACGCCTCTGGGTAGCAACCTTGAGAGCAGCTGGGAGGCCCTCCTTGCCGGCAAGTCCGGCATTGGTCACATCACTCAGTTTGATTCCACCGAATTTCCTACGCATATCGCGGGCGAAGTTAAGGATTTCAAGCCGGAGGAATTCATTCCCGCCAAACAGTGCCGCAAGATGGACAGGTTCTGCCAGTTCGCCGTCTGTGCGGGAATGCAGCTCATGGCTGATTCCGGTCTCAAGATCGACGAGAGCAATGCTCATCGCGTGGGCGTGGTACTCGGCGTCGGTCTCGGCGGCCTCAAGACCATTGAAGATTTCCATGAAAAATTGCGTACTTCCGGCCCCAACCGAGTTTCCCCCTTCTATATTCCCATGCTGATTTCCAATATGGCGCCCGGTCAGGTAGCCATATTTACCGGTGCGAAGGGCATCAATGTCGTTTCCACCAGCGCCTGCGCTTCGGCCCTGCATGCCATCGGCAGTGCCTATGATCAGCTTGTTCTCGGGCGTGCCGATGCCGTCATTACGGGCGGCGCGGAATCCACCATCACGGAAATGGGCATTTCCGGGTTTACGGCCATGAAGGCACTCTGCACGATGCATCAGGACGAGCCTGAAAAGGCTTCCCGTCCTTTTGATGCCGGCCGCGGCGGCTTCATCATGGGTGAGGGCGCGGGACTGCTCATGCTGGAAACGCTTGACCATGCTCTGGCCCGTGGTGCGAAGATATACGCGGAAGTCGTCGGATTCGGTGCTTCCGACGATGCGCATCACATGGTGGCTCCGCTTGAAAGCGGTGAAGGGATGGCTGCAAGCATGCGCAATGCTTTGGCTGATGCCGGCGTGGCTCCAGAGGCTATCGACCACATCAGCGCGCACGGCACCTCCACGCACGCCAATGACGCTGCGGAAACCAAGGCCATGCACGAAGTCTTCGGCGAGCATGCGAAGAAGCTCGCCATCACGGCCGTGAAATCTCAGATAGGGCATCTGCTCGGTGCTTCCGGCGGTGTGGCCAGCGTATTTGCGTCGCTTTCTCTGGAAACAGGCATGGTGCCTGGTACCATCAATCAGGAAACGCCCGATCCCGAGTGCGATCTTAACTATATGGGCGGAGGTTCGAAGAAGCTCGATCCCCGCTATGTCATGATAAATTCCTTCGGCTTCGGCGGCACCAATGCCAGCCTTGTGCTGAAGAAGTTTACCGCATAATCTGCAGGGCCGGGGTTCCGGCCCTCAATTTTCAGGAACGGAGAATCATGGACGAACTGATCTTGCGCGACCCCGAGGTCGCGGACGCCATCTGGAAGGAATCCCGTCGTCAGGTAAGCAAACTTGAGCTTATCGCTTCGGAAAACTTTGTATCCGTTGCCGTGCGCGAGGCGCAGGGCTCCATCATGACGCACAAGTACGCCGAAGGATATCCGGGAAAGCGTTACTATGGCGGCTGCGAATTCGTGGATATCGTGGAAAATCTTGCCCGTGACAGAGCCATGGAGCTTTTCGGCTGCGATTACGCCAACGTACAGCCTCATGCAGGCAGTCAGGCCAATATGGCCGCGTACCTTGCCCTCATCAATCCGGGGGATACCGTCATGGGCATGGACCTTTCTCATGGCGGGCATCTTACCCACGGCAGTCCGGTAAACTTTTCCGGAAGAACCTATCACTTCGTTCCTTACGGCGTGAACCGCGAAACGGGATGCATTGATTATGACGAGCTGGAAAAAACGGCCCGCGAATGCCGTCCGGCCCTCATTGTCGCCGGCGCCAGCGCCTATTCCCGCATCATCGACTTTGAACGTTTCCGCAAAATTGCCGATGAAGTCGGGGCAAAACTCATGGTGGACATGGCCCATATCGCCGGTCTTGTGGCTGCCGGTCTTCATCCTTCTCCGCTTCCATGGGCGGACATCACCACCACGACCACGCACAAGACCCTGCGCGGTCCGCGCGGCGGCATGATTCTGACGAGTCGCGGCGAGGAATACGGCAAGAGCATCAACAGCAAGGTCTTTCCCGGAACGCAGGGCGGACCGCTCATGCACGTCATCGCCGCCAAGGCGGTGGCCTTCGGAGAGGCGCTCCGTCCCGAATTCAAGGTTTATCAGTCGCAGATCATCAAAAATGCCGCGATACTTGCCGGGTGCCTCACGGATGCCGGCTACAGCCTTGTGTCCGGCGGTACCGACAACCATCTCATGCTTCTTGATCTGACGGACAGGGACATCACCGGCAAGGATGCCGAACATGCTCTTGATCTTGCCGGCATTACCGTCAACAAGAATACGGTTCCTTTCGAAACCCGTTCTCCCTTCGTGACGTCCGGCGTGCGTCTCGGCACGGCCGCTCTCACCACGCGGGGCATGAAGGAAAAGGACATGGAAAAGGTCGGCGGCTGGATAGTGGACGTACTGTCCAACACTACCAATGAGAGCCGTCTTGCCGAAATTCGCGGCGAGGTCGAGACCTTCGCCTGCCAGTTCCCGCTGTTTGCCTGGTAAGTGTCGGGGCGGTTCTGCACGCCGTTTCGTGTGCAGGACCGCCTTTTTCTTGTTTTCACACGTTGCACGTGATAGGTTCCCGTCATGAAGCGGGAGGTTGTATGGCACAGGGCGGCCGGGCCGGTTGGCCGAAATATTTCATGGATATCGCCTATCTTGTGGCGGAAAGATCCACTTGTCTGAGACGACGTGTGGGTGCTGTCGCCGTATTTGAGCGGCGTATTCTCGCCACGGGATACAACGGTGCGCCTTCCGGCGTGCCTCACTGTCTTGAAGTGGGATGCCTTCGTTCCACGCTCGGCATACCTTCCGGGCAGCGGCATGAGATATGCCGTGGTATTCATGCCGAACAGAATGTCATCATTCAGGCTGCGGTCCACGGTATTTCACTGCGGGGGGCAGAGCTTTTCTGCACGACCTACCCATGTTTCATCTGTGCGAAGATGCTGATTAATTGCGGCGTGAAGAAAATATGGGTTTCTGAGAACTATCCTGACGAGCTTTCCCGGAGCATGCTTTCCGAGGCGGGAGTCGAGGTCATCCATCTGCCGCACGAGCAGGAAGATGCCGCGCAGAACGCGGCTATGGAGGCCGTGCGTGACGAAAGTGAAGGAGGCAGATCGTGAATCAGCACGAACCGTTCATGCGCGCGGCGCTGGAGCTTGCCGAAAAAGGCCGCTGGAGCACGGCTCCCAATCCCACGGTGGGTGCGGTGCTTGTGCGCGACGGCCATATTGTGGCCCGCGGATGGCATGAGGCCTTCGGTCAGGCTCACGCAGAGGTGAACTGTCTGCGCGACGCGCGGGAGAAGGGCGTGGATCCTTCCTCCTGTACGCTGTACGTCACGCTTGAGCCGTGCAATCACCAGGGTAAGACGCCTCCCTGCACGAAAGCCATCCTTGAAGCCGGCATTCCCCGTGTTGTTGTCGGCATGCCCGACGTGAACGCACAGGCATCCGGTGGCGCGGAATTTCTGCGCTCCCGCGGAGTGGAGGTGGAGATGGGGATACTCGAGCAGGAGTGTCGTGATCTCGTTGCCGACTTCGTGGTGTGGCAGACGACGGGGCGTCCCTATGTCATTCTCAAGATGGCATCGACTCTTGACGGCCGCATAGCCACGAGAGCCGGTCGCTCTCAGCGTATTTCCAACAGAGCCTCCCATGAGGAGGTCATGCACCTGCGTGAGAACATCGGCCGCGCCGGCGGAGCCGTTCTTGTGGGCGGCAACACGTTTCTTCTGGACAATCCCCGCCTTACGGCCAGAACCGCGAACGTCCAGCGCCAGCCTTTGGCCGCGGTGATGACCTCCCGACTGCCCGGTGCCGAGTCCACCTGTCATCTTCTTGATGAAAGACCCGGAGACTGCGTTTTCTTCAGCACGGCCGCTCAGGCGGCGTCGCCCTCCGCCGCTGCGCTGCGGAGCAGGGGAGCCCGCGTGTACGGCGTGGACTGTCCCGCCGGAAGTCACGCGCTGGATGCGGAGCAGGTTCTTACGGCGCTGAGGGAACAGGAAAACTGCTTCTATGTGCTTTGCGAGGGCGGGGGCAGACTTGCGCTTTCTCTGCTGGAGCGCGGTCTGGTGGATGAATATCATCTGCATCTTGCTCCCACCATTCTTGGTGACGCCGATGCGACGCCTGTGTTCTCCGGACGAACGGCCGACAGCATGGACGATGCCCTGCGCATGCGCGTGGTGAAGACGGCCGTGCTGGATGGCGACATCCATCTTTATTTTCGAGCTGACAGAGGCTGATCATGTTTACCGGACTTGTGGAAGGCCAGGGCCGGGTCGAGGCCGTGGAGAAGCGCGGCGGCGACATACTCTTCCGTTTCCATCCGCTTTTTGCGTGGTCTGAACCTGAAATCGGTGAGTCTGTCGCCTGCAACGGCGTCTGCCTCACGATGGAAACCTGGATTCCGACCGGGCCGTCGTTCACGGCGTTTGCGTCGGCAGAAACGCTGTCCTGCTCCAATCTCGGCGGACTCGGCGTCGGGTCCCTCGTGAACATGGAGCGGGCCATGCTGCTGGGAGAACGTTTCGGCGGTCATATCGTGAGCGGCCATGTGGATACCGTGGCCCGCGTGGAGAGCGTGCGCCCCGTGGGGCAGTCCCGCTGCGTCCGGCTGACCTTCGATCCGGAGTGGAGCACGCAGATCGTGCCCAAGGGATCCGTAACGCTGGACGGCATAAGCCTTACCGTCAACGACTGCGGTCCCGGCTTTCTGGAAGTGAATATCATTCCCGAAACATGGCGCGTGACGACGGTGGCCGTCTGGCGTCCGGGTTCTGCCGTCAATCTGGAAACGGACATCATCGGCAAGTACGTGAAGCACCTCATGCAGCCCTACGCCGGTGAAGGCGCGCCCCGTGAGGAGCGCGTGACCATGGACTTTCTGCGCCGTAACGGCTTCGGCCTGTAAGTAAGGATACCGTATGCCTCTGTGCAGTGTGGAAACAGCCCTTGACGATTTGAAACAGGGCAGAATGATCATTCTTGTGGACGATGAAGACCGCGAGAATGAAGGCGATCTTGTCGTCGCCGCCGAGTTCGTGACCCCGGATGTCATCAACTTCATGTCCCGCGAGGGCAGGGGACTCATCTGCCTTTCCCTTTCCGCGGAGCGCGCAGACGCTCTGGAACTGCCGCTCATGACAAGGCGCAACGGATCTAAATTCGGTACCAACTTCACCGTATCCGTCGATGCCAGAGTCTCGGAGTTTCCTTCCATTTCCGCTGCCGGACGCGCGCATACCGTAAGGACCGCCGTTGCCGACGGCGCAAGGCCGCAGGATCTCGTCACTCCCGGTTGCATGTTTCCTCTTCGTGCCAGAGAAGGCGGCGTGCTCACCCGCGCCGGACAGACGGAAGGCAGCGTGGATCTCTGCCGTCTGGCCGGGCTGAAGGAAGCTGCCGTCATCTGCGAAATCATGAAGGACGACGGGACCATGGCGCGGATGAACGATCTCGAGGAATTCGCCGCGAGGCATGGTCTTCATATCGCCGCGAACAGAGACATCATCCGCTGGAGACTGGAGCACGGGGAGGTGGCCGTCAGAAGGGCTGCGGAAGCCTCCATGCCCACGAAATACGGAACATTCCGCATCATTGCCTATGAAAACGCCGTCGACGGACGCACCCATGTGGCCCTGGTGAAGGGCGACGTGTCCACGGATGAGCCGGTGCTCGTGCGTGTACACAGCGAATGTCTCACCGGGGACGTGTTCGGTTCCATGCGTTGCGACTGCGGCGGACAGCTGGCGGCGGCGCTCTGCTGCATAGAGAAGGAAGGACGCGGCGTGCTGCTTTACATGCGTCAGGAAGGACGCGGCATTGGACTTGCCAACAAAATCAAGGCCTATGCGCTTCAGGAACAGGGGCTGGATACGGTCGAGGCGAATATTCGTCTTGGCTTCCGGCCCGATTTGCGCGATTATGGCGTCGGAGCTCAGGTACTGGTCGATCTCGGCATACGCAAGATCCGTCTGCTGACCAACAATCCCAAGAAGATCGTGGGGCTTGAGGGATACGGACTGGACATTGTGGAACGTGTGCCCATCGAGCAGGAACCGGGCCGCTATAACGAAGACTACCTGCTGACGAAGAAGGAAAAAATGGGCCATCTGCTCCGGCGGGTGTGCCCTAAGACAGAGTGAGGAAATCATGTATTCCGTCAAGACCATAGAAGGACAGCTCAATGCTCAGGGCCTGAAGATCGCCATTGTGGCGTCGAGGTTCAACGATTTCATCGTTCAGCACCTGGTGGAGGGCGCCATTGACTATCTGACCCGCCATGGTGCGTCTCCGGATGACATCACCGTGATCCGCGTACCCGGTGCCTATGAACTGCCCATCGTGTGCAAGAAACTGGCCGCCTTTTCCCAGTACAGCGGCATCATCGCTCTTGGTGCGGTCATTCGCGGCAGCACCCCCCATTTTGATTACGTCTGCGCCGAGGCCTCCAAGGGTATTGCACAGGTGTCTCTGCAGTCCGGGCTGCCCGTGGGCTTCGGTCTTCTGACCTGCGATACGCTGGAACAGGCCATCGAGCGCGCCGGTGCCCATGCAGGCAACAAGGGGGCTGAGACCGCCGCTGCCGTTGTGGAAACCATCCGCGTCATGGAGCAGCTCTGATGGGCGCAAAAGAACCTTCTCGTCGCGCACAGCGTCTTCTGGCCTTTCAGGCCCTGTACGGGCAGGAATTTCTGGACTGCACGTCCGTGGAACAGCTCAAGGCAGCGTTTCTCACCGTCCCTCGTCAGGACGAGTCTCTGGAGCAGGACGGCGAACCCGCCGGCTTTGCCTGGGAACTTGTGTACGGCGTATGGCAGCATCGTGATGAGCTGGATGCCGTCATCGAACGTTTTGCACGTAACTGGCGTCTTGACCGGGTGGGGCGCGTCGAATTGAATCTGCTGCGCCTCGGCGTATATGAAATGCTGTATCGCGCAGATGTTCCGGCAAGAGTCTCCATGAACGAAGCACTGGAAATCGATAAGCAGTACGGTGATGCCCGGTCCCATACTTTTGTCAACGGCATTCTTGATGCAGTGAGCAGAGCCGTGGACAAGGGAGAACTCAGAACCCGCGGCTGAAGCGCTGCAGGTGTTGCATTCATCGAATATATGTACCGCGGGCGCAAGCCCGAAGCTCCAAGGAACAGAAATGGCACTTTCGTCTCGTTACGATCCTCATGCGCTGGAAGAGAAGTGGCAGAAGATATGGGCTGAAAAAGGCTCGTTCAACTGTGACGTTGATTCTTCCAAGCCCAAGTATTTTCTCATGGAAATGTTTCCGTATCCTTCCGGTAACATTCACATGGGACATGTCCGCAACTATTCCATCGGCGACGTCATGGCGCGTTTTCGCCGTCTGCAGGGATACAATGTCCTGCATCCCATCGGCTGGGACGCCTTCGGTCTGCCTGCGGAGAACGCTGCCATCAAGCACGGGACGCATCCTGCAAAGTGGACATATTCCAATATCGACAATATGCGTTCTCAGCTTCAGCGCATGGGATATTCCTATGACTGGCGCAGGGAAATAGCCACCTGTCGTCCGGAATACTATCGCTGGGAACAGGAGTTCTTCCTCAAGTGTCTGGAAAAGGGGCTTGTCTATCGTAAGAAGGCTCCGCAGAACTGGTGTCCGAGCTGCCATACCGTCCTGGCCAATGAGCAGGTCATCGACGGCAGATGCTGGCGCTGCGACTCCGTGGTGGAGCAGAAGGATCTGACGCAGTGGTTCTTCCGCATTACGGCCTATGCCGACGAGCTGCTTGCCGATCTGAAAAAGCTCGAAAAAGGCTGGCCTTCCCGTGTGCTCACCATGCAGCACAACTGGATCGGACGTTCCACCGGCGCGGAGATCGTCTTCAAGCTGGAAGGACGCGACGAAGAGATCAGGGTGTTCTCCACGCGAGCGGATACGCTGTTCGGCGTGACCTTCATGACCTTGGCACCGGAACATCCGCTTGTGGAATCGCTCATTGCCGGGTGTGAGAACGAGGCGGAAATCCGTGCCTTCATCGAACGTACCCGCAACATGGATCGTCTGGATCGTCAGTCGGAGACGCTGGAAAAGGACGGCGTATTTACCGGGGCCTATTGTCTCAATCCCTTCACGGGCGACCGTATTCCGATCTGGCTGGGCAACTTCGTTCTGGCCGATTACGGTACCGGTGCGGTCATGGCCGTACCCGCCCACGATCAGCGCGATTTCGATTTTGCCCGCAAGTTCGGTATCGGCATCAAGGTCGTGGTCAGCCCTGAAGGACGGGAGCTTGATCCCGCCACTATGACGGAAGCCTTTGTGGATCCAGGGGTTCTGGTGAATTCCGGCGAGTTCACGGGCATGCCCAACGAAGAGGGCAAGGCCGCCATCATCAAAAAGCTGGAGGAAGCGGGCAAAGGTCGCGCCACGGTCAATTACCGTCTGCGGGACTGGAACATTTCCCGGCAGCGTTACTGGGGTGCGCCCATTCCTGTGGTCTACTGCGAAAAGTGCGGCGTACAGCCGGTGAAGCTTGAGGAGCTTCCCGTTCGTCTGCCTCTGGACGTGAAAACCTGCGAGGACGGCCGCTCTCCGCTTCCGGAAACCCCTTCTTTCGTGGAAACCGTCTGTCCCTGCTGCGGTGGTCCCGCACGTCGTGAAACGGACACCATGGATACCTTTGTGGAATCCTCCTGGTATTTTGCCCGCTACACGTCTCCCCGCAAGGATGATGCCCCGTTCGATATGGAAGCTATTAAATACTGGATGCCCGTCGATCAGTACATCGGCGGTGTGGAGCATGCCATTCTGCATCTTCTGTATTCCCGCTTCTTTACCAAGATGCTTCGGGATTTCGGATATCTGCCTTCCGATCTTGATGAGCCGTTCACGAACCTGCTCACGCAGGGCATGGTGCTGCTCGGGGGCAGCAAGATGTCGAAATCCAAGGGCAATATCGTCGATCCCGATGCCATGGTACAGAAGTATGGTGCCGACACGGTGCGTCTGTTCTGCCTGTTCGCCGCTCCACCGGAACGTGATTTCGACTGGAGCGACAGCGGCATAGAAGGCGCGTATCGTTTTGTGAGCCGCGTGTGGCGCATGTTCTCGGAAATGCAGTCCATACTGAAGCCCGTACCCGCTTGCTCCGATCTGTCTCCCGCGGCCGGTGACGCCATCCGTGCGCTTCGCCTGAGCGAACACGCCACGGTCAAGAAGGTGGGAGAGGACATTGCCGAACGCAATCAGTTCAATACGGCCATTGCCGCCATCATGGAGCTGGTGAATGCGGTGAACCAGTACCGTGAGGAGCTCTCCGCCACGGAAGAAGGACGCAACGCGCTTTCTTCCGCCATGTCCACTGTGCTCGTCATGCTGTTCCCCTTCACGCCGCATATGTGCGAAGAGGTCTGGCAGGAACTCGGTCATGCCGACTCCCTTGATGACGTGCTCTGGCCTGTCTGGAAGGAGGAAGCTCTGAAGCGCGATGTGATCACCGTCGTCGTCCAGGTGAACGGCAAGCTGCGCGGAAAGGTGGAGGTTCCTGCCGGAGCCTCCCGCGAGGATCTTGAAAAGGCCGCTCTTGCCGAGCGTTCCATTCAGAACCATATAGCCGGCAAGACGGTACGCAAGGTCATCGTCGTTCCCGGCAAGCTGGTCAACGTGGTGGCCGGATAACCTTCCATTCAGAAAAGACGTTCCCGGTCTGCCGCCGGGAAGACAGCCGGAAGAAGGGAGGACGTTTTCTTCCCTTCTTCCGGAAAGCGAGACGGCAGAAGAGTGAAGGCTTTGCGGAACGTCGTTCTGGAAAAGGCCTTTGCCTGACCATCGTGCCGTGATGAAGGAATGCCTGATGATGAAAGACTGGGGAACATGGAAGGGACTGACTGCTGCGGCTGTCTGCTGTCTGAGTTTGTGTGTCGGCGGCTGCGGATACGAGCTGGACGGATTTTCCTCCGGCAGTTCCAGAGCCGTCAGCGTGCTCGGCGACGGAAACCAGACGCTGAAGATAGACAAGGTGGAGCAGGTCACCATGTATCCTTGGGTGCAGTACTATCTGCGCGGTATCACGCGTGACGAGATCAATCTGCGCCGTCTTGCGCGCTGGGTGGACAGCGGCAGTGCCGACTATCTGCTGACCATCAATATGCCCGGTTTTCTCGTGCGCTCCTCCGTTTCCAATCAGGTGGACAATACGCTGCTCAGCGACGCCGTCGTTCAGCTTGAGCTCATAGTGAGAAGCGGCAAGAACGGTACCGTGGTATGGCGTTCAGGCGTGGTTTCCTATACCGACACCTTTGAAACCGTGGATGAGGCCGGCGTCGTTCGGGACGGCCTGAAGGAAGCTCTGCGCCGGGCTCTGGACCGCATGCAGCAGAAGTTCTGACACATCATTCCGGAGAGAGGTATGGACAGGCCCGGCTTCTTTTTCTGCATCTGTCCCGATGCAGCATTTCTGCGTGACTACATGGAAAGGGAGCTGATCGCTCCGTTGATGTCCGGTGCCGGGGAAACAATGTCGCCCGACATCCAGACGTTCTGGGCCGATGAGGGACTGGACAGACGGTTCTGGGATGCTCTGACGCTGCTCGGCATGGACGGGCGGGTTCGTGTGCTCATCGTGCGTGGAGCGCAACAGCTTCCTGCAGACGTATGGAAAAAGCTGTCCTCGGCTCTCGGTACGCCGCGTTCCGGAGTTCTGCCGGTGTTCTGTCTTGAGAGTCCATGGGAGAAAGGGCAGCCCAAATTGCCTGCCCATGTCTCAAAGCTCAAGTGTCTTGCCTTTGCCGATTCCAGAAAATGGGTATGGCGCTCGGTCGGAATAGAGGCCCGCTTTCTTCGTCAGTATGTGCAGAAACAGGCCTCCGCCATGGGGCTGCGTATGTCTCCCGACGCTCTCAATACGCTTTCCGAAATGCTGATTCCCGATGCTTCCGCCGTTCGGAGCGTTCTTGAACAGATATATCTAGCCTCTTCCGATGGCGTTGTGGATGTTTCACTGGTCCGCCAGATGACGGAGTTCACGCCGGAGGCCGTCATTTTCGATGTCATCCGTCAGCTTGAGAACGGCAATGCCCGTGCGGTCTGGAAAACGCTGCTGCGCGAGGGAGACGGAGGAGAGTCGCTTCTTTTTCCGCTGATTACCCTTATGGCGCGCGAGGCCCGCATTCTCTGGCAGATGCATGCGGGAGACCGTGTTTTCGTTCCGCAGTTTGTGGAGAACGAAAAAAAACGTCTGGCGTCCAGACTCGGTTTTGCAGGACTGTGCCGGGTCTTTGACGTGCTGCAGAAGGCCGAACGTTCCGTGAAAAGCGGCGCGAGACAGCCGCTTCAGGCCATGGAAGAACTCATTGCCTCACTTTCCCTCATTTTTGCTCCATCTCAAGTCGTACAGGGGCGGTGAACGGACATGAAGGATGCCGCTTCTCTTTCCGAGAGTGATCTGCGCGCAGGACACAGAAAACGTCTGCGGGATCGTTTTCTTGCCGACCCCGAGGGAATGCCCGACTATGAAGTGCTGGAACTGGCTCTCGGATGCGTATACCTGCGTCGCGACAATAAAATGCTGGCCAAACGTCTGCTGGCGGCGTTCGACAATTTCGACGGTCTGCTTTCGGCGTCATCAGAGGAACTGGCGCGGGTGGAAGGGTGTGGACCGGCCGTTGATAGTTTTCTTTCCCTGCTCCGGGAAATCATTGCCCGTGCCTCGCAAAGCAACGTACAAAGAAAACAGTCGGTCACGTTGTCCGATATAGTGGAGATGGGACGTCAGCGCCTGAAGCACTGTACAGATGAAGAAGTGTGGGCCGCACTTCTGGACAAACAGAATCGGCTGCTTATCTTTAAGAAGATCCGTCATGGTTCCATCGATTATGTTGCTCTCGAACCTCTTGAGATCGTGGAGCTTATGGTCAGAAACCATGCGAGCAGTCTGGTCCTTATGCATAACCATCCCGGCGGAACCTGTATGCCGTCGCAGGAGGACAGAGCGCTGACGGGACGTATTTCCCTGGCGCTCCGGCATCTGGGGCTGTTTCTGCACGATCATGTGATCATCACTTCCGATGCGGCGTTCAGCATGATGCAGGATCGTCGTCTGGAAGTGGCGAAAAGGAATGTACGGGATCTGCCCGAATGAGGATAGCATGAGCGATACGCAAAAAACGCTTTCCGCACTGCCGGAAGAAGACAACAACGACCTGCTGGAACAGGAGAAACTTTCCGCTTCTGTGGAAACCCGGGACGGCGTTTCGAACGGGAACGGCAAGGGGCAGTCTGAAAATGAAGACGGTCCTTCCGGTGAAGACGCCTCCGACGAAGCCGAGGATGCCGCTCCGACCATCCCGGCCGTGCTGCCGGTGCTGCCGCTTCGCGACAGCGTCGTTTTCAATTCCATGATAGTGCCGCTGTTTGAAAGTCGCGAAAAGGCCATGGAAACCGTGGAGTTCGCACTGAACGGCAATCGGTATCTGCTGCTTTGCGCGCAGCGTGACGCTTCGGTGGAAAATCCTGCGCCGGAAGAGATTCACGATGTCGGTTCCGTGGTCATGATTCTGCGCATGATCAAGATGAACGACGGTCAGGTGAAGCTGCTTGTGCAGGGGCTGACACGCGCCCATGTGGAGGAATTTGACAACGAAGGTCCCATCCTTCTGGCGCGCATCCGCGTGCTTGAGGAAAAGAGCAGCGACGTCTCGGATGTGGAACTTGAGGCCATGATGCGTGCCGCCAGGGAGCAGAGCGACAGAATACTCCATCTTCGCGGACTTCCTTCCGGCGAAATCATGGGAGTCCTGAATTCCGTGAATGACCCCGGCAGACTTGCGGACATCATTGCCGCCAACATGCGTCTGCGCGTGGATGAGGCACAGAGTCTTCTGGAGTGCCTTGATCCTGTGGAACGGCTGCGTCTGGTGAACCGGCATCTTCTCCGTGAAGTCGAGGTCGCCACCATGCAGGCACGTATTCAGAGCATGGCAAGAGAGGGCATGGACAAGGCACAGAAGGACTACTTTCTGCGGGAACAGCTCAAGGCCATACATAAGGAACTCGGCGACGGTGATGATGAAAATGAAGATATCAGGAAGGTTCTGGAAAAAGCCTCCCTGCCGCCCGAAGCCAGACGTGAGGCCGACAAGCAGCTTCGCCGCCTTGCCTCGATGAACGGCGACTCCGCTGAAGCGACGGTGGTCCGCACCTATCTTGATCTTTTGGCCGAACTGCCGTGGAAAAAAATGTCCCGTGATCGGCTGGACATCGTCAAGGCGGCCGAGATCCTCAATGAGGATCATTTCGGACTGGACAAGGTCAAGGACCGTATTCTTGAGTTTCTCAGCGTTCGCAAGCTGAATCCGGATTCCAAGGGCCCGGTGCTCTGCTTCGTCGGCCCTCCCGGGGTGGGCAAGACGTCGCTCGGCCGTTCCATCGCCCGTGCTCTCGGACGCAAGTTTCAGAGAATATCCCTCGGCGGTATGCGAGATGAGGCGGAAATCCGCGGACATCGTCGAACCTATATCGGTGCCATGCCCGGCCGGATCATACAGGCCATACGGCAGGCTGGAACACGGAATCCCGTCATCGTTCTGGACGAAATAGACAAGCTCGGCAACGATTTCAGGGGGGACCCCGCGTCGGCTCTGCTTGAGGCCTTGGATCCGGAACAGAATTCTCATTTCAGTGATCATTATCTGAATCTGGAGTTCGACCTTTCCAAGGTTCTGTTCCTCTGTACCGCCAATCAGCTTGACACCATTCCGGCCGCGCTCCTGGATCGTCTGGAGATCATCCATCTTTCCGGCTACACGGAGCAGGAAAAGCAGGCCATCGCCCGCAAGTATCTGCTGAAGCGTCAGGTCGCCGAGAACGGTCTGAAAGAGGATGATATCGTGTTCCGTGACAATGCCATAGCACGCATTATCCGCGGATATACGCGAGAAGCAGGTTTGCGCGGTCTGGAACGGCAGCTGGGTTCCATCTGCCGGAAGATTGCTAGGCGGAAGGCGGAAGGAGAAAAGCCTCCCTTCGTGATAACGCCCGCCATGGTAGGCAGGCTGCTCGGAGCTCCCCGTTTTCTTGATGAGGAAAAGGAGTCGGAGCTTTTGCCGGGCGTGGCCCTGGGGCTTGCCTGGACTCAGGCAGGCGGCGAAGTCCTTCACATAGAAGTGAGCACCATGCAGGGCAAGGGAGGTCTGCTTCTGACCGGACAGCTCGGCGATGTCATGAAGGAAAGTGCACAGGCGGCGGTGACGTACGCCCGGTCTCATGCAAAAGAGCTGGGCATTGATCCGGAATTTTCCCAGAAGCTGGACATTCATATTCATGTGCCTGCAGGAGCGACGCCCAAAGATGGTCCCTCTGCCGGAGTGACATTGGTTTCCGCGCTGGTTTCCGCACTCACCGGACGTCCTGTGCGCGGAGACACCTGCATGACCGGCGAAATTACTCTGCGTGGCCGGGTGCTTCCTGTCGGCGGCATCAAGGAAAAAATACTCGGAGCCGTGGCAAGAGGACTTAAGAGAGCCGTCATACCGGCACAGAACGTCAAGGATCTGGAAGAGATTCCTGCTGATCTGCGTAAGCGCATCGAAATCCATACCGTTCATACCATAGACGAACTTCTGGCTCTGGTCATGGAAAAGAAGACAAAGACCGAAGCGTAAGATTTTCTGTTTAGCAAAAGGCACAACAAAAGACCGTTCCATTTGGAACGGTCTTTTGTTGTGCTTCAGGTCTTTAGTACATCCGAAAGGAAGAAGAAACAGAGACGCATATGTTTGAAAGCAAACTTTTATGAAAAAAATAAGTTGTGAGCCAAGTATGCTGCCGGGGCCAGAACTGAGGGGGGAAAATTTTTCTGTGTCTCCGGAATGCCGAAGATGGTTCCGCTTTTTTTATTGACAGCCGCATTCTGGAGGAATTGTCATGCTGGCCGAAAGGAGCGATGGAAAATCTGATAAGCCGCTACATGGCATACATTTGATTCTTTGATCATGGCTACCATCATGATCATGGGAGGATCGGTAAATGCCGGGCAGTGGGAAGTCGCGTCTACGGAACATATGATATTCTGCAGAATGCCGTCGTGGATGCTGATGCCGGAACGAAAGGAGACCGTGTGACAGGCATTATTGCTGATTCCGGAGATATGCAGATCACGGTTGCGGATGGAGCGGCTCTGACGGGCAACAGTAGTAACACGACGATCTACGTAATTATGTCTTCGTTGTTCGGCAGAGAGTTTCATAATCCTTTCATGCTACGCTGATGTGCATGTGGAGGCGGCATTGTTAGACCATGCGGCAAGACTTTTCGTGCCAACGATGGTATATAACATTGCAGGGAAATATATCGGGAACGGCACAGTCAACAAACGGTTCTGTAAATGGTATGGAGGCATGGGATAATGGGTATCTTTCCGTTTCAGACAAGAGTCTCATCCTGACTCTGGACAGCGGTGCAGAAAGCGTGGTCGTTGTTGTCAATATTCAGGGAGCGCAATCCAGGATGGCCATCAATTCAGATTCCACCCGTATCGACGTAGCTACAAATACAGGCATTGTCTGTGTGGAAAATTTTAACAGCCAAGGCCATGTATTTAATTTTAATTCAAAGCGGCAAAGACTACTATCGGTCGACGACGAATTTCACAGGCAATACCTTCATGCCCTCAGAGGAGAATCCGGAACAGACTATGGCATCCGACGTACAGTGTGATCCGGGCAACTCCGTATGATACGGCAGAGAGCTTCTCTCGAAACAAATACCGTCATCGACATTACGGGTACGCAGGCCATCTACGGCGTTCGTCCCTCGGGTGTTCCTGGAAATGGGCAAAAACGCAACGATCAGCGCGACATCCTCAGTCTGGTGCTGTTGACGAAAAGCAGTCCCATGTGGCAGGTTGCGCTCAGTCAGGCGGCTCTGGGTATGAGAGCTGCATTTTTTGTTGCTCCCAATATGTCTGCCACGCTCGGCGACGCTGGAGATCGCTTTCGGGCTGCTTGATCGCCTGCGGAGCATGGGAGGGGGATGCGCCATATCATCAGATCCTGTATGATAGGGCTCTTTGTGGGGGATAACGCCGTAGGGTCGGAAAACGCCGGGACATTTCTGCACGTCATGCGCTATGAGCTTCTCCTTTTCGGTGCGCTCAATCTTATGGTATTGAGACTCGGCCTGCGTGCACTGCGGCATTATCGATAAAGGACTTGCCCGTTGTCCGGCAGATGTGTAGCATGACCATATCCGGCATTCCACCCCGCAGAAATGCCGTGACCGAAGATGAAAACAGAAGAGGCGCAGTCCCGGTGCCGTACGGGAATTTGTCCGGCGGAACAAGGTCCGCTGCTCAGACAGGGATGATCCGGACCGCATGCATAAGGGACAGCGGAGATGCGGATGGAAAGGAGATCGTATGGGAGTTCTTGGCAAACTTTTCGGAGGCTGCGGGTCTCTCAGCAGCACGACGGGCAGGCAGCCTTCTGTGAGAAACAATACCTCCAGCGATTCCGCTCCGGACAATGAAGGTCCGTCATCTGCCTTTGTTGGCAGACATTTCGAAGGTCTCGGTGATGTATGGTCGGCGTTCTTTCCCGGAGGCAGTCAGGAATATGTCGGAGAATTGCAGGGTATATTTGAGAAAAGTTCCGCCATGGGACCGGTGATGCACAGAAAGGATGGAAGCTGTGTCATTCTGCTCTCGTCTCCGTCTAGTGGCGGCATAGGAATCCATTCTCACATCGTCATGATGAAAGGTCAGAAAAAGGCGGATTTTGTGGGAGGATATCCGGCTCTTGAAGGATTACCTGTGCCTTCCGTCATGGAGCAGGCACATATCTGGACGAACGGTATCTCCGGTGTCGTTGCGGCAAGAGCAACGTCGACCGGTACTCCTCTGGTCTTTTTTCTCCCAGGCTTCTTTCAGCATGTGTCGCAGCTGCAGTTCGGGTCATCGCATACATTTTTCATGGCCGGACTGGCTCTGTCCCTGGCGAAAGCGGAGCAGACGGAGTTTTCCCCTCAGCCGGGGACTGTTGCATATGATGCGGCGCTCAAAACATTTCTGCTTGCTCATCCGGAAAAGAAAGCCGGTGATTTTCGTCCGGACATCGTCTCAACGCACGGTCTCGGCATACTGCTGCCTACGGCAATCGTCGGCGTGTGGGGGTTTCAGGTCCCGGTTCTCGGCACGGAGCGCATCACGTTCATGGGACGCCGGTTCTGGCGCCTGCTTACCATGTTTTCTGGAGCAGGGGAGAGCGCCGTGCATGGCTATCTTTATGCGGCGGACCATGTTTTGAAGGAGTATCAGCCACAGGTCGGTGATGACATCGCAGGAACTCTTTGGCTGCAGGGGACTATGAATGTCTATCCCGGGGAAGAGAAGGAAGATGTTCATCCTCAGTGAAGACTCTGGAACTGACGGCCGGACTGAAGAAGGGCATTCCCGTTTCAGGTTGCGGCAGTATGGAGAGAGCCGGATCTGGTAAATTCAATAGCTCGTTGCAATACTTTGTTACCAGAGAATAAAAAGACGTAAGAAAGGATTTTTATATAATTAATTCATATAGATATATTTTTGATCCAGTGTATGGACGACTTTCCTGGGGCTTGCAGAGAATACAGGGGTGAGCTATGACCCTGATAAGGACTTTTCCCCGTGTGCACAGAAACGAGGTGAAGCATATGAATAGACGCATG
>CALUTB010000027.1 GCA_944323575.1 uncultured Mailhella sp. | reverse complement strand
GACAAGGGTATTCAGGACGCCCTGAAGAGCGGCGTACTTGCCGGCTATCCCGCCGTCGACGTGAAGGTCAACCTCGTATTCGGTTCCTACCACGAAGTGGACTCCTCCGAACAGGCCTTCTATGTCACCGGCTCCATGGCCATCAAGGATGCCATGCGCAAGGCCAGCCCTGTGCTGCTGGAACCCATCATGAGCGTGGAAGTGGTGACTCCCGAAGACTATCTGGGCGATGTCATGGGCGATCTCAATGGTCGCCGTGGCAAGGTGCAGGCCATGGAGGCCCGTGCCGGTGCCCAGGTCATCAGCTGCTTCGTGCCGCTGTCCGAAATGTTCGGCTATGCCACCGATCTGCGGTCCCGCACCCAGGGGCGCGCCACCTTCAGCATGCAGTTCGACCACTACGAAAAAGTGCCGGCCAGCATTTCTGAAGCACTGGTAGCCAAGAAGAACTAACCGGGATTTCCCCGAAGGCCAAAGAATTCAAGGCCGGAGCATGGCTCCGGCCTTTTTTCATGGAGAAAACATGACACAGCTGGAAAGGATGACGACGGGACGGATCTATCGGGTGCAGGATCAGGAGCTGGTACGGCTTCACCGCGCCTGCGTGGACGCCTGCCTCAACTGCGACGCCATTCTCCCCTCCCGGATTGAGGAACGATGCGAAAAACTGCGGCAGATACTCGGCAAAACGGGAGAACGCTTTCTCATCGAACCGGGCTTCCGCTGCGATTACGGCTTCAACATCGAAATCGGCGAGGATTTCTTTGCCAACTACGGCCTCGTCATTCTCGACTGCGCGCCTGTACGCTTCGGCAGAAACTGCTTCATAGGACCTCAGTGCGGCATCTACACGGCCGTTCACCCCGCGGATCCCACGCAGAGAGCCGCCGGTCTGGAATACGCCAAACCAGTGACCGTGGGCAACAATGTCTGGATGGGAGGTCACGTCACGGTGCTGCCGGGCGTCAGCATCGGAGAAGGCAGCATCATAGGCGCAGGCAGTGTGGTGACGCACGATGTTCCTGCGGGCGTCGTGGCGGCAGGCAATCCCTGCCGAATTCTGAGATCCGTTACCGAAAAAGATCGTATTCCTGACGCTCTTCTGCCCTGACGATGGCGGGCGATCCATCGTCAACCGGAGCGTTTCTACGGCATGTCGACGGCGTTTGAGGTATGAATCCTGCCCGGCGCCTGCGTTTCTAACGTCTGAGCGCCCCGGATTCCCCTCCTCCGCGCGCACCTCGTATTCCGCGAAAAACGCGCAGCGGCACGAAGATCCGGGAATCGAAGACAAGCGCTGACCGCCCTTAGATTCCATCTTCAGCACGCCGCTCAGACGTTTTCTGCGCACCCGTCGGCGACATTCCGCTCAAAAGACAGCGAAAGAACAGCCTCTGAGACGCGAAAACTCCAGTCTTCCCAGAAGCAAAAAGCCCGCCGGCTATGAACACCGGCGGGTCTTTTAATACGAAAGCGACGGACGGCTTAGAAGTCGGGCGTGCATTCCAGGCTCAGGTCGTTGGGAATGACCATGACGGGAATACGAGTCTTGCCGATGATGTTTTCGGAAGGCTTGTTGAACAGGGAGCCGAACAGTCCCTTGGTGGACATGCTGCCGATGACGATCAGATCAGCACAGTACTGATCGATAACCTTAAGCAGTTCGTCCTCAACCTTGCCCTCTGTAAGAACAATGGTAGGATTGAGGCCGGCAAACTTCTTGTCGACATACTTGGTGAAGGCATCCTCATTGGCCTTACGGCTTTCTTCGATAAGCTGCTCCACCCCACTTCTGCTGCCGGTATGGCGCAAAATGGCCTCATTATCAGCAGACACATGGACCAGAATCAGTTTGGCATCATTCTGACGAACGATGTCATTGACATACTGAACCACATCATCAGGATTTTCCGAAAGGCTGATGCAGCAGACGATATTGGAAAAAACAGACATGTTATCCTCCTGTTGTCATAGTGGGCAGATATTGAACGTTTCCCGTCTACTTTCCGTAATAGGGACTTTCTTGTCAAGCCGTGTGAAAAATATGCTGCATCCCCTTCAACTGTCGGAAGGATGTTTCACGCTCCGGCAAAAATACCACCGGATGCATAATAAGAATTTCATTGAGGGAGCGGTTTTGTCAATCCTTTTTCACGGAACGCTCTCATTTCCTTTCTCAGAACCATCTCCGTATCAATAAAATTTTCCTCCGACTTTCAAAATTCGGTCAGCAAAGACCTCGATGGGAACGACGATCCCGCACAACGCAGTATCACCCAACTTTCCCAGTTCATCGAATACCTCTCATCACCAGAAAAACATGAAGCCCGCAGGGAGTTATATTCCCTGCGGGCTTCATGTTTTTCTGGTCGGGGCGACTGGATTTGAACCAGCGACTTTCTGCTCCCAAAGCAGACGCGCTACCCCTGCGCCACGCCCCGAAAAAAGGCTGCCCTGCAGAAGGATACAGGGCAGCCTGATATCAGCTAGAACTTAGCGGGCGATGACGTTGAATTCGTCACGACGGTTCTTGGCCCACACAGCTTCACCGGTACCTTCAACGGCGGGACGTTCCTTGCCGTAGGAGATGATGTCGAGCTGTTCGGCAGGCACACCGAGACGGATCATGTATTCATAGGCAGCGCGGGCACGACGTTCGCCGAGGGCGAGGTTGTATTCCTGCGTGCCGCGTTCGTCGCAGTTGCCTTCGATGCGGACGCGGATGGAAGGATACTGCTTCATGAGTTCAGCCTTCTGCTGCAGCATATCGCGATATTCAGCCTTGATGTCGTACTTGTCGAAATCAAAGTACACAACGCCGTCGGTGATCTGCTGAGCAGCAGCGTCAACAGCGGAAGTGGTGACCACGGGAGCGGGTTCCACGTTTTCCACTTCAGCGTTCTTCTTAGCGCAGCCGGCACCCATACCGAGAGCCAAAGCCAGAACCATAACCAGGCCAAAAGACTTCAAAGACTTCATGATAACTCCTCCTGAGAGTTAAACATAATATTTCTCTCTCCAGCTCTTCCCTCTTATTTTTTAGAGCATGGAAAAAAACTGCACATATCAGGCAGAAGGGCATATTACCCTCGCCCATAATGTTGTCAAGCTTGGCGGGGGGGATTTCGCCAAGAAATTTAAATTATTTTACTTCCCCCAGCTGGGGAAGGAGGCATTTCCCGGTCCGGTAGGCACGTGTTTGGCCTCTCCGCCATGACGCGTCGTGAGATAGATCTGGGAAGTACCGCTTCGGGTGGACGTGAAGGCGACAAAGTAGCTGTCTGGAGCAAAGGCGGGCTGCTCATCCCGACCGGGGCCAAAGGAAATCTGCTGTTCATATCCCGTCACCATGTCATGCACGAAGATACGGAAACCGGAAGGCGTGGCCTTGGTATAGGCTATGAGCGTACCGTCGGGACTGATGCAGGGTTCGGAATTGTAGGAGCCGTCCATGCTTACGCGCGTCACTGTTCCCGTGGTAAAATCCTTCAGAAAAACCTGCGGACTGCCCAGCCGACTGGAGGTGAAGGCCATCTTGGTTCCCGTGGAATCAAAGGAAGGCGATACGTTGATGGCCGCGCTCTGCTCCAGTGGACGCTCCCGCTGGAATTGACGGTTCAAAAGAAAGATGTCGGGATAATGTCCTGTGGAAAGACTTACCGCCACACGGTTGTCAGGCAAAAAGCACGGACCAATGACGGTATTGCCGGGGAAACGCACGCGCTTCACCGTATTGTTCAGGCGATCCCATATGCCGAGGGCATGCGTGCTGTCGTCAAGATGGCTGAACACCACATAGCGTCCGTCGGGAGACCAGGACGGAGACATGGCGGAGCCGGGGATATTGGTGACCTGACGCAGATCTCGACCGGTGGCACGCACCACCCATACGTCACGTTTGCGCCCGTCCCCCTTCACAAAGGCCAGGGAACTGCTGAAGAAACCCCGGGCGCCGGTAAGCGCCTCCATCAGATCGTCACAGAAGCGGTCGGCCACATTGGGAACTTCGGCATGCGTCACACCGGAGTATGCATTGCCGAAGACGAACTTGCCCGAATAGGTTTCAAAGACGCGGAGCTCCACCGTGCTGTTTTCCCTGTCCCCGGAAGGCCAGTGTGCCGTCACCAGAAGGTCGGCACCTGCTATCTGAAAACGACGAAAATCGACCTGATCACCCTGCCATGCGGCAAGTACCGTGCCGCCGAGCACGGCGGCAGGGGAAGTCAGTTTCATGAACGGCAGAAAATTGAGATCGGTATTGATGGCATCATTCAGCTCGGCGCCAAGGACCGTCGCACGCTGATTGGGTGCAGTCAACGGAGCAGCCATGGCAAGATTGATCTGGTTCTGACCGGGACCATAGATGTCCACCATGGTTGCGGCCTGACAGGGTACGGCAAAAGCCATCATCGCCATCAGAAGGACACTCATGCGGAAACTATGAAAAAAGTTAATAAAGTTGCGCATTTCAACACCCTTGAATAGAGTTCTTGACCGTCTTGTGCGAGGGCGGCCGAAGGAGGCTAGAGCATATTCCCGCACGTCATTGCGGTCAAGTGTGGAGACCGTTGACACGTTTCGGACATCCTGAAGAAAGGATCATCCTGTCCCCTTCCTTCATTGCATCCTCCATGACGGAGCAACACAAAAAGGCCCTTTTCGAGAAAAGGACCTTATCCGTCCGAGGCTCTGTCCTCATGCCGCATCAGCGCATCCAGTCTTTCAGGCCGGGGCAGCTTTTCACTTCATGCTCCAGGTTCAGAACCGCTCTCCTTTCCAGTCCATCGACGCTGATCGGAAGCTTCAAAGATCTCCGACTTCTTGTATCCTTTGCTCCGCCGGGCAGGACTCCGTTGTGCATGGCAAACCTTCTCTGCACATCGGTGGTGATGCCGCAGTAAAGAGTGTCGTCGGAACAGCGGAGCAGGTAGATGATTCAGAGACTTATGCCCGCTTTTCGGAATGCGGTGCCGCGAGCGTCCAGCCAAGACCGGCAAGTCCGATGCAGAGAGCCGTATTCAGTCCGACATTGAGCAGCGCAAAGACGGCATGACCGGTATCCCAGAGCAGTACCGTATCAAGCGAAAAGGAAGAAAAAGTGGTAAATCCTCCGAAAAAGCCCGTAGCCATGAACGCCGTCGCCGTGGGATAGCCATGCTTGACACGGGAAAACGCTCCCATGAGCAGTCCCAGCAGAAAGGAGCCAAGCATATTGACGCACAATATGCCCAGGGGGAAAACAATTCCCATGCCGATCATGACCATTCTGCTCAGTTCGACACGACAGACCGCACCGAGTGCTCCGCCGCAAAGTACCGCAAGAACCTGTTTCATGGCTTGAGTCATATTCTTTTCCCCGCGTACGTTCCGTTCATGCCGTCAGCTGCTGCGCATTGTTTTCATACCACCGCGACTACGCATGATGAAACAGGGAAAGACCGGCGACAGCGGCCCCCAGTCCGAGCGTCATATTCAGCAGCACATTGACGGCTGCCTTTCCCCTGTACCCCTGCTGAAGCAGTCGGAAGCTGTCCAGTGAAAAGGTGGAAAACGTCGTCAGCGCGCCGCAAAACCCCTGCAGAACGAACTCGGACAGCATTCCTGAAGGCTGAAGGGCATAAACGCTTCCCATGACGAAGCAGCCGGCAATGTTGACGATAAGCGTTCCCACGGGAAAAAACGGGCCAAACGCGGCTGAGGCAAGGACTCCTGCCAGATAGCGACACAATGCCCCAAGGGCTCCGCCTGCCGCAATAAACACGATGGCATGCATACTTTTCCACTCCCGGGACAGAAAATCCGGAATTTCCACCGGACTGTCAATGCCCGTTCATGCAGACTCCGGCGGTTCTTTGGAAAATTCGTCCGGCTATCTCCAAAAGAAGGCAGACTGCGCGGGAATGACGTGAGATACATCTCGTCATCCCCGCGCTTGAAGGAATCAGAGTCTGTAGGCCGATTCTCCGTGAAGAGCTTCGTCAAGTCCCTCCAGTTCCTGTTCACGGCTCACGCGGATGGGACCGAAGTGACTGATGACCTTGAGTATCCCCCATGTGGCGCCGAAGGACCATGCCGCCACTACGACGATGCCGAGAAGCTGCAGGAAGAACTGCTCCACCCCGGCATGAACATGGTTGATGGCTGCGGATGAAAATACGCCGACAAGAAGCGCACCGGTGAATCCTCCCATACCGTGGGCACGCCAGACTTCCAGGGCATCGTCAAAATGCAGCCTGGCCTGGACACACTTGGCATAATAACAGACCACGGCGCCTGCCGCTCCTATGATGATGGCAGCCCACGGCGGCACATAGCCGGCGCAGGGGGTGATGGTGGCAAGCCCGGCGACGGCACCGACAAGCACGCCGGAGAAGGAGGGGCGCTTCGCTCCGTGCCAGTCAAGGAACATCCAGACAAGCATGGCTATGGAACCGGCGATGGTCGTATTGGTGAAGGCATAGGCGGCAAGTCCGTCTCCGGCGTAGGCTCCGCCCGCGTTGAAACCGAACCAGCCGAACCACAGAAGTCCCGCTCCGACGGCCACAAGAGGCAGATTGTTGGGTTCGGGATGTTCGTTCGGAGCAATGTCGTCACGAGGACCGAAGAAAAGCACCGTGGAGAGTGCTGAAAAGCCGGCGCTTACATGCACGACTATGCCGCCGGCGAAGTCCACCACGCCGAGACCGGCAAGGAATCCGCCGCCCCATACCCAGTGACATGCCGGAATGTAGACGAAGATCATCCACAGCACCAGGAACTGAAGATAGCCGCGAAAGTTGAACCTTCCGGCGAACGCACCGGTGATGAGGGCAGGCGTGATGATGGCGAACATGAGCTGATAGGCAAAAAACAGCAGAAAAGGAACGGTGACGGCATAGTCGGGACTGGGAGCTGCTCCCACCTTGTCCAGAGCAAAATGGTAGGTGATGTCGCCGATGACGCCGCCGATGTCGGGGCCGAAAGCAAGACTGAACCCTCCGAAAATCCAGATGACTGCTATGACGCCCATGGAAATGAAGCTCTGCATCATGATGGTAAGCACATTTTTCCGGCGTACGAGGCCGCCGTAAAAGAAGGCGAGTCCCGGGGTCATGAGGCAGACCAGCGCCGTACAAAGCAGAATGAATGCGGTATCTCCTGAATCCACTGTATACATAACACACTCCCGTCAGACTGAGGTTTTGGAGTCGGTACGGCTTTCCGGCTCAAGGTCGACATGAGGCAGCAGGAAAAGCCACGCGGCAATGACAAAGGGGAAGGTAAGCGTGGGAATGCCGAGCGGGGCAAGAGCGGCGTTGAGCGCTCCCTGAGCCACCACGGTGAAAACCGTGGCCAGAAGCGTATATAGTGCCGCACGCCAGCCCGGATGATAAAAGGTCGTACCTATGCCTATGGCTGTGAGCACGGCGCTGAACTGGTACAGACCGGCATGAACGTCCGCACCGTTCGCGCCGAGCAGAAGAGCCGTGCTCATGGCTACAAGCGAGCCTGTCCAACCGTAGACGGCCGCAGAGAGAGAGCCTGCGGCAAGTCCTGCGAGGAAAAATCCTCCCGCGACGGCATCATCAATAAGAAAAACCTGAGAAACACCGGTCAGAGAAGCATGAAAAAACATGTCGAGACCGGAGAAGGTCAGCATGTCCGGCTGAGGGGCAGGCAGAACGGGATGAGGCAGAGCCGCGGCCCGGACACCTGAAAAACTGTAGGAAGCCAGCAGAATGAACCAGGTCGTGAACACGAATGGTCCCGTCATGGCCGAGACCTTCCAGGAGCGGAAGAGCTGCGACACGGCCATCATGATCACGGTGGAGAAAAAGGCTCCCGCCATCACCATGCCCCAGCATACCGGGCCGCCATCGAGAAATACCGGCAGCGCGCAGCCCACCAGAATGCCGTTGTATCCATGCAGACCGTCTTCGATTTCCTCGCGGGGCGCTCCGAGCATGCATGCGGCCAGCGTACCTACGCAAAGACCGACAAGCGCACCGACGGCCATCTCCAAACGTCCGGCCCGCCAGGCTCCCCAGCCTATGCCGCAAAGAAACAGCAGCCCCGTCCATGCCGAGTTCTGAAACATCACCTGACCGGCTCCGCGCAGAAGCGTCCTGACGACGCGGACGACGAAGCATGTTTCACGTTCCGTTTCCCTGGATTCAGCCGACACCATATCCGTCACCTCCCGTGGCCGTCCATATATGTGCATACTGCTTCTCATCGCCAGAGAAATTCCGGCGGAAGAGGTTTGCCGAGTCCCTCTTCCCGCGCCAGGGAATGGAACTCTCTCGTCTTCCGACGAACGGACTCCACGGTATGACCGAGGACTCGCAGCGCTATGCCGGCCCCTTCCGGAAGTTTAAGCGTTCCCCAAGCGATGTCCCGCCCCACACAGCTGCCCATGGCACTGCCTATTCCGGAAGCGACCTGTTCCGGAACGAGAGCGAACATGCTACCGAACACCTCGAATTCGTTCATCACGCCGGCGCTGCAAAAATTCTCCCTGTCCGGTTCCAGGACGAGTCTCTCTTCAAAAAGCGGAGCTTCGCCATCCTTCCGGCAGACATGAAATCCTGCGGAATACAGATCAAATCCGAACAGTTCCTCCTCATGATGCCAGCGTCTGCCGGGCATGAGGATTTCCCCGTAAATGAAACATGCCGACTCCGGCAGCGTCACCCATGTATCCTGCATATATCGTGCATGCCGATGCAGAATGAGCGGATCCGGGACATATTCAAGCCAGCTGTCCTTCTCCAAACGGAACCGCTGCAGCTGAAGGGCATGATTGTGATCCATGACATGCACCTTGGTGGCGCACTGCGTGGTCACAAAAGCATGGGCGCCTTCTTCCGCCCGGATGTCCAGAGCCATTCGGTCTCCCTGCACCACACAGCCCGTGGCCGCTATGGTGATGACGCAGGCCATGTCCGGCTGAGACTCTTCCCAGTACAGCGCCTTCTGCGCAAGCAGCGGTACTCTGCGGTCGAGATCGGCAAGAACGGTACGTCCCATGTTTTCGTCGCGACGAAAATCGAGCCGCAGATATCCCGTCTTTCCCGTAACGGCGCTTTTCATCTGAGGCGGTTCGTCACGGTAGGGATTCAGTTCCACGGCTTCCTTTTCCAGACCGCGCATGGCCTCCTTTGCAGCCTGAAAGCTGGAACAGTCCGGAACCGTACGCCTTTTTCTCTCTTCTCTGACCGCAGAGCGCTCACCCATGGACAGTCTCTCCGCCGTTACGGACATCATTCTTCCCATCTTCCGGCACCAGACACACAGGTTCACGCTCCGAAATATCAAACAGAGCGTCACGCATGATCCAGTCGGCCAGCGTCTCGATGTTATGCCCCGTCATGCAGTTGGTGAACAGGAAGGGACGATCGCCTCGCATGAGTCTGGAGTCCCGGTCCATGACATCGAGACTGGCTCCCACGTACGGAGCAAGATCTTCCTTGTTGATGACGAGAATGTCGGAGCGGCAGACGCCGGGACCGCTTTTACGGGGAATCTTGTCACCGGCTGCAACATCAATGACATAGATGAAGAAGTCCGCCAGGGCCGGGCTGAAGGTAAGCGTAAGATTGTCGCCTCCGCTTTCAATGAACACGACATCGCTGTCTGGAAAGCGCTTCTCAAGATCCTCCACGGCGGCAAGGTTCATGCTGGGATCCTCCCGGATGGCCGTATGGGGACAGGCTCCGGTTTCCACGCCTACTATTCTCTCTGCAGGAAGCACGTCTGCCAACGCTCTCTGCACGTGTCCGGCATCCTCGGTGGTGACGACATCATTGGTGATGATGAGCGGGCGCACGCCGCGCTTCATAAGCACGGGTACGACGGCCTCGATGACGGCCGTCTTTCCTGATCCCACCGGTCCGCCGATGCCTATGCGGGTTATTTTTTTCATGCTTCACTCCTTCTCAGCTCATGAAAAGACGGACGTGCGCCTGCATATGCACAGCGGAAAGGATTTCCGTCATGGGTGCGTATCCCGTCATGCGTTCCAGAGGCGTATCGAGCGCCTGTCCGCAGAGACGATCAAACATGGCGGAACTACGATACAGGATGGCCTGCGTATCCAGATGCGTGATTCTCATCAATCTGAGCGACGCATTCAGTATGCCCATGGCCACACCATAAAAATATACGGTCAGACATTCCTGAAGCAGCACTTCTTCCTCCGCTCCATCCGCTCCCCGCATGGGTTTTCCCGAAAAGGACGCTGCCGCCAGAAGCACCGCCAAAGATACGGGATATGAGCCGGGCGTACTGGCACTGTTCATCTGGGACATCCAGCGCGACAGAAGCGGAGACAGCGTGATTTCCAGTCCCAGCTCCGCGAGCTTGCGTCCCGTTTTCGTCATCATTTCCCGGAATTCTTCTGGAAGCTTGCGCCGATACAGGGCGATGTCGATGTTGCGAAGTCGCGTCAGCGTGCTCTCGCTTACCTGTCCGCCGACGCTTGCCGGATCCCTGCACAATGCACGTACGGCAAAGGCCAGCCCCACGGCATCGCCGGTGGATGCCTGATTCAGGGCAGACACAACATACTGCTGAAGCGTATCCGCATCGTGCACCACGCCTGTCTGTACCGCCGCCTCCAGCGCTCCGGAAAAGGCAAAGGCTCCGGTTGGAAGCATGGAATCACCGAACTGCATCAGTCTGACCAAAGAAAGAACATCCACCTCAGCCTCCGTCCGTATCTGTGCCGTCACTCGTGATGACCGTGATGATGGTGCCCGCCCTCCTCGGCTCCGCCGAAAAGAAGCCGTGCCTCTTCTGCGGAAAGCCGTCCGCTGACATCCTCACCGGACAGAAAGGCATAGGAAACTCCGGCAATGGCATGCGTGTCCATGACGGCACCCATCACCTTGTGATCGGCCGTCATGGGAACATAGACCACGCCGTTCTTCACCACAGCGGGCCAGTGCTGATTGCCGAGCGCATGTCCAAGTCTCACGGCCTGAGACACGGCGTCCTCAGCGGAGAGCGCGGACAACCCGGAAATATCCACTGCCATGACAGGGCAAAGTCTGATGCGGCATATCACGGCCCGACGATGTTCCTCATCCCAGTCCAGGACATCCCCGTCGTGAAGCGACTGCCCTCTTTCCAGCGCCACGGCTACGCTCTTTCCGCCGAGACTTTTCTTGCGAAGACGATTCTTCTGGGCATCCCACTGGGAAAGTTCCAGCCAGTCCATGTCGGCACCGCGCAGTCGGGCCCCCCATACCGGGTCCTTTATGTTTCCCCATATTTTTTCTACAACGTCCACATGTGCCCCCAGAGCTTTTTTCCGCAGGATTACCGCCTGCCCGGCATCCGGCCGGTCCACCCGTGGTCGGAAGAACGTTCTTCACAACGGGCAGGCAGGCCGGGGATTCAGATGACCGATCCTCAGCTGAAGAAGTACAGCTGTCCGAGACTGGCGTGCTGTACCGGCGGAACGGTGATGTGCTTTCCGTCCACCATGACGGCGAAGGTTTCGGGATTGACCTCGATGTGAGGCGTAAGGTTGTTGCGTACCATGCAGTGCTTGGTCAGATTGCGGATGCCGTGCACGGCCTCGATGTGACTCTTCAGGCCGAGCTTCTCGCCTATACCCCGATCCACGGCAGCCTGCGACGTGAAGGTATAGCGGGTAGACTGCAGACAGCGACCGATGGAACCGAACATGGGACGATAGATGACAGGCTGCGGCGTAGGCAGCGACGCGTTGGGATCACCCATGATCGACCAGGCGATGGCGCCGCCCTTGATGACCATGTAGGGCTTGGCTCCGAAGAACTGCGGCTGCCAGAGTACAAGATCGGCCACCTTGCCTGTCTCCACGGAACCTATGAGATGAGACACTCCCTGAATGACGGCCGGATTGATGGTTACCTTGGCCACATAGCGCAGCACACGGAAGTTGTCGTTGTCTGCGGAGTCTTCCGGAAGCTTGCCTCTGGCCGCCTTCATGGCGCTGGCCGTCTGTACGGCGCGTATCCAATTCTCACCGACACGTCCCATGGCCTGAGAGTCGCTCGCTATGCAGGAGATGGCCCCCATGTCGTGCAGCACGTTTTCCGCGGCTATGGTTTCCGGTCTTACGCGGCTTTCCGCAAAGGAGACATCGGAAGGAACGTTGTGATTGAGATTGTGACAGACCATGATCATGTCAAAAAGTTCCGCCTGCGAATTGACGCCGAAAGGCAGCGTGGGATTGGTGGAACTGGGCAGAACGTTGGGCTGTCCCGCCACGCGGATGATGTCCGGAGCATGACCGCCGCCGGCACCTTCGGTATGGAAGGTGTGGATGACGCGGCCTTCCATGGCGGCGATGGTATCTTCCACGTAACCGGCCTCGTTCAGGGTATCGGTATGGATGGAAACCTGCACGTCCATCTTGTCGGCCACGGAAAGCGCCGCCCGGATGATGGCGGGCATGGCTCCCCAGTCCTCATGGATCTTGAATCCGCAGGCGCCGGCCTCGATCTGTTCGCGCAGCGGCTCTTCGTTGTAGGCATGTCCCTTGCCGAGAATGCCGAGATTCACGGGAAGAGCCTCGGCAGCCTCCATGATGCGGTGAATGTTCCACGCGCCGGGCGTGATAGTGGTGCCGTTGGTACCGTCGGAAGGCCCGATGCCGCCTCCGAAAAAGGTGGTGATGCCGTTGGAAATGGCGGTCTGAGCCTGCTGCGGGCACACCAGGTGCACGTGGGCATCAATGCCGCCGGCGGTGAGAATGAGATGCTCTCCGGAAATGGCGTCCGTGGAGTTGCCGACGACAAGATGAGGATCGACATTGTCCATGACGGCAGGATTGCCCGCCTTGCCGATTCCCACGATGTGACCGTCACGGATGCCCACGTCGGCCTTGATCACGCCCTGTACGGCATCGATGATGGTGGCGTTGGTAATGACGAGATCAAGCACTCCGTTGTCACGCACGGAACGGGAATCGCCGCCCTCGCCGGCACGGAGCGTCTTGCCGCCGCCGTAGATGACCTCATCGCCGTAACCGCGCAGATCCTTTTCTATTTCCACATAAAGGTCCGTATCGCCGAGCCTGATTCTGTCACCCACGGTAGGGCCGTACAGGCTGGAATATTCCTGTCTTGAAATCTGGGGCATATCGCAGTCCTTGGGTTATACGGGTCAGATTTTCGCGTTCTTGAATCCGAGGGCCACGGCCCGGTCAATCTTGACGGCCCTGCCGTGTACGTCGCCGGTCCATGCGTCCACAAGATTGTTGAAGCCGTACACGCTGGACAGCCCGCCGAACGGAACGAGAGACACCGTTTTCTCATCTCCCGGTTCAAAACGGATGGCTGTGGTGGAAGGAATGTTCAGACGCATGCCGTAAGCAGCGGCCCGATCGAATTCCAGCGCACGGTTGACTTCAAAGAAATGAAAATGAGAACCGACCTGAATGGGGCGGTCACCCGTATTGCGGACCTTGATGCTCACGGAAGGCCGGGACTCATTGAATGAGATGGGATCGTCAGCGAAAATGCAACCGCCGACAGGAACCTTGGGGGAATCAGCCATATTCTTCCTGCCTGTGTTATGCCGCAAGCCGGACCTGCGGCGTGAAAAAATAAAAAAAGGAAGGCAGCGCACAGCAGCAGCAAAAAGTCCCTGTCGGACACAGCGCGACGGACGCATCCTGACGACGTCTCTCCCTCAGATGCGTCATGCCGACTTAAGCACTGGACTTTGGACCGGAAAAGTCTTTCTCCGAAAAGCACTCCGCCCTCCTGCCGGGTCGCTCAAGCTCAGCTTATGGGATCGTGGACCGTGACGAGACGACTGCCGTCCGTAAAGACAGCCTCCAGCTGCACGAAGGGAATCATCTCGGGAACCCCTTCCATGACCTCGTCACGGGAGAGGGCTTTCCGTGCGTCGTTCATGACCTCTTCCACCGTCTTGCCCGCACGCGCTCCTTCGAGAGCCGTGGCCGTAATGATGGCCACCGCCTCGGGATGATTGAGTTTCAATCCTTTTTCCCTGCGGCTTTGAGCCACCTGAGCCAGAGACAGCACCATCAGCTTGTCGATTTCTCGCGGGGTAAGGTGCATGGGACCTCCTTCTGATAGAAATGGGAAAACGATGTCGTACCGTTTTCAGAACACACCCTATCTCCCGCTTCATGAGAGGGATATTGTAATAACGTATCGATCCATGAGAAAAAGACGGAAGAAAGTTTCAGAAAAAACAGACCTTCCCCTCCTGCCCGGAGACCGTAACCGGACCAGTCCCTGCATCAGCGCCGGACGACCTTCCTTCTGTCTGATGCTCATCACGACTGCCGCAACAGAGACTGGTCCCGAAAAAAAGCGTGATCCGAAGACCACGCCCTTCCGCCGAAACATAGGTTCCTCATGTTCCGGGATCATTTTCTCCACTGCGCCACGTCAATGCCGAGACGCTTTATCTTAAGGTAAAGCCCTCCGCGGGAAACACCCAGCAGTCCTGCGGCCGCCCGCATATTGCCGTGCGTGGAACGCAGAGCATCAATGATGCTTTCCGTCTCCCGCGCAACCAGAAGGCCGGAATCGGCACCGACATTTTCCGCGGCCCCATGGTTCTCCCGGCGCATGTCGCTTCGGCGGCTTGCCACGAGCATATGGGCGGGCAGACAGCTTTCATCCACAGGCTGTCCTTCTCTGGCGATGTTGACCATGCGCTCCACCATGTTTTCCAGCTCGCGTACGTTTCCGGGCCACCGGTACTGCTCCATGCAGGCAAGAACGTATTCCGTGAATCCGGGAACGGCCTTGCCCATGCCCAGTGCAAACTTGCGCAGAAAATACCGGGCCAGATGTTCCACATCCCCTCTTCGCTGACGAAGCGGCGGAAGGTTGATGGGAAACACATTCAGACGGTAGTAGAGATCCTCCCTGAATGTGCGATCCCGTACGGCTTCTTCCAAATTTCTGTTGGTTGCCGCCACTACGCGTACGGAAACCATACGGCTGTATTTTCCGCCCACTCTCGTGACCTCGCCGTTCTGCAGCAGCCGCAGCAGGGAGACCTGTGCATCGAGCGGAAGCTCTCCTATTCCTGTTTATTCTCTTCGGTGCCACACTGGATAAGGTCGGTTTCTCCAGCGTGTTCATCGACATCGTCTGCCTGCTCACCAAAAACGCCAAGGGCGGCCCGGCCAAGGCGGCCATTTTCGGTTCCGCCCTGTTCGGTTCCGTGTCCGGTTCCGCGGTAGCCAACGTCTACGCCACCGGTATTTTCACCATTCCGCTCATGAAGAAGGTCGGCTACAAGCCGCACTTTGCCGGTGCCGTGGAAGCTGTGGCCTCCTCCGGCGGCCTCATCATGCCTCCGGTCATGGGCTCCATCGCCTTCGTCATGGCCGAATATACCAACGTGAGCTATCTGGAAGTCTGCAAGGCCGCTCTTCTTCCCGCCGTACTCTACTACGCCAGCCTCTTCATGATGATTCATTTCGAGGCATATCGTTCCAACATCGGCACCACACCGGCAGACATGATTCCTCCCAAAAAGGAAATCCTGAAGAAGCTCTATTACCTCGCCCCTCTCGTCATCCTCATCGCCACCATGCTGGCCGGCAGAAGCGTGGTCTTCTCCGCCGTGTCCGGTACGGCAAGCGCCATCATCCTTTCCTTTCTCCGTCGAGATACCCGCCTTACCATAGGCAAGGTCTTCGAGATTCTGGAAAGCACGGCTTCGAACATGCTCATGATCGCGGCATGCTGCGCCTGCGTGGGCATCATCATCGGCGTCGTCACCATGACGGGCTTCGGCTTCGGCTTCGTGAACATCATGACCACGCTGGCCCAGCTCAACATGACGCTGTTCCTGCTCATCCTCATGATCGCCTGCCTGCTCTTCGGCCTCGGTCTGCCCAGCCTTCCGGCCTACATTCTCGTGGCAACCTTCGGCGCTCCCGTGCTCGTGCAGACCGGTGTTCCCGTACTGGCGGCCCATCTGTTCGTGATGTACTTCGCCATCACTTCCGGCATCACGCCTCCCACCTGTCAGACGGCCTTCGCCGGCGCCTCCATCGCCGACGCGCAGCCCATGAAGACCGGCTGGACGGCCTTCTATCTGGCCATCGCCGCCTACATCGTGCCGTTCGTGTTCATCTTCAACCCCGCCATGCTGCTCATGGGTGAATGGCCCGTCGTCATCATGGCCGTCATCACCGCGCTCGTCGGCGTGGTCTGCCTCGCCGGCGCCGTGCAGGGCTGGTTCCTCATTGAAGCCAACTGGCCTGAACGCGCCGTGCTCATGGTTGCAGCCATCACGCTGCTTATTCCCGGAGCGTTCAGCGACGCCATCGGCGTGTCGGCCCTGCTCGTGGCCATTCTCTCCCAGACCTTCCGCAAAAAGCGCCTGCAGAACGCCGCAAGCTGAAACCTGCAGGACTGAAAAAAAACGGTTCATGCCACCTTCAAACACGGAGTACACTATGAACGTCAAGCATCTCTTCTCCACGGCCGCCGCTCTCGCTCTGGCCCTCACCGTAGGCGTGACCTCCGGCTACGCTGAAGACAAGTCGCCCGTCAACCTGCGCGCCGTGGGCGGCGCCAACATGGGCGGCACCTGGAACGTCGGTCTTGCCGGTCTCGGCAAGCTGGTGAACGACCGCTACCCCGGCAGCACCTTCAACATTCTGCAGGGTTCCTCCTCTTCCAACCCCCTGCGCCTTGAAGCCAACTCCGGCGACATCACCGTCACGCAGAGCCTGAACACCTACTCCGCTCTGACCGGCACCGCCCCCTACAAGAAAAAGATGGAAAACCTCACCTCCATCGCCAACATTCAGGACGTCAGCCGCTTCCACGTGATCTGCTCCAAGAAGCTGCCCGTGAACTCCCTCGACGAACTTCTGGAAAAGAAGCTCCCCGTCAAGCTCGACCGCGGCAAGCCCGGACAGATGCAGCATGAAATCGGCAAGCGCGTTCTTGCCGAATACGGCCTGACCTACGACGACATCGAAAAGTGGGGCGGTCATGTTTCCGGCGTGTCCAACAACGACCTCGTCAGCCTCATGCAGGACGGCACCATCGACATCGTCTTCAAGGTCGGTCCCGGCGAACAGAGCCAGCTTCAGGAAATGGTGCTCAACGCCGACGTCAAGTGGCTGCCCATCTCCGAAAAGGTTCTGAAGGCTGTGGCCGAAAAGTCCGGCCTCGGCATCGGCGTTGTGCCCGGCACCTACTTCGGCGGCGCCGTGGGCAAGGACATCCCCTGCCTGACCGACACCTCCATCTTCATCATGCGCAAGGGCGTGTCTGAAGAAGACGCCTACAAGGTCACCAAGTCCCTCGTGGAAGGCTACAAGGAACTCGGCATCATCCAGCCTGCCTGGAACACCCTCGATCCTCAGAAGATGCCCCTCAACATGGTGCTTCCCCTGCATCCCGGCGCGGAAAAGTACTATCGTGAAGCCGGTCTGCTGAAGTAAGTCTCAAGGGGGCGGCAGATGCCGCCCCTCCTCGTTTTTCTCCCGATCCCGCCACAGGGATCATGCCTTTTCTCTTTTCAAAGGATTTTTCTCATGGTTATCGACTTCCGCATCCGCCCGCCCTACAAAAGCTTCATGGATCTGAAAATCGTCAAGAACTGGCAGAACGTCGTTCCCGCGACGCCCAAGGACATCCGTCCCACCGGTTTTGAACGTCGCCCCGTGCCTTCCGTCGATCTGGCCGATGTGGATCTCATGGTCAAGGAAATGGAAGAAGCCGGCGTCGTTCACGGCGTGCTCATGGGCCGTCAGACCGGCAGCCCCGTCTACGGCGATACCGACAACGCCCACGTCTACGAGCTCGTTCAGAAATATCCCGGCCGCTTCACCGGCTTTGCCGGCATCTCCCCCCACTCTCCCACCGCTCTCGAAGAAATCGAAAAGTGCGTGCGCGACTGGGGCTTCAAGGGCATAGCCATCGATCCGGGCTGGAACGCCCCCGCCATCTACGGCAACGATCCCAAGATGGAACCCATCCTCGATCTGTGCCAGCAGCTCGGCGCCATCGTCAGCGTGACCATGAGCGTGTACGGCGGCCCCGATCTGTCCTACACCGATCCCACTCCCATGCTGCCTCTCATCCGCAAGTTCAACAAGGTGAACTTCGTGTTCGCGCACGGCTGCTGGCCCAAGGTGCAGGAAGCCGTGGGCGTCGCCCTGCTGTGCAAGAACGTCTACCTCTCCCCCGACGCCTACTTCTATGTGCGTCACATGCCCATGTTCGAAGCCTATACCCATGCGGCCAACTCCTTCCTGAAGTACCGCTTCCTGTTCGCCTCGAGCTATCCCATCCGGGGCTTTGCCCAGTGCATCGAAAACTGGCACGAACGCGGCCTTGAATACGAAGCCCTCCAGCGCTCGCTCTACGACAACGCCGCCGAGCTGCTCGGACTCTGATTATCCCCGCGTGCCGTTCTGAAACGGCACGCATATTTGCTCAAAAGGAGAAATGCCATGATCATCGATGCCCGATGCAGGCCCATGTACGATGAATTTCTCAAGCAGGTGCAGAATCCCACCGGCGTTACCGCGAGGATGGGCATGCAGACACCCCGGTCAGCCCTTGAAAAATCAGAGACGATCATGCTTCAGGAAATGTCCGACGCCGGCATCAGCATGGGCATAGCCCCCGGCCGCAACGGTCATTTCCGCTACAATGTCAGCAACGACTGCGTCGTCGACATGGTGAAGCACTTCAAGGGAAAATTCATCGGCATTGCCGGTATCAATCCCTCCGATCGTGAACAGGCTCTGAAGGATATTGATACCTATGTGGTCAACGGTCCCCTCAAGGGCGTGAACATGGAACCTGGCTCCATGACTACTCCGTGGTACGCCAACGACCGCCGCATCTATCCCATCTATGAAAAATGTTCGGAACACAAGATTCCCGTCATGCTGATGCTCGGAGGCAGAGCCGGACCGGACACTTCCTACAGCGATCCCAAAATCATCACCAACATTGCCCGGGACTTTCCCAAGATAAACTTCTACGTCTCGCACGGCGGATGGCCCTGGGCGCAGGTGCTGCTCGGGGCATGCTTCTGGCAGCCCAACATTTTCCTCGGTCCCGATATGTATCTGCTCACCGGCGTCGGTACTGCCGACTATGTCGCCGCAGCCAGAGGCTTCATGCAGGATCGTTTTCTCTTCGGTTCCGCCTACCCGCTCATGCCCTTCAAGCCCTGTGTGGACAAATTCATGGAACTGTTCGGAAACTCCGACGTTCTGGACAAACTACTTTACAAGAATGCCGCCAGGCTCTTCAACGTTGATCTCGACTCCGTTCCCGCCTGAATGAAAAAGGGCTTTCCCTCCCGGGACAACCGCCCTGACTCCTCCGGTCGTCCGGCAGGCGAAGCAACGACTGTCCGAACGCCGTTTCGCCGGTATTTCTGAGAAAAGGCTCCCGACAGAAAATCCTGTCGGGAGCCTTCATCGTTCGTTTGTCCAGCCGCACGGAGAACTCCGGCAACTTCACTCCGGACTCATCGGTACAGACAGAAGAACACTCCGTCGACTCCGGCAAACCTTCGTCATTTTCCGGTCGAGGTTTTCTTTTTGGCCGATGTTTTTGTCGCCGTCTTTCGGGAAGCGCTGCTCGTTTTCTTCACATTTTTTTTGGAACTTTTCCCCGCCTTGGAGAGTGCCTGGCGAGCTGCGGCGGCATCAGCCTCCGTTCCCTTCGTCACCACCTGCTTGGGAGTGGGCAGAAACATCATGGGATTCATGGGATTGTTATCCCGCAACAGTTCAAAATGAAGATGCGGACCGGTGGATCGACCGGTGGAGCCCACCCTGCCTATCATGAGCCCCGGTCCGACAATGTCCCCCTTGCGGACCAGAATCTGGCTCATATGCGCATATCGTGCCACAATGCCGTCATCCTGCTGAATTTCCACCATATATCCGTAGCTGCGATGATATTGGGCACACTGCACCAGACCTCCGCGAAACGCTTTGATGGGCGAACCGAGAGGCGCCCTGATATCAATGCCCTTATGAGAACGACTGGACGATCGACGTACACCGTACGGCGATGTGATGCATACGGTTTCGCCTGCGGAGCAGAGAGCCTCCTTCGTGTTTATTTCGGCAAGGGCAAGAGCTTCGGCACTGCCCGGCGCCGGTCCCATATTCCATTGTCCGGAACCTGAAGGCATATTTTCCAGCTGAAGAAGTCCTGTCGGCAGCGGCATGGAAAGAGAATCCTGAGAAAGTTCCAGAGCATTGCCGTACATGGCCCGATGCTCCTCAAGCTCGGAAATCGACAGAGACTCACTTTCCACCAGCGTCTCCGGCGAGGATGCGGCAAGATAAAGCTCACGGGATATGGCGAGCGCAATATCAAGCTCATCGGGATCAGAGTCGGCCGCTTCTTCTGGAGCCGACCCGCTCTGTTTAGGCACACAGGCCGTCTGAGAAAAGCCCAGAATGACCACAAGGGCGCAGCATGACACCAGGGAAGCGAAAGTTCGGGCCGACGACATTCTTTCTCCTTGGAACGTCCAGAAAAGTTCTCGATTTCTATCGTACTCCTGAGCGAGAGAGCCTGCAGCAGAACTCAGAACTCCCGCACATCAAGAATGACGGCCTCACTTCTCAGCGGATTGATTTTGCCGAGACGTACGTGAAGCTCCTGCCCCGGAAACACCTTTTCTCCGAAGAGCGTACGCTTTCCGCGGAGACCAAGCTGTATGTCGGGCAGACTCACGCTGACCCACATATCGTTTTCCTCCGCCACTTCGGCCCTCCAGCAGCACTCGTCGCCATGCAATCTGGCCTGCTGCTGAATATAAAGGTACTTCCAGTACCTGGGACGGAAGCGCTGCACCTGTCCCGCAGCTTCAAGCCGTATGGAAAGACGCATGAGCATATCGGAAAGAGCCTCACGCGACCAGCGGGGCGTGCCGTCTGCAAGCATATGAAGAAGCTGTGCTTCGTTTACGAGATCGGTGAAACGACGCAGCGGAGAGGTCACCGGACTGTAGGCGGCAAGTCCCATGCCCGCATGCGGACGGGGAACGACATCCAGAGAAGCGGCGACAAGAATGCGCACCACACGGGCGATATCCGGAGCGGAACGCCAGACTCCGGCGTACTCCTTCGGCACGGCCACATCCTGCGTACGGAACAGCAGCGGAACATCGTTCTTTACAGCCCATTCTGCAAGAACGGCATTGGCAACGACCATGAGTTCCGCCACAAGCAGCTGCGCCCGCGGAGCGGCAGGCACGTTTTTCAGCTTCACCGTCACGTCGACGCCTTCTCCTTCCAGTTCGAAGTCAATCTCCGGACGCTCGATGATCACGGCGCCGTGCTCCACGCGCCAGTCAAGACGTCTGACGCTCATATCGGCGGCAAGACGCAGCATTTCCACAAAGGGAGCCGCAGGGTTGTCCGCGCCGTCCAAGGCCGCCTCACAGTCGGGATAATTCAGATTTCTTGCTATGCGTATGGTTGCGACACGGAAGGTTCCCTCCCCAAGGGTACCGTCAGGTGCGACATGCGCTCCGATGATCAGCGCAGGCCTCGCCTCGCCCTCAAAGAGACTGAACGCCCCTTCTCCCAGAGCCTCCGGCATCATGTGGCAGTTGCCTTCCGGCAGATAAATGCTCGTTGCACGATGAAATACGGCACGGCCGAGAGCACTGTCGAAGTCCCAGAACCATGCCGGGCAGGCAAGCGCGACTTCCACATCCCATCCGCCGTCGGATGCGGCGGCAATGCGGAAGGCATCGTCGATATCGCGTGTGGTGGCGCTGTCGATGCTGATGAACGCGGAATCTTCCGAGGGCGGCATGCCCTTCTGCAACGAAACGGCGTCCATCAGCGCCTGTATATCTGGAAGAAAAGACTTTTCCCAGTCAGTTCCCGCCTCATAATCCGCTCTGTCGAGCCAGTAGTTGTAATGTTCGGGAACCAGACCCCAGCTCATGGCCAAAAGCAACGCAAGATGCGGATCATCCGGCAACCCTTTGGTCACCTGTTTCCAGAGAGCTTCATCCTCCACGGTTTCGGGATCAATCATGCGCGCTCGGAGCATGCGCTCCAGCCTGTGACACACGGCCTCGTCCGGCCCCGTGGACAAATCGGGTGCAGGATGACGGCCGATGCGCGCATCCCAGAGCCGGCGGAACCAGTCCGCACCTCCGCAGACCATGGCCTCGCGTACCCGCGCGGCCTCCTCCGCCTGACGACGGGATTCCACCGTAGCGGCATCATAGATTTCAAATTCCGGAGGCTGGAAGCGGAAATGCGTCTTGCACTGCAGCAAGGCTCTGCCACAGGCCGCCACAGTATCGGGATCGGGGCTTGTATAGCCGAGTTCGGCGAACCATTCGGCCGGAGCCTTGTCCATTTCGCCCTGAGCCATTTCCCAGAGTTCCATGGGAGCGACTTCGGAAGCAAGACGTTCTCTTCTCTCCCTGTGCCTGTTCAGCAGCTCCACCACGGCGTCCTTGCTCTGCGACGCGGCATAGGCAGGTCCCGCCCACGGGAGTATCCGTGAAGGAGAAAGCGTGGTTTCCCGACGATTCGGGAGGAAAAGGCGAAGTTTTCCCTTCTGTTCCTCCATCACCCACGCAATCTGAGGCTCGTTGCCCTGCATGAATTCCACAACACAACCCGCACCGGGATTCTGCACAATATGAGATGCCATGTCTTTTTCCTGAAAGGCCGCTGAAGGTAGGATCCCGATACGGGCCGTATGCATGCGTACTCGACTCGCGGCAATCCTGTCGCGAAGGCGAATCCGGAACATTCCGGCCGATCTGACCATGACGAATCTTCATGAACGATCCTCTGTGCCCGGATTTTCCGAACATCCGGAAAATGCCGACGGACCATCCATGACAGTGCCGGAAAAAACGCTGTCCGGCACTTCGTCATCAATGCTTGAAGGAACGCTGCCCCGTGTATACCATGGCCACCTGCGGTTCATGTTCGTTGCAGGCCTGCACCACTTCCCAGTCGCGGATGGATCCGCCGGGATGAGCAATGGCCGTCACCCCCTGCGCCATGACCACGTCCACGCCGTCGCGGAAGGGGAAGAAGCCGTCGGACACCAAAACGGACCCGATGAGACCGCCCTTGTTCTCTCTCGTCTCACGGTTGATTTCCTCCAGCATGGCCGCCGCTTCGGCATCGGAGAGAGCTTTCTGCTGCAGCTCATACAGAGAAAGACCGGTACGCTTGAAGGAGAGCACGTCGGCATATTTGGTGTATGCCTTATGGATGGCAAGTTCCGCACAGCCCACTCTGTCCTGCTCGCCGGTACCGATGGCAACCGTCGCGCCGTTACGAGCAAAGATGACGGAATTGGACGTCACGCCGGATTCCACGGCCCAGGCAAAAAGCAGATCTTCAGCTTCCTGCTCCGTAGGCTTGCGCGCCGTGAATACGGTGCCGTCCTTCTTTGCGCCGGTGGCAGGCATGAAGTCGTCCACACTGTTTATGCGGTTCACAAAAGACTTCTGCATGACGATGCCGCCATCGGTCAGACTCTTGAAGTCGAGCATGGGAATACCGCACAGCTCTTCCAGACGGGCAAGTCCGGGAAGCTCGAAGATACGAAGATTCTTGCGGCCCTTGAGCACATCCACGACGCCATCTTCGAAGGCGGGGGCGGCGACCACTTCAAAATACTGGGAAGCGATAAGCTCGGCACACTTCATGTCCAGAGGACGGTTCACCACCACGGCGCCGCCGAAGGCAGCAATGCGGTCGCACCAGAAAGCGTTGTTCAGAGCATCGAACAGGGTATCGGCCCATGCCGCACCGCAGGGATTATTGTGCTTGAGAATGGCGGCGGCAGGCTTTTTGGTGAGATACTGCAGAATGTTGCAGGCATTGTCCACATCGGTGAGATTGGTCTTGCCCGGATGCTTGCCGGACTGCACCATCTGAGCTTCCGTCAATGCGGAAACGATGCCCTGACGGGGAGAACGCCACTTGAGACCGGCTACCTTGTTCTCCCCTTCCACAAATTCATAGAGAGCGGCAGGCTGATCAGGGTTTTCACCATAGCGCAGGCCGCGGACTTCTCCGCCCATTTCCCAGGTGCGCTTATGATAGGTAAGCACGCTGTCTCCCAGCGTGATGGTCATGGTATCAGGAAAACCATCCGCAACAATGGTGCGGTACATATCTTTCAGCTCGCTCATGTCAACTCCGCATCGGCGAAAAAGATGTCTGGAACATCCGCCCCGTGATCTTCATCATCGCGTGACGGAAAGACGCCGTACAAGCATCCGTTCCCGTGAAGTCTACCGCTATAACATAAAAATTGTGCACGGGCAAATTGACGGAACGAGGGGAATCCGGGACAGGCCCTCAGAATTCATTTGCCCGGGCCGCTCTTGCAGGATATAAGCGAAGGCATCTCAATCAGGGGGAAAACATATGGAAAAAATGCTGCTCAAGATGGCCCGTCAGCTCAACGCCATGGACGAAGCCTCCCTCATGGCCCTGTGGAACAAGTACCTGCAGCGAGTCCAGGACTTCGACGCTTCCGAATCCTGGGAAGAAGCCGTCATCGTGCTCTCCATGATTCAGGCCGTACGCAGCAAGAATCAACTTTTCAACACGAAATGGGAAGAACGTGAAGCTCTCCGGCGTCCCCCCTCATCAGAAAAAAGTGCTCCTCACTTTCAACCGAGAAACATTCTCGTAAACGACAGCGAAAAAAAACATGCGCAGCCTGAACGGCAGGCGACGGTACATCAGTTCCGTCCTCTTGCATGAGGAAAACATTGCGGACGATACCGTGTCCCGTGATTTTTCTGCGGCCGTGATCCGAAAATCTTTCCCAAAAGTTATCCTCATCCCTTCTGACAGTGCGGACACCACACCGTTCCACGGCCGGCCACGCGCGCTGAGACGAGCCTTCGTCCGCATATCGTGCATGACTTCCCGGCCCTTCCGTACACTCGGAAGCGGTTCTGAAAAGCCCCGACATCCCCGCGCGCCGTTCGATAATCCCTGATGGAACTGCCGCAGTCACGGATGGCCTCCAGAAGAATCTCGACCAGCGCACGATGCAGCCGTGCGAGTCTCTCCGCAGAAATCCTTCGTCCCGGAACATCGGGACGGATTCCGGCCCGGAACAGACTCTCATCCGCATAGATGTTGCCCACCCCAGCCACCACGGACTGATTGAGAAGCAACGACTTGACCGACGCGCCTGAACACAGACGTGCGACAAAATCTTCGTCGGACATTTCAAGAGGTTCCGGTCCGAGGTCACGCCAGAATTTCCACGTCTCAAGCTCCCGGGGGCACAACGCCCTCACCTGTCCGAACTTGCGAGCGTCGTCAAAAAACAGCTTTCTCCCGTCGTCAAGAGCGAAGACGACCCTCGTATGCTTCTGCACCTCCGTTTCCGGTGGATACACGAAAAGACGCCCCGTCATGCGCAGGTGAAAGGCCAGCGCCGTTATATCGTCCGATTTTTCTCCGCAAAGCGGAAGACGTCCCCGTTCCATTCCACTTCCATTGTAGAAAAGAGGCCAGCACGAAGCCTCGGAAGGAACGGCGATCTCCGCAGCCGGATCCGGAAGAACGCCTTCACCGGCCACGTCCGAAAGATACAGCAGCAGAAGCTTGCCTCTTCTTCCCGTCCCCCTGATGACGGGATGTCGTTCCGCCACGCTTTTCGCCCTCATCAGCCCCTGCCATGTTCCGTCATTCATGACTTCGACGGACACGATGCGCCTTCCGCAGATCTGCGGAGCAAGCGTGCGTGCCACGGTTTCCACTTCCGGCAGTTCCGGCATATGTTCCTCCTCAGCCATCCTGTCCGATGAACACTTCCATTTTCGTTCCAACGGAACACATAAAAAACAGCGATGCGGGGAAGACGGCATGACTTTGCCTTCTTCCCCGCATCATGGAAACAATCCGCCCATCCTACAGAAGAGCGGAGACGCGTGACGCACCGCGGGACGTCACGCATGCGGAAGACCTTTGTTATCCGATGATCTTGGACTTCAGAATGGCGAAGGCTTCGTCAATGCCTGCGGCATTGCTGCCTCCGGCCTGAGCCTGATCGGGACGACCGCCTCCGGAACCGCCGATGGCCGCAGCCACGTCGCGGATGAGCACGGGAGCGGTGAAGCGGTCATGCAGATCCTTGGACACATAAAGGATCATCTGCACCTTGCCGCCATCTTCCGCCACAAGGCAGGCCACGCCGGAAGGCATCTTGGAGCGTACATCGTCCATCATTTCCCGCAGTGCCTTCACGTTCACGGCACCGGCCTTCACGGTCAGCAGCTTCACACCGGCGACTTCCTGCACGGCGGACATGACGTCGCCCCGGCATGCAGCCTGAGCCTTGTCGAGTTCCTTGCGCAGGGTCTTAATTTCCTTCTGCATGGCATCCACGCGGGAGGCCAGATCGGAAGAACGCACCTTGAGCATGGCGGAAAGGCCGCCAAGTTCCGCACGGCGTTCCGCCATGACGTTGTAGGCGTTCCAGCCGGTGGCCGCTTCGATGCGGCGCACGCCGGCGGCCACGCCGCCTTCGGACAGAATGACGAAGCTGCCCGCCTGACCGGTGCGGGAAAGATGAGTGCCGCCGCACAGTTCCATGGAGCAGGGATCAGTCCCCTCGGCACCCATGCTGACCACGCGTACCTTGTCGCCGTACTTTTCATTGAACAGAGCCATGGCGCCGGACTTCACAGCCTCGTCATGTCCCATTTCCCGAGTGGTAACGGGATAATCGGCCATGATCATGGCATTCACCTCCCGTTCCACAGCGGCTATTTCCTCGGGCGTCATGGCGGCGATGTGGGTGAAGTCGAAACGGAGATGATCAGGCCCCACGGAAGAACCGGCCTGATGCACATGAGTGCCGAGCACCTTGCGAAGCGCCGCCTGAAGAAGATGCGTGCAGGAATGGTTGCGGGCCGAGGCCATACGCGCGCCTTCGGTCACTTCCATGGACACTTCCTGTTCGGAACGGATGATCCCTTCGGTCACTTCAATCTGCTGCACGATGAGCGTGGGCATGGGCTTCAGGGTATCGGTCACACGGGCCTTGCCCTCTTCGGTGGCGATGATGCCGGTATCGCCGCTCTGTCCGCCGGAAGCGCCGTAGAACGGCGTCTGCAGCGTAACAACATAGCCCTTTGCCCCGGCTTCCAGGCTCTCTACGGTGAGGGCGTCCTCATCAAGCAGCGCCACGATGCGGCTGTCGGCCTTCAGGGTATCGTAGCCCACGAATTCGGACTGCATACCTTCCTCAAGCAGCCCGCGGAAACGGGCGGCAAGATCCTTTTCACCGGACCCCTTCCAGGCTGCGCGAGCACGGGCGCGCTGCTCCTGCATCTTCTCGGCAAAGCCTTCCTCATCCACGGTGAATCCGCGCTTGTAGGCTACGTCGGACACGATGTCGAGCGGAAAGCCGTAGGTATCGTTCAGGCGGAAGGCCACTTCGCCGGGAATGACGGTCTTTCCTTCCGCCGCCAGGGAGACAAGCTCGCTGTCCAGCAGGGCAAGTCCCTTGTCGAGAGTCACGCGGAAGCGGTTTTCCTCCTCGAAGACCACACGGGACAGAAATTCGGCGTGTTCACGAAGTTCGGGGTAATCATCGCCCATGACTTCCACGACCTTGCCCACGGTCTTGTAAAGGAAGGCTTCGTGCAGTCCCATGAGCGTACCGAAACGCAGAGCACGACGGATGAGGCGGCGCAGCACATAGCCGCGGCCTTCGTTGGAAGGCAGGATGCCGTCGGCAATCATGAAGGCGGCGGCGCGGCTGTGGTCGGCGATGACGCGAAGAGCGGTATCCACATCGTTGGTGTCGGGAGCGGAGAAGCTGTAGGTCACGCCTGCGATGGAAGCCGCATACTGAATGATGTCCTGGAAGAGATCGCAGTCGAAGTTGGAGCGCTTGCCCTGACACACGGCCGCAATGCGCTCAAGACCCATGCCGGTATCAATGTTGGGATGCTCGAGCGGCACGCGTACACCGGGTTCCTTCTGATCGTACTGGGTGAACACGAGGTTCCAGATTTCAAGGAAGCGGTCGCAGTCGCACCTGCCGATGCCGCAATTCGGACCGCAGGCCATGTCCTCGCCCTGGTCGATGTAGATTTCCGAGCAGGGGCCGCAGGGACCGGTATCACCCATGGTCCAGAAGTTGTCCTTCTCGCCCATGCGGGTGATGTGATCGGCGGGCATGCCCGCGATTTCCTGCCACAG
>CALUTB010000026.1 GCA_944323575.1 uncultured Mailhella sp. | reverse complement strand
CTCAGTCTGCTTCCCACGGGGTTGTCGAATTCGGTCAGAGCCTTGCGGGCCACCATGGCCTGCGTGACCACCGGATCGAAGGGGAGGCGTCCGAGAAGAACGTCTCCACGTTTTTCGCACTCTTCGGCGATGGCATCGGCTTCACGGATGTTGAGATCCGCCTTGTTGATGATGACCGCAAGAGGTATGCGGAAATGCCTGCACAGATCTGCGGCCCTCAGAAAGTCGTGGCGTCCGGAAGGAGTGGGTTCCACGACACCTACGGCCAGATTCGCTCCTGAAAGCGATGCGATGACGGGACAGCCGACACCGGGTGAGCCGTCGCAGAGTATGGTGTCCAGTCCCCGTTCACACGCCAGAGCGCGGGCTTCCGCTTTCAGCAGGCTCACAAGCTTTCCGGAGTTTTCCTGTCCCGGAAAGAGCAGCGCATGCACCATGGGACCGAAACGTGTTTCACTGAGGTACCTGTCGCCGCAGTGTTCTTCGGCAAGATCCACGGCCCCTGCAGGACAAAGATGTGCGCAGACGCCGCAGCCTTCGCAGCGCATCGGATCCACAACGTACCGGTCGTTCTTCCGGGAAACGGCATGGAATGCGCACAGCTTTGCGCACGTTCCGCACTGTTTGCACGCATCCTGCCGGATGGTCGCCTTGTGACCGGATATGAAGGCGAAGGTTTCTCTGATGTCGGGATCAAGCAGAATATGCAGATCGGGTGCATCCACGTCCAGATCACAGATGACCTTGCTTTCGGCAAGATGGGCAAAGGATGCGCTGACGGTTGTTTTTCCCGTGCCCCCCTTGCCGCTGATGATGACGATTTCACGCATGATCCGTATCCTCCCCGATCGTGCACCTGTCGCTGAATTCTGTCAGACCGTCCCGCAGATGCTCGAAGCGTTCACGCCAGAGCGGCGATATGTCCGCCAGAAGACGTCCCGATGCGTATTGCTCGGCTGCCCGGCGTTCAAAGGGCAGTTCCGCCAGCACGGGGAGATTCCTGTCCCGGCAGTAGCGACGAACGAGCTCGTCTCCATCGGCATTGCCTTCGACTCCTGCCCTGTTGATTACGACGGCTATGGGTTTCTTCAGGGGGATGAACGCCTGATGGGCCAGACGAAAGTCGTGAAATCCAAAAGGCGTGGGGTCGGCCACCAGCAGTATCATGTCTGCCTCACGGGCAACGGTCACAGCCGGACAGCTCACGCCGGGAGGAGAGTCCAGCAGGGCATCGGCAAAGCAAGAGTCGATCATCCCGTCCAGAAGGCTCAATTCCTGACGGAGCAGCGGAGGCGTCATGGATTCGCCTATTTTTGTGCGTCCCATGAGAAAACGTACCGTTCCAGAAAGAACGGTTCCCGTTTCCAGCGTTCCCAGCTCGCGCTGTCCGTGAAGAAGCGCTTTTGAAGGACATACGGCAAAACATCCGCCGCAGCCGTGACACATATCCGGGAAAAGGGTGATTCTTCCGGCAAACGACGCAATGGCCTTGTATGAACAGATGTCGCGGCATTTTTCGCAGTGTATGCATTTTTCCGGTGCCATCTGCGGAACATCAAGAAAGGCCGTGCGTTTCTGTATGATCTCCGGTGGAAGAAAAAGATGGAGATTCGGCGCTTCCGCATCCGTGTCCACGGCGATGAGCGGCCGGTTCCATACACGGGCAAGGGATGCCGTCACACAGGTCTTTCCGGCTCCGCCCTTGCCGCTGGCAATGACTACCCGCATGTATACTCCGTTATTTGTTGGAGGCTTCGGCAAATACGAGTTCGCCGCGTTCGAAACGATCCAGAGCCTCACGTACGGTGACCCCCTCCACATCCTGACAGATCAGGATTCCGGCTGCCTTGAGGGCCTCAAATGCCTTCGGACCGACATAGCCGCTGATCACCACGTCCACACCGACGCGGGCCATGCGTTCGGCCGTTTCTATGCCGGCGCCCATGCTCATGGTTTGGGAAGCACCGTTGTCGATATATTCCACAGTCCTATCTGGAAGCGTCGCCACCACGAATCCCCCGGCTCGTCCGAAACGAGGGTCGACATAGTCGTCAAGAGTTGGTCCTTCACTGGAAACGGCAATTTTCTGCATGGTATGCTCCTTGCTCTCAGGGGAAGAATGCTGAACGACGGCGTATGTGCCGCCTTCTATGCGTAAGGCCATGCCCCGCGTCAGGGCCACGGCAACCGTATGCCTGGCAGAAGCCAGCGTACGCCCGAACGTATGGCGTGACACGCGCATATGTTCCGCAGCCTGCTGCGCGGTAAGTCCCTCTACGTCGGCCAAACGCAACGCTTCCAGTTCTTCCACTTCCAGACATATCTCCTGAAGCTCGCGCAGCGGAATGCCGCGGGGCTTGAAGTAGGTGATCGCAGGCGTTGCGCTGACATATCGGCAATGACGGGGGCGAGGCATGTTCTTTCCTTTTCATGATGGATGAACAAAACATTGTTTTGCACAAATGAGCATAACGCGAAATACGCTCGCGTCAAGGGTGAAACGAAATATTTTCCATTTTTATTTTTCGATGGGATCGAAGGGGGATTGCTGAAAAGAGAGGAGGAAGGCAAAGAGAACGTGCATCCAGCATGCGGGGGCGATTTTTCATGTCCGGCACAAAGGGGCAGCCTCCTGTCATGACGGTGCTGTCCGCATCAGGTTCCACATTTTTTCTTTACCCTGATTCCGGTTATTTTGTTTTCGACATTATTCTTTCGAGGCAGGAGAAGAAAAAATTATGGAGGGCATATTCTTCTCCGGATCGGAATTCCATGCCGTCTCCGCCCATGGAGACATGGAGCTTCATATAATAAATCATGGAAAAATTATAACACGTTTCGTAAAACTCTCGTCATCGTTCGAACGGTTGTGTTTTCGAAGCCAGGGGTACGGGCAGAAAAGGAAGGAGGCAGGGGAGACAATTGCCGGAAGAGAAAGGAATGAAATATGAAAAAGGAAGAAACATTGAAAACATTGAGGAAAGGAAAATGATGTTCGCGGAGATAAAAATGACAAAAGAAGGAAAAATTTTATGTTGCGGTTAAATTATCAAATTTTATCACCGGGTTAATATAAAAAGTCGAGCTGAAGGCCGGTTGAAAACTTTTCCAAACATGATAAGGAGTTATTTATGCAGCACATTGTGGTTGAGGCGGCTGCGGCATAGTACGGATTTTTGTCTCATGCCGATGATATTTTCCTTTGTTCTTCTGTAACCATGCTCCGTTATGAAAGAAATCTGGTCTTCCATACTTAACGAACTTCGCAGCAGAGTTCCTGAGGGCAAGTTCAAGGTGTTTCTTGAACCCCTGAAGGGCGATGTGATCAAAATGACGCATTCCGACCGTTCCGGCGGTCAGGGGCTTCTCATTGAGCCTGTAGGTGCCTGCGAATGGGAAGTTCGTCTGACCGCCATGAATGATTTCATGGCGGCTCAGGTTCGAGACCAGTTTTCGCAGGCCATAGCACAGGTAGCTTTTTCCGTCCTCGGCAGCCGGGCAAAGGTTTCCGTTCGTGCGTCCTCGTCCCGGAAGAAAACGGAGCTGCCTCGTCCCGCCAGCCTCGATCAGCTTGCATCTTCCATTCCGTCCACGGCGCCTGCGGTGCTCATGGCCGACAAGCAGCTTGATCTGCCTCTTCCGCTGCCCCGTGTGAGAGCCTTCAATCCTGCGGTCATGAAGGGATGGAAGCATTCCTTTGAGGATTTCGTCGTCGGTCCGTGCAATCAGATCGCCTATGCCGCTGCGAGCAACATTCTTGAAGCCAGCGCTCCCGTGGACATGGTGTTTCTGTGTGCCGGCGCTGGCCTCGGCAAGACACATCTTACACAGGCCGTGGGGCGCGCTCTCAGTCTTGAGGCCGACAAGCGGCAGGTCCGCATGGAGTATCTCACCGCCGAGGAGTTTACCTCGCAGTTCGTGCAGGCCATGAAGTACAAGACCATGGATCAGTTCAAGGAACGTTTTCGGGAGCTGGACATGCTGCTTCTGGAGGACGTTCACTTTCTGCGCGGAAAGGACCGTACGCAGGAGGAGCTGCTTTCCACCATCAAGAATCTTCAGGACCACGGCGGCAGAGTCGTACTGACCAGTTCGTTCGCACCTCGTGATCTGGCCGGTGTGGACTCTCAACTCGTTTCCCGCTTCTGCTCCGGATTCGTGGCCAGCATGGAGCGGCCGAACCGCGATACGCGTCTGCACATCCTTCAGGAGAAGGCTCGCCGTCAGTGTATGGTGCTGCCTTCCCGTGTGGCCGATCTGCTGGCCGACCGCATTACCGGCGACGTCCGCCTTCTGGAAAGCTGCCTGCATAATCTCATGCTTCAGTCACAGTTCACGGGGCATCAGGTCACGGAAGAAATGGCCATAGAGGTCATCCGCAATGTGGCACGGACAAGCCCAAGTCTCAGTCTTGAGGATGTGGTTGAGCTTATCTGCCGCAGCTTTGATCTCACGCCTGCGCAGCTCTCCTCCAAATCCCGCAGGCAGAATCTTGTCCTGGCCCGCAATACGGCGTTTTTCCTGCTGCGCAAGCATACCGATCTTACGCTGGAGCAGATCGGCGAACGGTTTAATCGCAAACATTCCACCGTCATCAAGGGAATCACGGCGGTAGAGCGTGAAATGAGCCGTCATTCAGCACTCGGCGGGCAGATTGAGCATACCGTGTCCATGATCGAGCGTTCGGCCATGCTCGTCTGAGCCGATTCGTTATGTCGCCCTGCCCAGTGCAGGGCTTTTTTTGGTTAAAAGCCTCGCGGCTAAGCTGGGGTGCCCGAAAATTTATAGCTATGTGTAAGTGATAAGTACTCCTTTTGATTTGCTGAGAAAGGGGTGCAGTCTGGCAACTGCGCCCATAGGCAAATCACAAGGAGGTCACAGTGGGTGACACAAAGAAGGTAGTGCGTACGAAATGGAACTGTAAACATCACATGGTATTTGCACCAAAATATCGCAGACGGCTTTTTTATGGTGAGAAGAAAAGGGCCATAGGAGAAGTGTTGCGAAAATTATGTGAGTGGAAGGGCGTACGCATAGTAGAAGCGGAACGTTGTCCCGACCATATTCATATGTTGCTTGAGATACTACCGCCCGAGATGAGTGTATCGGCGTTCGTCGGATTTTTGAGGAAAGAGCAGCCCGATGATATATGAGCACTTCGGAGAGCTGAAGTTCAAATCTCATAACAGGGAAGTTCTGGTGCCGTGGTTGCCATGTCGACACGGTGGGCAAGAATAAGGCGAAGACAACGGAGTACATCGTGCATTAATCGGCCGAGGATAAACTCGGAGAACAGCTGAGTATTCCCGTATGTCGGAAGCCCGTTTACGGGCCGCCGTCAACAGAAATGCAGATGCCGGACCGGATACATGTGCCTGTCAGGGCACGGCTGGTAAGAGAGTCTTGCAGGCGCACAAGAGGAACCACCGGCTATGCCGGTGGGGACCCATTTGTCTTTGCTCGTAATGGTATGCGGCAAGGATGATGTTGCCTTACGCTTCAAGAGAATCGAATCCCATCAGATGGTTCTGTGAGCTGAAAGACGGCTCCCGATCGTTTGGGCCGGTTCCTGCCGTACTCGTTCGTACCGGGAGGTACGATATGCAGTGAGCTGAACATGCCGAATGTCCGGTCCATGTGCTTTTCATGGGAAAGAGACGGGCCGGAAGAGATACGAAAGACTACAGGAAGCGTCTCCTTCGCCGGACAGTCTTTTCCGCAGAGATGGAGTGCCGGGACTCCGTAAGGTATCGGCTTCAGAGTTTTCTCGGAAAATCTTGTCTGCGGCAGGATGCGGAACAGGCTCAAGCTGGATTCTGAAAACGCGGGAATTTTTGCTGCAGGGACAGCATGGCCGAAAACACTATATTTCCCTGCAGCACCAGATGACGCGGCCGATAACGCGCACACTGTCCGCCAGATCTCCGTGCAGATCTACGCTGATGGGCGAATACTCGGGATTGCGACTGCGAAGCACCAGTGTGCCTCCCGGCAGTGTCTCTACCTGTTTGATATATATTTCTTCATTGATTCCAATAGCATAGATAGCATGTCCATAAATCTGGCATTTGCTCTGATCCACCAGCACCATATCTCCGTGGCGGATATCCGGTTCCATGCTGTCGCCGCAGACCTTCATGAGTACCATTCGGTCTGGATTGCCTTTGCGGCAGAGCCAGTCCTGCCGGAAGGAAAAATAGGAGAGCACGTCGCCGTCGGTTTCCAGACTTCCCTTGCCGGCGGCCAGTCGTGCGGCCACGAGAGGAACCATGACCAGTCCGATGGAGTCCTGGCCGCAGCCGACTTCCCAAAAGAAGGTCTCTCCTTTGGCACGGCGCTTTCGTATGGCATTCTCATGTTCCCCGGTAGAACTCTCAGGACGTTCGCCTGCCGGAGCGTCGTGTCTTTCCGGTTCTCGTCCGAAAAAGATCCAGTCCGTGGAGAGGCCGAATTGAGCGGCCACCTTCAGAACCCATCCGTCAGGAATACGCCCCTTGCGGCGCGCCTGACTGACGGCCTGAGGAGATACGCCAAGAAGTTCGGCCAGCTGGCTGTCTCGCCTGAGCCCGGCTCCCTGAAGAAGACGATCGAGTGTTTCTGGTGTTGCGCTGTTCATGAAGTATTTTTTAAAGATAATGCCAAAAAAGTCAATCTTAAATTAAGAAAAATAAAAAAGTTCAAAATATAAATTTTCAATTGACAAAATAAATAAAATTGGTAAACAGGAATCGTGACCGACAAAAAAATCAATGAATTTTTTCAAGGAGCATTAACATGGCTATGAGTGACGATATCCGCAGCGTACGTTCCTTTCTTGGTTCTCTGAGTGTTGAAACGTTCAGTCCGGCGTTGGTAGCCCTTGCCTGCAGCAATCTTGAGGCCCTTGCCGATCAGGCCGAAGCTCTGGAAAATACTCCTCTTGCCGTTCGCGGCAGTCGCCGCCGTCGTACGTCCACGGCACCGGTGCGTCGTATGGAGATGCTTTCCCTGCTGCAGTAGTTCATCCTTCCCGTCAACGGGGGGCGGGATGTTCCGCTTTTTCACCAATGGAGCCGACCACGCGGCATGGCTTGCATGGAAGTTTTCGTCATCTTTTGGGAAGAACCCTTTCCTGATGAAGGGAGATGCGTGTACGCGGGCACTACGTTGAGGCACTTCCTGCCAGGAAGATAAAGACGAGCCTCCATTCACAGCAGGACTTCCTTCTTTCATTCCTCTGTGCGTACACGGGATGCCGTTTTGTTCGGGATGGAAAAGTAGCGGAAGGGCATGGAGAGAGTCATCTTGCTTTATCACCAGTCGTTTTCAGGCAAGATGCTGGGAATGCGGATGACGGGCGATATTCTTATGCATGGACTTGGCAAAGTGAAATATTGTCGGTACGGTATGCTTCATGAAGCATGAACAGGAGCATATGGACGGGAAAACGGCCCCTGCCGTCGTCCACGAAGATCAGGGTCGGGTCGATGCCTCTTTGTCGCCGGAAGTCGGTGTGCGTGACAGCTTGGATGAACTCCGGCTGCTTTTTGATCTTTCGCAGATCATAGACAGTTCGACGGACATGAATCAGACGCTGGAGTCCACGTTGTCCTTCATGGGACAGCATCTGCACATGATGCGCGGCATGATCACGTTGATTTCTCCCCATACCGGGGAAATTCACATCGAAACGGCCTATGGGTTGAAGCCTGCGGAACAGAAACGCGGACATTATGCTCTTGGAGAAGGCGTGATCGGACGCGTCATTCAGAGCGGGCAACCCATGGTGGTGTCCAATGTATCGAGAAGTCCCGTATTCCTGAACCGTACCCGTTCTCGCAATCTTCAGAAGGATACCATTGCCTTCATCTGCGTCCCGATCAAACTTGAAGATGAGGTCTTCGGCGCACTGTCCGTGGACAGGCTTTTTGCAGATGCCGTGACGCTTGAGGAAGATGAACGACTGCTTACCGTCATTGCATCCATGATAGCCCGTGCAGCCAAGGTCAGGCAGACGGTCATGGATGAACGCAGGGCCGTGATTGAAGAGAACATGCGTCTGCACAACGCCCTTTCCACATCTCTTCGACCCCAGGGTTTTGTGGGAAGCTCCGAATCCATGTGCCGCGTCTACGAACAGATAGCGCAGGTGGCTCCTTCCTTAACGACGGTGCTTCTGTACGGCGAGAGCGGTACGGGCAAGGAGCTGGCAGCCCGATCCATCCATTCTGCAAGCGGCAGAAGCAACGGCCCCTTCATTTCGCTCAACTGTGCGGCGCTTCCGGAAAATCTCATAGAAAGCGAACTTTTCGGGCATGAGAAAGGCGCGTTCACAGGAGCGTCGGGCGTCCGCAAGGGGCGTTTTGAGCTTGCGGACGGCGGAACGCTTTTTCTTGACGAGGTCGGGGAGCTGTCCCTCATTACACAGGCCAAGCTGCTCAGAGTGCTTCAGGAGCGCCGTTTCGAGCGTCTGGGCGGAATGGCAAGCATCAGCGTGGATGTGCGCATCATCACGGCCACCAACCGGGACTTGAAAAGCATGGTGGAAGAGGGAACTTTTCGGAGGGATCTTTTTTACAGACTCAATGTCTTTCCCATCCATATGCCGCCCCTGCGAGAGCGTCAGAACGACATACAGCCTCTGGCCGTGTGGTTTGCCGACAAGTTCGCCGCTGCGGGAGGACGGAAGAATATCCGGGTGTCGCTCGCCGTCATGGATATGCTTCAGCGTTACAGCTGGCCGGGCAACATCCGCGAGCTGGAGAACGTAATGGAGCGGGCCGTTATCCTGGTGGGGCCGGAGGGGATCATCCTTCCTCAGCATCTTCCACAGGAACTGCACAATGCACACTGTCCTTTCAGCTCTGCCGGAAAGGGTGAGGGGACAGAGACCGTCATGGCGGCAGGAACGCTTCAGGAGCGTCTTGACGAGCTTGAGAGGGCCTGTATCGTGGATGCTTTGGCACGGTGTGAGGGACATATGGGGCGAGCGGCTCAGACTCTGGGACTGACGGAAAGAGTCATGGCTCTGCGCATGAAGAAGCACGGCATAAGCTATAAGACCTTCCGGCGCCATGAAGAGCAGGCAAAAGAGAATCATCATTCTTCCGCTCCGAAGAAACTCTGAAGACATCACCACGTTCAAGAAAATATGTTTTTTCTTTTAAAAAGAGGAGACCCGCAGGAGGAGCAGCGTCCTGCGAGTCTCCCGCAGCCGGACGGCGTTGTGCCTTCCCCGTCAATCCGACTGCTTAAGGTTGACCAGCCTACAGGCGTAGGGTGTTCAGTCGTTCAAGAGCCTCTGCCGTATCGCGTTCGGAGCCGAAGGCCGTGAGTCTGACATAGCCCTCACCGCTGGGACCGAAACCGGCGCCGGGTGTGCATACCAGAGAAAGATCGTCCAGCAGGCGGTGGAAAAAGTCCCAGGATCCCATGCCGTCGGGAGTTCTTACCCAGATGTAGGGGGCATCCACGCCGCCGCGGCAGGCAAGACCGATGGACTCGATGCCCTTGCGGATACGCGAGGCATTGTCCATGTAGGCGCGGATGTCGGCATGGATCTGACGGATGCCATCGGGGCTGTATACAGCCTCTGCGGCACGCTGTACGATGTAGGCGCATCCGTTGTATTTGGTGCTTTGACGACGTTTCCACATATCGCGCAGGCATACGCGTTCGCCCTGCGGGCCGCGGATGGTGACGCTTTCGGGAATGACGGTGTAGGCACAGCGGAGACCGGTGAAGCCGGCGGTCTTGGAGAAGGAGCGACATTCCACGGCGACGCGTTCGGCTCCCGGAATTTCAAAGATGCAGTGCGGAATGTCCGAGGCATCAGGTCGGATGAAGGCTTCGTAGGCAGAGTCGTAGACGATGAGGGAATCGTGACGTTCGGCATAGTCCACCCAGGCTGCAAGTGCGCTTCGGCTGAGCGTGGTTCCGGTGGGATTGTTGGGGTAGCAGAGGTAGATGACGTCCGGAATATGATCATCATCCGGAAAATCCGGCACGAAGTCATTGTCCGCCGTACAGGGCAGATAAATAAGGTTGCTCCAGCGGTCTCCGAGCCACCGACCGGCACGTCCGGCCATGGCATTGGAGTCCACATAGACTGGATATACCGGATCGGTGACGGCCACGCGGCAGGAAAGCGAGAACAGCTCCTGAATGCCTGCCACATCGCATTTTGCGCCGTCACTGATGAAGATGTCGTCGGCATTCATGTTCACGCCGCGGGTACGATAATCATGCTCTGCCACGGCTTCGCGCAGAAAATCATAGCCCTGTTCCGGACCGTAGCCGCGGAAGGTTTCGGCCTGTCCCATTTCGTCGACGGCGCGGTGCATGGCCGAGATGACGGCGGGAACGAGCGGGCGGGTGACGTCGCCTATGCCGAGGCTGATGACCGGAAGCGCGGGATGACGATCCTTATGTTTTCTTACTTTTTCAGCAACGGTGGCGAAAAGATAGGAGCCGGGCAGAGCGGCATAGTATTCATTGCTGCGAATCATGGTTATTCATGCTCCTGTTCATCGAGGAGAAACACTCCGGAAAAGGTGATGCGTGCAGGTCCGGTCATAAGAATATGTCCGGAATGTTGATTCCATTCAATATCGAGGTTGCCCCCTCGAAGCTCCATGTGCACATGTCGTCCTGTACGGCCGGTCAGCGCACATGCCACGGCCGCAGCACATGCGCCGGTGCCGCAGGCCAGTGTTTCTCCCGCTCCCCGCTCCCAGACGCGCATGCGGGCGCGTTCATGATCGAGAAGCTGCACGAATTCGGTATTGGTACGACTGGGAAACCACGGATGATGCTCGAACTGCGGACCGAGTACGGGCAGATTGAGACTTTCCACGTCGTCGACGAAGATGACCGCATGGGGATTGCCCATGTTCACGCATGTCATGTGCCATTCCCTGCCTGCGGCCTGTATGGGATGATCAATGCACGGCGCATCGAGTTTGTCGGCTCCATCGTCCGAGGGGAAGACGGGAATGCGTCGGCGGACAAGTTCCGGGCTGCCCATATTCACGCATACGCGGAAGGAATCATCGGACTCTGTTCTGAGAATATGAAGAAGTTTGATTCCGGCTTTCGTCTCCAGGCGGATGACGGGCTTTTTTACCAGCCCGCGTTCCCAGGCGAAGCGTCCTACGCAGCGGGAGGCATTGCCGCACATTTCCGCTTCGGAACCGTCGGCATTGAACATGCGCATGCGCACATCGGCCTTGTCCGGATGCTCGGGAGGCAGGATGAGGACCAGGCCGTCCGAACCTATGCCGAAGTGGCGGTCGCTCATGATGCGGGCCAGCGCTCCGAGATCGGGAACGATGTCGTTGCCGTCCGAAGAAGTCCCGGAAAAGGCGTTGATATAAATGTAATCGTTGCCGCAGCCTTCCATCTTGACGAACGGTATTTCACGCATGGCGTTCTTCTCCCCGGGAGTGAAAGACTTCTTCAGTGGCGGAAGTTGTTTCCGCATCGTGGGCTTCTTCCGCCTGACGACGGAGCACGTTCCTGTAGTCCAGAGGCATGACCTTGACGAAAAGCGGAAGGGCGGCGTCCCAGTTGTCGAGAAGGGCGGTAGCCTTGGCACTGCCCGTAGAGGCGAAGTGTCTCTCGACAAGCAAACGCAGCAGGGTGCGGTCTTCCTCCTGCCATACGGATTCAAGATCCACGCTCTCGATGTTGCAGCGGTTCTGGAAATGCTCGTCCGCGTCGTAGACGAAAGCGGTTCCGCCGCTCATGCCTGCGGCGAAGTTGTAGCCGGTGCGGCCGAGGATCACCACGGTTCCGCCAGTCATGTATTCGCAGCCGTGATCTCCGACTCCCTCCACAACGGCGCAGGCCCCGGAGTTGCGGACGGCAAAGCGTTCACCGGCCTGTCCGCAGAAATAGGCTTCACCGGAGGTTGCTCCGTAGAGAGCCACATTGCCCGCCACGGCCTGTTCCGAGGCTGTGAAGCGTGCGCCGGCAGACGGCCGTACAATGATGATGCCGCCGGAGAGTCCCTTTCCAGCATAGTCGTTGACGCCGCCTTCCACCTCAAGACGTATGCCGGGGGCAAGAAAGGCTCCGAAACTCTGTCCTGCCTGACCACTGAAGCGGAGATTGATGCTGCCTTCGGGAAGACCACCGGCTCCGAAACGCATGACGATGTTGCCTGAGAGACGAGCGCCCACGGAGCGGTCCGTGTTGCGGATGTCGCTTCGGAAAAAGGCGGTGCGGCTCTGACCGTTCAACACAGGAGCGGCAGCCGCGGTCACGGCTTCTTCCAGAGGTGTGGATGCCGCCGCGGCATGACCTGCGGTTCTGCGTCGGAAAGCATCGACACCGGGACAGTGGCAGATCCGGGAGAGATCCACTTCCGCAGCCCGTCCGGTAAGGTCCTCCCTTCGGGTGAGAAGATCACTGCGTCCGATGATGTCGTTCAGAGAACGGAATCCGAGCGCAGCAAGATGACGGCGTACGTCCTCGGCAAGAAGACGCAGATAGTGTTCCACGTCCTCGGGGCTGCCCTTGAAGCGGCGGCGCAGTTCTTCATCCTGAGTGGCGATGCCGGCAGGGCAGCGGCCCTTCATGCAGTTTCGACACATGATGCATCCAAGACTCACCATGAGTGCCGTTCCGAAGGCAAATTGCTCTGCGCCGAGCATGGCGGCCACGATCACGTCTCGTCCGGTACGGAGCAGACCGTCGGTCTGGATGGAGATACGATCCCGCAGACCGCTTTCGACCAGAGCCTGCTGAGTTTCGGCAAGACCGGATTCCCAGGGCAGGCCGACGTAGTGTATGGCGGAATGGGGACTGGCGCCGGTACCGCCGTCATGACCGGAAATGACCACGCAGTCGGCGCCTGCCTTGGCTACGCCGACGGCAATGGTGCCCACGCCGCTTTCGGCCACGAGCTTCACGGAAATGCGGGCCGTGGGATTGAGGCGACGCAGATCATAAATGAGCTGCGCAAGGTCTTCGATGGAGTAGATGTCATGGTGCGGCGGCGGAGAGACCAGCGACACGCCGGGCATGGTGCCGCGCACGCGGGCGATTTCCGTCGTAACCTTGTAGGCGGGAAGCTGACCGCCTTCGCCGGGCTTGGCTCCCTGGGCGGCCTTGATCTGTATTTCTTCCGCATGCATCAGATACTCTGCCGTGACTCCGAAACGTCCGGAGGCAACCTGACGAATGCGGGAACGCGTATCGTGGATACCTTCAGCATCGGTGAAGGGAGTATTGCGCGAGGGATCTTCGCCGCCTTCGCCGCAGTTGGACACCGCACCGCAGCGGTTGCATCCTTCGGCAATGGCACGGTGCGCCTCGGCGCTGATGGCGCCGAAGGAAATGGCCGCTCCCACGAAATGCCGGAGAATATGCGAGGCGTCTTCCACTTCTTCCAGAGGCAGGGAATCCCGGTCGGAAGTGATGCTCAGCAGGGAGCGCAGCGTAAAGGCTCTGTCTTCACGCACTTCACAAAGTTCGATGAACTTCTTCCACGCTTCGGCGTCGAGCGGAGAACGGGCATGAACCGCTTCGTGCAGAGCGCGAACGGTATCTCTGCTCCATACCCGGGGAAGAGCGGAGGTCGTACATTCGTCGCTCCAGGCTCTTTCATGACGCAACGCGGCGTCTCGGGCCAGAATGTCGAATCCGGCTCCGTCTATGGAGCATGGCGTGCCGGTAAAGCAGCGCTCCACCACGTCTCGGGAGAGTCCCGTCACTTCGAAAGGCTGGGAGCCGAGGAACGAACGCAGCGTGGATATGCCGAGACGGGCAAAGGCCTTGAGCAGACCTTTCTTGAGAGCATTGATATAATTTTCTTCCGCATCTTCTTCATTAAGTACGGCATTGTCCTTGTGGAGACGTCCGGCCTTGGCCAGTGCCCGTACCTCTTCCAGGGCGGCGTGAGGAAATACGGCATTCACGCCGTAACCGATAAGCTGCGCCATATGCATGACTTCACACGCTTCGCCGCTTTCAGCAATGATGCCGCAACAGTGACGGAGTCCTGCGCGGATGAGATGATGGTGCACACCGGCACATGCAAGCAGGGCGGGAATGGGGGCATGATCCTTCGTCATGGCTGCGTCGCTTACGATGAGCAGCGTGGCTCCGTGTTGCACTGCCTCTTCGGCCGCAGAGCAGAGAGCATCGAGCGCGTTGACGAGAGCCTTTCCATCTCCACGGGCCGGGAACGTCGCATCCAGTGTGACGGCATGGACGCCGCTCTTCCGAGAGGACCGGATGTGGCGCATGGCTTCGGTCGTCAGGAAGGGATGCGGCAGACGCAGCATGGCGCAGCTTTCAGGACCGGGTTCCAGCAGATTGCCTTCTTTGCCGACGTGTCCCATGAGCGACATGGAAAGCTGTTCCCTGTAAGGATCGATGGGAGGATTGGTGATCTGGGCAAAGCGCTGGCGGAACCAGCAGAACAGGCTCTGAGGCTCATCGCTGAGACATGGCAGGGGCAGATTGCTGCCCATGGAGCATACCGGTTCCTGTGCGTTCTCGGCCATGGGGATGAGAACGCTCTTCAGCCATGCGTCGTCGCATCCGGCATGACGAAGACGTCTTTTCAGCGGTGGCAGGGGACGGAGCTGTTCATCGGAAGTGCTGTTCAGATTTTCAAGACGTACGGCGTATTTCTGCAGCCAACGACGCCAGGGACGGGAACGGATGACCTGTCCCTTGATTTCAGCATCGGGGGCAAGATGGTGGCGCTGTACGTCGGCGAGAATCATGCGTCTTGGACGCAGCTGACCGCGCTGGACGATTTCCTCTTCCGGAACGTCTACGATGCCGCTTTCCGAACCGAGCACTACAAGACCGTCACGACTTACGCTCCAGCGGCAGGGCCGCAGGCCGTTTCTGTCGAGCATGGCTCCGACACGGCGGCAGCCGTCGGTGAAGACAAGACAGGTCGGTCCGTCCCATGGTTCCATAAGCGAAGAATGGTATTCATAGAAGGCCCGCTTGTTGTCTCCCATGACAAAAGTGGAACCGAACGGTTCGGGGATCATCATCATGAGGGCATGGGTTAGTTCCCATCCGGAGCGTGCCAACAGTTCGAGCACGTTGTCGAGACTGCCTGAATCGGAGGTATACGGGCTGATGACGGGCAGAATTTCGTGGAGCTTCGGACCGAGCAGGGACGAGGAAAGTGCAGCTTCTCGGATGGTCATATGGGCGGCGTTGCCGCGCAGCGTGTTGATTTCTCCGTTATGTGCAGCCATGCGGAAGGGCTGTGCCAGATGCCATGCAGGCATGGTATTGGTGGAAAAGCGCTCGTGAAACACGGCAAAGGGGGCAGCACAGTCAGGATCGCACAGATCGGTGTAGAATTCACCGAGCCTTGAACCGGGAAGCATACCCTTGTAGACGATGCTGCGGCTCGAACAACTCACCGCATAGAATGAGCGGGGATCGGCGCCGTTTTTTTCGAGATCGTGAGAGAGCGCCTTTTCCGTAAGGCGCCTTGCCAGAAAGAGACAGCGTTCCAAGGCTTCGTCATCTCCGCTTTGAGTCGCGAGAGGGGATTTCTCGTCAGGAATGATGAGAAGCTGTACCATGGAGGGCATGGTGGAAAGAGCGTGTGCATCGAGCGTATCAACGGATACGGGCATGTCTCGGCCGTCCGCCAACCGCAGTCCGCAGGAGGCAAAAACTTCGCTCATGCGCTGCAGACACATCTCCCTCAATGCGTCGCTCCGGGGAAGGAAAAGCTGTGCCACGGCAAAGGGCGAGGAAATATTATTGAGAAGGGGCCACTGACGCTGGAAGAAATGGCGAGGCAGAGGGAAGAGCAGGCCGGCTCCGTCGCCGCTCTTTCCGTTGCCGCCGCCTCTGTGAGCCATGCGTGCCATGGCTTCCAGGGACATGGTGATGACCTGATGACGGCATACTCCGTCCAGATGGGCGACAAAGCCCACGCCGCAGGCATCATGTTCTCGGCGGGGATCAAAAAGTCCGTTCATAAAGAACACTCCTTGGGAAGGCAAAGGGGAGTGATGGAAAAAAGACTCTCCGGGGATCGGGGAACGTTCCCCGGGGAGGCAGGCCTGGAAGGCGGAGCCGGGCAAAAGCTGCAGCTTTTGTCCGGCCTGCCCACAGGTGATCTGATTCATGCTCCCGAAGCTCGTATATGTTTCAGGCTTCGCGACCGTATATGTTCCGGCACGGGACGGCGGTGGGACCGCCGAAAGTTTTTGGATCAGTGCATCCAGAGCATTTCCGCATAAGAAGGCAGAGGCCAGTTCTCCGTACTGACCATGCGCTCGAGAGCGTCGCAATGTTCCCTGCATGCCTGCATGGCGGGCAGTACGCTGTCACGGGCGGTACGGGCGGCAGCGTGCACATCGGAAGCGCCATGAAGAAGCTCCAGACTCTTTTCCAGAGTGACAAGGCATTCGCCGAGCGCACGGGCATGGCTGCGCAGCAGCTGCACTCTGTTTTCCTCGGTTTCCGCTTCGCCGAACACATCGCGGGTCTTGAGCGCGACGTCGGCGGCAGCAGCCTGTTCACGCAGAGCCGCAGGCAGCACGCTGGTACGCGCCATATCCAGAAGAATGGCACCTTCTATGCCTACGCTCTTGGCATAGTTTTCCAGAAGAATGTCCTGACGGGCGATCATTTCGCGTTCGGAGAGCACATTCTGACGCAGGAACACATCCATGACTTCCGGTGAATTGTAGCGTTCGAGAGCATCCACGGTGTTGGACAGGTTGAGCAGTCCGCGACGTGCCGCTTCCACGGGCCATTCGGAGGAGTAGCCGTTGCCGTTGAACACCACGTTCTGATGTTCGCGGAACAGGCGGGGCAGAAGTTCCTGCAGGGCGCTGTTCAGGTTCGCGCCTTCGCGAACGGCCGCTTCGAGTTCCGTGGCGATGTCGTCCAGAGCGCATGCCATAGCGGTATTCAAAGCAATGTTCACCGGAGCGATGGACTGTGAGGATCCGACTGCACGGAATTCGAACTTGTTGCCCGTAAAGGCAAAGGGGCTGGTACGGTTTCTGTCGGACAGATCCACGGGAAGAGGCGGCAGGGTGGAAACGCCGATTTCCATGGAAGTACGACCGCCCTTGTGTTCTACTCCGTTGACGATGGTGTCGATGACGTCGGTCAGCATGTCGCCGAGATACACGGAGATGATGGCGGGCGGAGCTTCGTTGGCACCGAGACGATGATCATTGCCGGCTCCGACCGTACCGAGACGCAGCGCGGCGCTGTGCTTGTGCACGGCACGCAGAACGGCGGCAAGAAAGACGAGGAACTGGGCGTTGTCCAGAGGCGTGGAGCCGGGATCAAGCAGATTGTTGCCTTCAGAGTCGCTGATGGACCAGTTGTTATGCTTGCCGCTGCCGTTGACGCCGGCGAAGGGCTTTTCGTGCAGCAGGCAGATGAAGTCGTGCTTTGGTGCAATCTCATGCAGGAGATTCATGATGAGCATGTTGTGGTCGGTAGCGATATTGGCATCCTCGAACACGGGAGCGATTTCGAACTGACCGGGGGCCACTTCGTTATGTCGGGTCTTGGCGGGAATGCCGAGACGGAACAGGGCGTTTTCCACGTCCTTCATGAAAGCCATGACACGGGCGGGAATGGCGCCGAAGTAGTGGTCTTCAAGTTCCTGGCCCTTGGCGGGAGCCGTTCCGAGCAGTGTCCGTCCGCAGAGCATGAGATCGGGACGAAGCGCGGCAAGACGACGATCAACGAGAAAATATTCCTGTTCCGGTCCGACGTTGGGACGAACGAAGGTGGCCGTTTCGTTGCCGAACAGACGCAGGATGCGCAGAGCCTGACGGGAAAGCGCGGAAATGGAGCGCATAAGCGGGATCTTGCGGTCGAGTGCTTCGCCGGAATAGCTGTAGAACATGGTCGGAATGTGCAGCGTGGTTCCGATGACGAAGGCGGGGACGGTAGGATCCCATGCCGTATAGCCGCGGGCTTCGAAGGTGGAGCGGATGCCTCCCGAGGGGAAGGAGGATGCGTCGGGCTCACCGGTGATGAGCATCTTGCCGGAGAATTCATTGATCATGCGGCCGTACCCGGCCGGGGAGAGAAAGGCATCGTGCTTTTCGGCGGTCAGGCCGGTCATGGGCTGGAACCAGTGCGTGTAGTGGGTCGCACCCTTGCTGATGGCCCAGTCCTTCATGGCGCAGGCCACAGTATCGGCGATGGCCGGATCAAGACGTTCTCCCTTGTCGAAGGTGGCCTTCAGAGTACGGAAGACGGGCTTGGGCAGTCTTTTCTGCAGTACGTCGAGGGAGAAGACGTCGCAGCCGAAGATGGCGTCAATGTCGGTTGTGGGCGCAGGAATTTCCCTGTGCGACCCGGCGATCTGCTGAATGGCGTTGGATCGAGCGGACATGTTTTGCTCCTTATGAGGTGATGGAAAAGGAAGGACTCCGGGCGGGCACGCGGGGGAATACTGCCCGCCCGAAGTGACAGGGCATAACGATCAGAGAGCAGCGGGGCCGCGTTCTCCGGTGCGGATACGGATGGCGTCCAGCACGTCGTAGATGAAGATTTTGCCGTCGCCTATGTGACCGGTACGGGCTACGGAAAGGGCGTCAAGGACCTTGTCGAGAGCTTCGTCATGAATGACGACATCGATGCGGATCTTGGGCAGGCAGTCCACTTCATAGGTCTTGCCGCGATATACTTCTGTGTGACCGTGCTGGCGTCCGAATCCGTATACTTCGCTGTAGTTCAGACCGTGGATGCCGATGTCGGAAAGACGCTGCTTTACTTCTTCGAGCTTGGAGGGACGGATGATGATTTCAAGTTTTTTCATGGTGTGCTCCAGAGAATGTATTCTGAAAATACCTGGCGGAACAGAAGGTTACATGGTGTAACCGCGTTCGCTGTGCAGACTGATGTCAAGGCCTTGGAGTTCGGCATCGGGGCTGACGCGCAGGCCGAGAACAACATCTGTGATTTTGAGGAGCACGCGGCTGACGATGTATACGAAGATCCAGGTGCCGATCACGGAAACAAACTGCGCCCAGAGCTGATAGGGATTGCCGTTGAAGAGGCCGTCCACGCCGTTGACCGAGGCTGCGGCAAACAGGCCGGTGGCCAGAGCCCCCCAGGTGCCGCCTACGCCGTGGATGCCGACCACATCGAGAGCATCGTCATAACCGAGGCGATTCTTGAGCAGCACACCGCCGTAGCAGATGAAGCCGCCGGCAAAGCCGATGAACAGCGCGGGCATGAAGTTTACGAAACCGGCTGCGGGAGTGATGGAGACCAGGCCTGCAAGAGCACCGGAAACTGCACCGAGAGTGGTGGCCTTGCCGGTACGGATGCGTTCGACGAGCATCCAGCCGAGCATGCCGCCGGCAGTAGCAAGATGAGTGGTGACAAGAGCATGACCGGCAAGAGCGTTGGCCGCCAGAGCGCTGCCTGCATTGAAGCCGAACCAGCCGAACCAGAGCAGTCCGCCGCCGAACAGAGTCATGGGCAGGTTGTTGGGGATCATGGGAGTCTTGCCGAGACCGGCACGTGGACCTACGGCATGAGCGCAGGCGAGTGCTGCAGCAGCGGAAGCCATGTGCACCACGGCGCCGCCGGCGAAGTCAACGGCTCCCAGCTGAGCCATCCAGCCGCCGCCCCATACCCAGTGAGCCATGGGACAATAGGCGAAGACCATCCAGAGGGCGGAAAAGAGCAGCATGGCGGAGAAGCGGATGCGCTCGGCGTAGGCACCGGAAATGAGGGCTACGGTAAGTCCGGCGAACATGCACTGGAAAATCATGAACACACTGTGGGGGAGATTGGAAACCGGGCCGTCGGCCGCCCCGCCCACGCCGAGGAGGAACACGTGGTCGAGGTTGCCGATGAGACCGGCGATGTCGCCGCTGAAGGCGAGGGAGTAGCCGAACACGGCCCACAGCACGGAAATGAGTCCGAGGGCGGCATAGCTGTGCATGCAGGTGGAGAGCACGTTTCTGGAACGGACGAGACCGCCGTAGAAAAGGGCCAGCGCCGGGGTCATGAGCATGACGAGGGCGGCGCAGAGCATGATGAACGCGGTGTCTGCAGGATTCATGGAAAACCTTCCTGATTTGCGTTTCCCTGGAGGAGAAGCGCCGTGAATACGGGTCTGCCGTCTCCGCTGCCGTTTCCCGCACGTGGAGCGCGGGGCGGAGACGGCAGACGGAAAAGAGAAAAGCAAGAAGCGTGCCAGAGAGAGAATGATGCGGAGAAGATGATTACAACATATTTGAATAAAATAATTTTTTTCTTCTGACAGAAGGAGCTGCCGGAATAATCCCCCCGAGCGGGAGAACGATGGGCGGAAAAATCTACCGAATGGTGGGAAAAAAGCGGGAGAACGACCGAAAAACGGGGGTACGAGGAGAAAAATCGGGCTGGTATTGGCAAAAAATCAAGTAAATCAAGTTGGATGTATATATTTCTACCAAATGGTTGAAAAAGTGCCGATACCAGAGATGCCGGGAGACGACTCGAACGTAACGTGCTTTTCAACCTGGTGAAATAACAGATGAATCATAAAAATCTACCAAAAACGCGGAAAAGCGTCGATATGGGGATGCGCACAGGCGTGTGTAGAGCAGGAGGTGAGCGCGGAAGAGAAAGAGGGCAAAGGCGTGGCGGCCGGAGCGGACGATTTTTCAGAGAGTGCCGGGCCGCACATGCCCCGGTTCGAAGGCAGAAAAGACGGAAGCGCGGCATTTCCGCGGCGTTGTCGGCCCGTTATGCGCTTCGGAAAAGTGGACAGTCTGCACCGGAGCAGCTATAGTCTCGCCACACAGCACATGAAACAAAAGGAGTCAGCCATGAACAGACTGAAGGCTTTTTTCGGCGGAGCGGCCGTGCTGGTCGTCTTGTGTGCCGCAGCTGCAGCAGGAGCTGCGGAAAGCATGGATTACAAGGCCATTCTGGCCAAGACGCGTGCAGGGGTTCTCGCCACGGAAGATGGAACGCAGCCCCGTACCAGAGTGTTCGGCCTGCTCCGGGTCGACGGCGACCGTTACTGGTTCTGTACCGGTGCTAGCAAGGACGTCTATAAGCAGATGCAGACCAACAACCGGATATCCTTCTGTGCATGGGACACGGAAAGCAATATTGTTCTGAATCTGGACGGCCCGGTCACCTTTGTGGAAGATGCCGCGCTCAAGGCCGAATTCCTGGATGAAAATCCGGGAATCAAGTCGATTTACAAAAGCGCGGACAATCCGGAATTCAAGATCTTCTATCTTGAACCCGACACCATTTCCAGCTTCGATTTCGTCAACGGCAAGGTGTATCACAAAAAATAATGCGGCGGCAGCTCCGGCGTCGCGCATCGGCCTGTCGGCTGAGCAGAACAACAGTCGCGGAAGGACAAACGAAAAGGTATCGGAAATGCACAGGCGCTTCCGATACCTTTTCGTTCATGAGCATCCGGGTACACGGCAGGCCGAGGACTCTGCTTTTCAACGGCATGGTCGTGATATGGCCGTGTTCAGCATCCGTGTCGGGTGCGCTCCGGCCGGTCGGTTTTTCTGCGTCATGTACTCTGCGGCAAGCCGTCAGTGAAGCGCTGCGTCCGCGTTTTCCTTGACGACCGCATCAGACCCAGCGGCTTGAGCGGCACGTGGCTCCACCCTTCAGCGTGACGAGGCAGGCCGTGCCGGGCAGGCCGTCCGTGAAGCCCACCGGATCGGGCATGACGCAGAGTGCCGTGGCCAGGGCGTCGGCCTCCAGGGCCGAGGCGGCCGTGACGGACACTCCGGGGAGCGAGGCGCAGCGGCCCGTGGCCGGATTGAGAATGTGATTCAGAGTGCCTGCGCGGTTCAGCACGTTTTCGTAGCTGCCGGAGGTGGCCACGGCCTGATCGCGCAGCAGAAGCACGGCGGGATACTCGCAGAGTCCTTCATACTTTTCCGGATTTTCCACGGCCACGCGCCAGGACAGTCCGTTCTTGCTGCCATGGGCTACGATGTCGCCGCCGGCATTGATGAGAAAGTTGTTCACGCCGGATGCCAGAAGCACACGTGCCCCTTCATCGGCGATATATCCCTTGGCAATGCCGTCGAGGCTCAGCATCATGCCGCTGCGCTCAAAGCATACGCCGTTTTTGCCCATGCGCACATGTTCCATGCCCACAAGTTCCACGGCAGCCGAAAGTTGCCGGGCGTCGGGCGCTTCGGGGTTTTCCTCCAGCACGCTGAGCAGCGGAAGCACCGTGGGATCGAAGGCCCCCGCGGTCACGTGGTGCATGCGGGACGAGGCTTTCAGCACGACAAGAAGCTCCGGCGGCACGTCGCTGAGCGAGCCGGCGGCGTTGAGCTGACCGAGCGGCGAGGAGGAACAGTGCCGAGTGAGCAGCGCTTCCAGCGCGCACATACGTTCAAAGGTGCGTCCTGCGGCCTCGGCGGCATGGATATCGGAGGCGCCGCAGATCATGACGGTCACAAAGGTGCCCATCATGAGTCTGGTGTCGGAAAAGACCTCTGCCGGACGGGCCGCGGCGGTGAAGGGCAGCATGGCGGCGGCTGCGCTCATGCCTTTGAGAAAGAAGCGTCGAGTGAACATCGGGAACCTCGCGGGACGCAAAAAGGGAAAATCAGACGGCCTCGTTCTGTCTGCCGGCGCAGGCGGCCGGGCCGTGCAGACGCAGAATGCCGCGCGGACAGGCGGAAGCACAGGCATGATTGCAGGAATCCCCGTATTCCAGACAGAGCTTCTGATCGATCTGTATTCTGTCGTTTTCCATGGAAATGGCCTTGGCTGGACAGGTCTTCACGCATTTTCCGCAGTGGATGCAGCCCACCTTGCACACGTCCATGACGGCCTTGAGCTTGTCCTGCGTGGAGCACGTGATGGCCACGCGGGCGCGCTTGGGGATGAGCTGAAGTACGTTTCTCGGGCAGACCTTGGTGCATTTGCCGCAGCCTATGCACATGGCCTCGTTCACTTCGACGATATAGTTCTCGATGCGCAGAGCACTGGTGAGGCAGACCTTGACGCAGTCACCGAAGCCGAGGCAGGAGAAACCGCACTGATCCGAGCCGTGATGCAGGGCCGCGGCCGCGGCACAGGAGGGTATGCCCTTGTAGTCGAAACGCTGGGCCACATGCCCGGCATTTTTGTCGCAACGGCGATAGGCGCAGAGCGGTTCGACTTCGGTGGTCATCTTTCCGGTGAGCTTGCCGATGGCGGACGCAACCTTGGTTCCGCCGACTACACAAAGATTGGGAGGGATGGAAGGATCATGCACGACGGCTCCGGCATAGCCTTCGCATCCGGCATAGCCGCAGCCGCCGCAGTTGGCTCCGGGCAGGGTTTCGGTGACCTTTTCCACCAGAGGATCTTCCTTGACGGCAAATATCCTTGAAGCGACGGAAAGCAGGACGGCGGCAACGAAGCCGAGTCCGGTAAGTGCAAGTATGGAGGAAAGAACCATAGCGGCGTCCTTTGTGACGATGGAAAGACGGTGGGGAAAACTCTGACAGTCCCGGAAAAAAGTCTCGGCACTCTCCTCATTCCGCTGCGGATGCGGGATGAGGACCAGTATCAGACCATGCCCTTGAAGGCCATGAATGACAGGGACATGATCCCCGCCATGATGAGAGCGATGGGCGTACCCGTCATGGCAGTGGGTACGCGGCAGGTTTCGAGACGTTCCCGCACGCCGGCCATGAGCAGGAGAGCAAGAAGAAAACCTGCTCCCGTGGCAAAGGCGTAAAGCAGAGATTCCATGAGTTCATATTGTTCTCTCTGCACGAGGAGTGTCACGCCGAGCACGCAGCAGTTGGTTGTGATGAGGGGCAGATAGATGCCGAGCGAAGCATACAGAGGCGGAACGGCCTTTTTGAGGAACATTTCCACGAACTGTACGAGTGAGGCGATGATGAGAATGAAGACCAGCGTCTGGAGGTATTCCAGGTGGATGGGGACAAGCAGATATTTTTGTACGAGCCAGGTGCAGAGCGTGGCCATGACGGTGACGAAGATGACCGACGTTCCCATGCCGAGGGCAACGCCTTTTTCCTTGGAGCAGCCGAGATACGGACAGTTGCCGAGGTTCTGGGCAAGCACGATGTTGTTGACGAATATGGCGGATATGAAGACTTCAAAGACGCTCATGGGCGCGCTCCTTGTCGTTATGTCGGAAGGCGAGGCCTGGACGGCCGTGCGGACGGGGTTCAGTCATTGTCGGAGCCGCGGCCCATGGCACAGGCCCGGCAGCCGCCGCAGGCGGAAGGCGTGTTTCCGGCGTTTTCGCGGCTCTGTTTCATGATGCTGCGATGCGTACCGTAGTTCATGGCTGCGAGTGTCAGACCCAGACAGAGGAAGGCGCCGGGGGCCTCCACCATGATGGTGAAGGGCTGAAAGCCGTCCCACATGACGGGATGACCGAACCATGTGCCTGCTCCGAGAATTTCCCGTATGGATCCGAGAAATGTGAGCGACATGGTGAAACCGAGTCCTATGCCGAGTCCGTCGGCAATGGCCAGATGGACGGGGTTTTTGGCAGCAAAGGCTTCGGCCCGGCCGAGGATGATGCAGTTGACCACGATGAGCGGAACGAAGATGCCGAGCTGCAGATAAAGAGGATAGGTATAGGCCTGCATGAGCAGTTCCACGGCCACCACCAGCGTGGCGGAAATGGTGATGAAGCAGGCGATGCGTACCTTCGATGGAATGAAGTTGCGCACGAGGGAAATGAGCATGTTGGAGAGGGTGAGCACGAAGAGCACGGCCAGTCCCATGCCCACGCCGCTTTCGGCGCTCTTGGTCACGGCCAGCACGGGGCACAGACCGAGCATGAGCCGGAACGGGGGGATTTCCTTCCAGAGACCCTTGGTGAATTCCTGCATGAAGCGGTTCATGGTTCCTCCGTTATTTCCAGGTCTCCAGCAGGAGAGGCTTGAGTTCCGTATAGATGTCCACGGCGCTGGCCACGGCGGTGATGACGGCGTTCGAGGAAATGGTGGCGCCGGAAACTGCGTCGATGTCGCCGCCCTGGCTTCTCAGCTTGACGGGCACGGCCTTGCCGGGGAACTGCCTGAGAAAGGCGGGTTCCTTGATCCTGGTGCCGACGCCGGCCGTTTCCTTCATGGTGGTGATGCCTATGCCTGCGAGGGTGTCGTCCTCAACTCGGAAGCCCACGATGACGCCGAGATCACCGCCGTATCCTGGTCCGAACTGTTCGAGCGCCACTCCGGTGAGCTTTCCGTCCTGAAGACAGGGGAAGACATTGAGGCTGCGGCCGTCGGCAAGCGTAAAGCTTTTTCTGTCGGCGATGGGAGAGTTCTCCGCAGCCTTGAACACGTCCAGAATGGCGGGTCCCTGGACGAAGGTGAGTGCCTGACTTTCAATGGCGGATGCCGTGGTCATCTTGAGGTAGGAGAGGCAGAAGCCTGCAGTACCGCACAGAAGCGACAGCACTATGATCATTTGCAGGATACTTTTCATGTGCGGCTCCTCCATTCTCCGGCACTCTTCCCCTTTCTGCGCGGCGCGGTACCGAAGGGGTGCGAGCGGATGAGCGCGAACATGGGGGCGAGCAGGTTGATGAGCATGACGGCAAACGGCGCGCCGTCGGTATAGATGCCGTAGGTCCTGATGAGCATGACGAGAATACCGCCGGTCAGGCCGTAGAGCAGCATGGGCAGACGACGATGGGGGGAACAGGAATCTTCCGTGGCCAGGAAGAAGGCGGCAAGAACGGTGGAGCCGCTGAATATGTGGAAGAACGGACCGGCGTAAAGTGATGCGTCGGCAAGATGAAGGGCCGATGCAGACAGAAGGACGCCGATGAGGAAGGAACAGGGAATTTCCCAGCGGATGACGCCCATGAGAGCAAGGTACATACCGCCGAGGAAGAGGGCGCCGGTCTGCGTTGCGCCGAGTCCTCCGAGCTGATTGCCTAGCAGCAGGTCGGAAAGAGGAATGTCAGCGACGGCTGTGCCTCCGAAGAACTTCGCCTTGAACAGCGGATCAGCGAACGATGATCCGAGCAGGGAGGAGGAGGGATCCATGTATACGGGGAAGGAGACGAAGACGAGCGCCCATCCGACGAGAGCGGCGCTGACCTGATTGGCCCCGTAGCCGCCGAATGCCATGCGTCCGATGCCTATGGCCGCCGCGGCTCCGATGACGACGATCCACCAGGGAGCCGATGCGGGCAGAAGAAAGGCCAGCATGAGACCGGTTATGGCGGCGGTTCCGTTGTCCTGACTGAGCTTCTGCTTCATGAGCGTCTGACAGACGGCTTCGGTGATCATGGCGGTCAGTACGGCCAAAGCCATGACGCGCATGGCGGAAACGCCCCAGTGTGCGAGAGCAAGGACGGCGGCCGGGGCGAGCGCTGCAAGCGTGTGGAGACTGTTTTTACGTATGGTGCGCCCGCAGTGCCAGAACGGGGGCGTACTGATGGCAAGAAGAATATCGTTGTTGCTGGAATTGCTCATGTCGGTTCTCGCTGATGTGCTCACAGGGTGGGCGGTGGACAGTTAGTTTCTGCCGACAGGTTCGATGGGCGTGAGACGGGAAAGACGTTCCTCTTCCTCAAGCTTCTTGACGGCAAGGCGTATGTACTGGAGCACGGGGCGGCGCGCGATGCACACATAGCCGCAGAGTCCGCAGTCGATGCAGAGGCGGAAGTTTTCCTTCCGTGACATATCATATTTGCCGAATTCCGCGTAACGACTCAGCATGCGCGGATCGATGCGAGTGGGACAGACCTGAATACAGGCTCCGCAGTTGATGCAGGGACTGTTGCCTTCGATGGGCGGCACTTCGCCGGCATTGACAACGAAGAAGCCGTAGGCTCCCTTGGTAATGCTGCGGTCCAGCCTGTCGAGGCTTTCTCCGCGCAGCGGACCTCCGCGCAGGATGGTGTCGCCGCTTTTCAGACGTATGCCGGAGAATTCCAGAAGTTCGCCCACAAGACTGCCGTTCTTCACAATGTAGTTTGCCCAGTCCGTGGCCGTGCCGATGGTGATGACGGTTTCCGTGAGGGGCAGTCCCGTGACGCCCGTACGTCCGAGACTCCAGACATTGTGCAGTCCCACGGCTGCCACATCCGGCGGAGCCTCCTCCCCGGTGATTTCCTTGATGAGAAGTTCGTTCACGCTGTTGGGATACATGGGTTTCACATGGACGATCTTCATGCCGGCAAGACGCGTGTCGCAGCCTTCGGGGACAGCCAGCAGGATTTCATCGGCACGGTGCAGACGACGTAGCAGCTCCAGCCCCATGCGCATCTCTTCGGACTGTTCGGCAAGCATGGGTTCGGCCCAGCGCACGCCCGGTTCGGGGTTGAGTCCGTTGACGATGAGAGTCTTCGTCCGCTGGCCCAGAGAGCGGGTGTTCACGCCCATTTTCTTGACGGCAAGAGCAAGCTCCTCGCCTTCAGCCCCAATTTTGATGAGATCGATCGGCTCCGGAGCATCCTGAAAGGCGTCGGGTTCAAAACTTTCTGAGTCGACGGCGTCCACGAAGATGCTTCGGGCATTGATTTCGGTAATCACGCCATGGATGGGTGCGTGCAGATCACCCTTTTCCGGGGAGGGATGCTCGGCAAGAAGCATGCCGGGACGTACCGGAGTCTTCTTCTTCACGCCCGGCAGTATGGTGAATCCTTCTCTGTTGAGCCGTACGCGTCGGGGAGCCGGTCCAGCTCCGAAGGGGCGGTGTTCGTTGTAGACAAGGCAAAAACGCGGATCTTTTATGATGTTGAAATATTGCTTCATCGTTTTTTCCGTCGCTATTTCGTGTGACATTGCGCGCAGTTGTCCACAGGACCACCCTGCTTTTCATGACAGCCTATGCACAGGCCGTGGTAGGCGGACATGGAAGAGGGAACGAGTCTTGAAGGTTCCGCATCGTGGCAGGAGGAACAGGCGACAAGAGCGTCCGCGGGCAGTCTGCCGTTCTTTGCCTGATCGCGGGAAGGCGTCAGGTTATGGCAGAGGACGCATGTGCTCATGTCGTTGCCGAGAGCTTCTTCATGGCAGCTTGAGCAGCGGGTATGAACCGCATTCTTCAGAGAGAGAATCGGTCCCATGTCTTGCTTGGGATCGTGGCAGTTCGCGCAGTTCTGCGGCGTGGTCTCGATCTGAGGACCGTGATGGCAGCTCGTGCACTCCAGATTCATCTGACGCGAGTGCAGAGAGTGGCCCCAGTTCTTCGTGCTCATGGTGGTGTGATGGCAGGAAGCGCATGTGGAGGGATCCATGGTGTAGGAATGCCCGCGGAAGGATGCATCAAATTCCAGTCCATGACAGGTCTTGCACGGTTCTCCGGCCTGATCGGCCTTTTGCGCGTCATGATGACATACGATACAGTTCGCGTCTTCA
>CALUTB010000025.1 GCA_944323575.1 uncultured Mailhella sp. | reverse complement strand
ATGGGGTATTTGAAAGGGAAGAGTTCCCTGATGATATTCGAGAGTTTTCCGCATCTGCGCTACAAGTTCGGCAATCGCCATTTCTGGTGCACCGGTTATTTTGTCAGCACGGTTGGAGTAAATGAGGCGACCATCATCAAATATGTGAGGGATCAGGAAGAACGAGACAAAATAACAGACCAGTATAGCCTGGTAGAACGGTCCGTCAGCTCGTTTACGAGCAGCAGGAAATAACTCTTCGGCAAGAGTCGAGACAGAACCCTCTTAAAGAGGGCAGCCGTGTAACAGACCCTTATAGGGTCAAATCAAACCGCCCCTTGAAGGGGCGGTCCTGACTTGTGTCGACGCGACGCAGAGAAGCACTGTTGACGAAAGACATGACTTGTCTGGAGAAAAAAAGAACATTTTTCTGATGACAAGGTCATGCCTTTGAAGCTGCCGTATGCAGGCGTCTTTTGACGGTCGGAGGGATACTCGATGAAATGATGGTAAATAGCATGATTTAATTCAATATATTATAAAAAAGAAAAAGAGCAGATGAAGGTGTCATGCTTTTTTTCACCAAAATTGTTCCAATGTGCCGTAAGTATATGAAGAAATGGTTAAAATATTTTAATACATTGTAATAATTAATTATTTTTTATCAAATGTTCCGATATGCATGACGATTGTCTTCATCAGAATGACATCCAGAAAAAAACAGAAAAAGCGTAAAAATTTTTTTATTATAATAATATCATCGAATTATATTTATTTATTTCTAATATCTCAATGGATATTTATGATTTTTTTATCAAACGAAGTTGCAAGGTCCCTTTCGTGGGAAAAGAGGGATTTTCCACAGATGTTATTCAACTTTTTTCAAAGGAATGACAGGGATGAAAAAGCTTGCAACTCTTCTTCTGTCCGCCGGCATGATCGTCGCCGCTTCCGCTCCCGCGTCCGCCGTAGACGTGAAAATGGACGGCGAATATACGTTCACCTTTATTACTGGTGAATACTTTGGTTCCGGCGACAACTTTGACCGCATCGGTCAGCGTTTCCGTCTCGGCATGACGTTCACGGCGTCTGAGAACCTTTCCGGCTATGTGCAACTGCAGTCGGCCATTGCTGAAAATGACACCACCGGCTATGACTGGGGTACCAGTAACAACGCCAAAACCAAGATCGGTGTCCGTCAGGCCTACATCGACTGGATGATTCCCAATACCACCGTCAAGGTCCGTATGGGTAAGCAGCTTTTCGGTCTTCCGTTCGACGCCATGGGCAAGTGCGTCCTTATGGGACCCAATCTTAATAGCCGTGACGGTATCGTGCTGACTTCTCCTGTGACTGATTGGCTCGACATGACTGCATTCTGGGTCCGTGCCAACTATGTCAACAGTGAAACCGCTGATAACGATACCAGCCGTGCCAACAAGTCTGATCTCTTTGCCGTGACCGGCAATATGAAGTTTGATGGCTTTACTATTTCTCCCTATGTGATGTATGGCTCACTTGACGAAAAGGCCACGCTTCCCGGTTCTTCTGACGGCAATATCAAAGGTTCCGGTAATGCCTATTGGTTCGGCGCCTCGGCTACGTTGAACTACTTTGACCCCTTTGTGATGAAGCTGTCCGGCGCATACGGTATGATCAATTATGATCGCTTTGATGATCCTGCAGTCAATTGGAACGACCGTTCCGGCTGGTATATGCAGGCCAAGGCATCTTACACGACTTCGTTTGGTACGCCTATTCTGGCCGCATGGTATGGTTCCGGTGACGACAGCGATGCCCAGTATCAGTACCAGAACTGGATTCCCACCAACGGCGGTCGTTTCCATCCTACCTTCGGATTCTGTGCTGGTCAGTCCGGATTGTATAATCCTACTTCTCGTCACAATATTGCTGGCACCTGGGGTGTTCAGACCGGTATTGAAAATGTGAGCTTCCTCGAAGATCTGACGCATACCTTCACTGTGACCCTGTTCAAGGGTACCAACAACAGTGAACAGACCAACAAGTATAATGTCAACCCGTACACTTATATGTCCTATAGTGATACTGCGGTTGAATTTGACATTGACAGTATTTATAATATCTACAAGAATCTGTCCGCACGTCTCCAGTTGGCATATATCATCAATGACTTTGATGAAAGTGACCATACAGCCTACAAAGGAACGATGGATAAAGATGGCTGGAACGCTTCGCTGACCCTTTCTTACAAGTTCTAGACAGATACGGAAAAAAATTCCGTATCATACTTGTTGGGAGAGAACGAAAGTTCTCTCCCTTCTTTATTAATAACTTGATATTAATATAAATATATGGATATTATTCATAATTAAATAAAATAATAAGTTGACTATATATTATATTATTTATTATCTTTAATATTTTAAAGATATATTAGTATTATATAAGTATAATGTGTATATAATGGTATGTGAATAGTGTTGCGTGCAGAAAAAATCAATGATGGCGGACAGAGTTATTTTTTAATAGGTCGTGAGCATTAAAATAGCTAATTAAAATAAATAGTTATATTGATAAAAAAGGATTATGAAAATATGATTGAAATGCGGAGAAAACGAAAGTGAATTGGTGAGTAAAAAAATTTTTATTATAATGATCACAGTGAATTATATTTCTTTTTTTATAATACATTTATAAATTTTTATTATTTTCTTATCATATCTTGTTGCAATGTCGTTTCGTGGAAAAAGAGGGATTTTCCACAGGTTTTTAACCAACTTTTTTCAAAGGAATGATTGCAATGAAAAAGCTTGCTACTCTTCTTCTGGCCGCCGGCATGGTTGTTGCCGCGTCCGCTCCCGCGTCCGCCGTTGATGTGAAGATGGACGGCGAATATGTGTTCACATTCATCACCGGTGAACGTATGGGTTCCGGAGACAACTTCGACGGCGCCGGTCAGCGTTTCCGTCTCGGCATGACCTTCACCGCTTCTGAAGATCTCTCCGGTTACCTGCAGCTGCAGGCCGGTATCGGCGCCGAGGACGACACCATCTACGACTGGGGCACCAGCAACAACGCCAAGACCAAGCTTGGCGTTCGTCAGGCTTACATCGACTGGATGATTCCCAGCACCACCGTCAAGGTTCGCATGGGTAAGCAGCTCGTCGGTCTTCCCGAAGATGCCTTCGGCAAGAACGCCATCATGCATCCCGGCGTGAACAGCCGTGACGGCGTTGTGCTCTCCTCTCCCGTGACCGATTGGCTGGATCTCACTGCCTTCTGGGTGCGTGCCGGCTATGAGTCTCTGTCTTCCAATGACACCAGCCTCAGCCCCAAGGCCGACGTGTTCGCTCTGTCCGGCGCCCTGAAGTTCGACGGTCTTACCGTGAATCCTTATGTCATGTACGGTGCGATGGATCATGGCACTGAGTTCCATGATGACCAGCTTTCTCCCCACAACGCTTCCGGTGACGCCTACTGGTTCGGCGTGACCAGCACCCTGAGCTACTTCGATCCCTTCACTCTGAAGCTCTCCGGCGCATATGGTCTGGCCAATCTCGACAGCGAATACGGAGACAACGATCGCTCCGGCTGGTATGTGCAGACCAAGGCTTCCTACAAGACTGCCTGGGGTACTCCTGTTCTGGGCGCCTGGTATGCTTCCGGTGACGAAAGAGAAGATCAGTACGCCAAGCAGGGCTGGATTCCTACTGTCGGTGGCCGCTTCCATCCCACCTTTGCTTACTGTGACAACGCCTACGGTCTGTACACCACGACGCTCCGCAACAACATCGCCGGCACCTGGGGCGTTCAGGCTGGTATCGAGGATGTCAGCTTCCTTGAAGATCTGACCCATGCCTTCACCGTGACCCTGTTCAAGGGCACCAACAGCGACGGCGCGAAGGCCCTCAATCAGAACCCCATCGACTACATGACCTACTCCGATGCCGCGGTTGAATTCAACCTCGACAACACCTATATGATCTACAAGAACCTGGCCGCCAACCTGCAGCTCGCCTACATCATCAATGACTTTGATAAGGACGACCATGCCGGTATCAAGAAGGTTGACGAAGACGCCTGGAGCGCCGCTCTCAGCTTCGCCTACAAGTTCTAATATGACGCGGGCCTAGCCCGTGTCCGGATCAGAACCGGTTTACACGGGAGAGGACGCAAGTCCTCTCCCGTTTTTGACATCTGATGCCTGAGGTGTCAGGGGCGGCAGGAGTTTCTTCCCGTGTGATCTTCCGGAGAGGAAACATGCCGAAAAAGCTGGCAGACGTTCACGTCGAGGGCCGTTGCCAGTTTTTCCAGTGTGGCCAGTTTGCATGTGGCTATCCTGCCGTCTCTGGCTCTGGCGATGGTGTCCGGTGCAACCTGTGATATAAGTTGCAGATCTTCATAGGTTATATTCTTTTTTTTCATTATTGTTCCGAGATTACTGATAATCGGCATACAACCTCCAAGTCTCCTGGCATCGGGAACTTCTTGACGAGTACTAGGATATAACCTAGTATGTTGTCATAAGGCAAATCTGTATCTGATTTGGACTGGTTATCTGGAATTTTGTCCCTGCCAGATCAGTTTTTCCGCAGCCTCGCTCTTGTATCATTCATAAAACAAAAAAACGATCTGAGAGCTGCTTATGTTATACAGCCTGAAAAAACAGCTTTCCGTTCAGGATCTTCATCTGCTTATCGCCACTACCGATGCAACGGTGATGAGAAATATTTTTTCGTATCTGGAACCCATGGGCTATCAACTTGATAGTGCAGCGGACAGCGAAGAGGTTCGGAACTGCCTGAAGACGTCTTCCTATGATGCGCTTGTTCTTGATGCGCAGCTTACGGATCTGAACGGCATACCCCTCTATACGCGTCTTCGCATGGAGCGCGTCAGTTGTCCCATCATCCTGCTGGCTCCTGAAAATACGCTGGAGAATCTGCCGCGCTATCTGAACAGCGGGGCGGACGATATCGTTACCAGCCCTTTGCATCTGCTGGAGCTGGAAGCGCGGGTTCTTGCCGCCATACGTCTCGCCAAGGCGCATTTTTCTTCCGCAAGACTGAGCTGGGCGGGGATAGAACTTGATTCTCAGACGCATACCGTTACATGTGACGGCAACAATCTGCATCTTCCTCCCATGGCGTTTACTCTGCTGGCCCGACTCATGAAGTCTGCCCCCAATGTTGTCACTCGCAGTGAGCTGCAGAATGAACTTTATGGTGATACCCCTCCCAATAGTGACGCTCTGCGCACATATATTCATATTTTGCGCAGTCATCTTGAAAAACAGAACAAGCCTATCCTGAAAACAGTTCCCCGCATTGGTTTTCGATTAACAAATATGCCTTAGCAGCGTATCGCCGATCCTCCTTTAGAAGTGCTGATGTCCGGTGTTTTTGACAAAACCATGGCATCAGCATTTTTTGTCATGCTGATATGATAATATTAAAAGTCGTCATAAATTATTTTATTTTTTTGTATTTTACTGTATAAGAAATTCAATCACCATGTAATAAGATGTTGCATATATGGATCTGTTTGCTTTTGTACACTATTTTTAATTTATATTTCAAAATATGTTATGCTTTTATGGGCAAGCATCATTAAATGATATATGCTTATGAGTTATTAAATACGAAAAAAAGTCAAGAGTGTGTTACAATTTGAAAGATTGCTTTTATTATGCAGGAAAACGGCATTTTCCTTTTGGGTGGATGATCGGGAAGAGGATCATCTGAAGGTAGAATGAAGAATATGTCGAGAGGCAAACGCAGAACGACACGCCCCGGACGGTATCGCCCATGGGAGACGTGTCGTTCTGAAGAAGCTGTAGAGGAGAATACGTGATCGGAGAAAACATTGTACGTATCAGAAAGAGGAAGAGACGTCTCGAAAATCTATGCAGGGGAAGCGTTCCAGCGCAGCGTGACCTTGAAGGAGCATGCGGAGAATCCGGGCGTCTGCTTTTCCATGGTCATGGTCAGGGAAATGCCGTGGAGGGTTGCAATGCGTCTGACGATGGAGATGCCCAGACCGCTTCCGGTTTTTTTCTGACCGGGGGGACGGAAGAAGCGTTCTCCCAGGCGTGAGACATATTCATCGGGCAGACAGTCGCAGTCGTTTTGTACGGTGAGACTGTTCTGAGTCAGCGTCATCCTGATGAGACCTCCCGGCGGAGTATAGGATGCGGCGTTTTCCAGAAGATTGCGCAGCAGCATGGCGAGCAGGGTGGGATTGCCCTGAACTACGGCCGTCAGGGATGTGATCTGCGATTCCAGCCGGATGTTTTCCGTTTCCAATCTGGGACGGTAGTCGGGCAGAAAGTCTTCCAGAAGGACGGTCCAGTTTACGGTGGAGAATTCCTTCCGTATGGCATGTTCGTCGGAATCGGCATAGGAGGATTCCAGCCGGGAAAGGGCGAGAAGCTGGTCGATGAGACGGGAGCAGCGGTCGATCCCCTGTCTGAGGAAGGCAAGCGCCGTCATGCGCGTTTCCTGATCTATGCCGGGCTGTCCGGCCACCTGCGCCTGAATGCGAAGACCGGCCAGAGGGGTACGCAGTTCATGGGCTGCATCAGAGATGAACGAGCGTTCTCTTGTCAGTATCTCCTTGGTGCGTATGAAGAATCCGTTCAGGGATTCGGCCATGGGAAGAACTTCCGAGGGAAGGCGTTGCAGATCCAGAGCCGTGGTGTCTTCGGGATCGCGCGAGCGCAACTTTTCGGCCATGGAACGCAGAGGCGTCAGTTCTCTGGACAGGATGATGAAAAGTCCGGCCAGAAGTACGGGAATGAGAATCAGCCATGGAATCAGCTGCCCCTCCAGCATTTCCAGCGCCATGTCCTGACGGTATTCAAGCTCCTGACCGACGGCGATGACATGGCGTCCGTCATTGGAGTCCATCCACAATATGCGCCATACGTCGTCGTTGCCTTGCAGCGGAACGTTGACGAAGCCACGGCGCAGAGGTTCGAACGGAAAACGGTATCCCTTTTTGCTGTCGGCCATCAGGCAGTCGCCGTTCCGGGAAAAGACGGCAAAGGAAATGGCTTCTTCTTCCAGCTCGCCGAAGTACTGCTTTTTGACGCCGGGCAGCATGACGTCGATGCGGGGAAGCGGTTCGGGGATACGCGTCAGATCGGCGACGGCCAGAGTCCTGGTGACGAGCATCTGCTGCGAGTCGAAGAACTCGTCGATGTATTCCCGGCAGATGTGCCAGGCGAACAGCGCTGCGCTGAGCCAGGCTGTGAGCATGAACAGAGAGAAGAAGAGGCTCGATCGCAATCGCAGACTTTTATGACTGGCAGGCCTGGAAAGTATGAACCGCCACAGCGTTCCGGCAAACTTTCCTGCGCGGGCGGCCATGATCGGGATGATGTGCTGCATTGTCCTGATCAGGCGGAGCAGGGCGTCGGTCGCTTTGACGAGACATTGTTTCAGTCGGGCAGGGTGGGGGGACATCATGCTTCTCCCAGAGTGTAACCGACGGAATGCACGGTCCGGATGAACCTTGTACCCAGTTTACGGCGTATGCGGTGCACCAACACTTCCACGGAGTTGCTGCTGACTTCCTCTCCCCAGGGATAGAGTTTTTCTTCTATGGCGCTCCGGGAAAGAACGCTCTGGCGGTTCAGAAGCAGCAGCTCCACGAGCATGACTTCCTTCTGTCCCAGGGCCACGGGCTGCCCCTGCAGGGAGACGGTTCTTGTCAGCGGATCGAAACTCACCTCTCCGTGCACGAGAAGCTGACTTGTGATCCCGTGTCTGCGGCGTACGAGCGCGCGGAGTCTTGCCGCCACTTCATCCAGATCAAAGGGTTTGCCGAGATAGTCGTCGGCGCCGAGATTCAGTCCTTCCACTCTTTGATTTATGGCATCCCTTGCCGTAAGGATGAGTACGGGAATGTCGTTGCCGGAGGCTCTCCAGCTTTTCAGAATGTCGAGTCCGTCCATGCCGGGCAGACCGAGGTCAAGAATGGCGGCGTCGTATTCCGCCGAGAAAAGAGCCTGCTGACCGAGAGGGCCTTCCTGAAACCAGTCCACGGCAAAGCCCAGTGCCGGAAGTCCCATTCTGAGTCCGTTGCCGATCAGAATATCATCCTCGATCAGAAGAATACGCATATTTTCCCCCTGTGTTTTCCGGCGTATTCCCGGGGAAGGAAATACGCCGGTCGTATTTCTACTTCTTGATGATCCGGTCAACGTCTATTTCAAGTTCCTTCCAGTCCTTTTCGACTTCACCGTAGATTTCCACCACGTCGTTGGGTCCGACGTTCTGGCCGCGCCAGTGCTTGTCGTCGATGTCCACGTTGATGGTGCCGGTCGCATCCTGGAAAACATAGAGCTTGCCGCCGAGATGCTGGACGATGCGGCCGGTAAGGGCCACGTGGGTATCGTCGCGCATGCCCTTGACCTGTTCGACGGTCTGCATGGACGGGCCGGGGCCGGTGTAGCCGCCACCATGGGTGTAGCCTCCGTCAGGCCCCTTGGCAAGGGCGCCAGAGCCACCGAGAGTGAGCATCAGGGCAAGGGCTGCACCGAGAGCGGCGGGGAGGAGGGAGCGGTTGCGGCGGGAAGCGGGGACATGGCTGCTGTTCTGAGAAACGGGATACATGGTCATGTTTTCCTCCATGGGTATATGTTTTTCTGATTGCCTTTTCCAGTTGAGGTCAGTAGACCATCGGAAACTTACGTACTCCTTACATCACGGAAAATTTTTAATATTTAAATTAAAAAAATGCTCCTTGGGGAGCGGCAGAGAAAAGGACGGTTTGCCGGAGAGGGGAGGAAATGCCGTGCGTCGGAACTCAGCCGGCCATGGGACAGAAGCGGGAAAGGCCGAAAATCCTTGCCGCGGCTGCGCCGGATATGCCGAAGAAGATCACGGGCCTGCCGGTGTTCAGATAGTTGACGAAGGTTCCGTTGCATAAGGTGCTGCCTGTGCAGAGGATCAGCTCCGGCCAGTCGAGGACGGCGTCACGATAGCTTTCCTGTCCGTGTTCGACGGTGATGCCGGAACGGACGCTGCCCACGAACTGAGGATTCATGTCCAGCACGCGCAGAGGGAATTCCTGCGATAGTCTGGCTGTGAGGGCAGGCTGATATCCCACCAGCGTGATGCGCGGAGTTCCGAAATGTTCACGGATATGAGCGGCATATGCTTCCGCGCAGCGTTCCAGTTCGTCATTGCGGCAATGTACGGTATGCTCGATGTCACCTGTATATCGCATGACGGCATTGAGTGCGGCTACGAGCAGACCTCTGCTGTGGACGTCATGTTCCGGGTCAAGCGCGAGCAGTTCTTTCAGCGTGCCGTTGAAATCCGAAGGCGCGTCGGTAAAGGCCTGTCCGAGAGCCGTGCCGAATTCCGCCTGGAGCATGATTTCCCTGCCCGCAAGAATGGGATAGTCCTTGCGGGTGGTATTGCCTATGGCTTCTTCCGGCGAGAGGCCGCGGCTTTTCAGACGGATGGGGCTTTCCTGCAGATGACGGCTTCTGACGATGTGTTCCAGTTCCTGCCGGAGACGGCGGTAAAGTTCCTGAGAGGTCATGTGTTCTCCAGTCCGAGAAAGGCGTTGAGTTCCGTATTGCCGCTGGTTTCGAAAAGGTGCTCTGCGGAGCGGATGCAGAGCATGCTGCCGTTTGCCATGATGCCTATGCGGGAGGCCAGTCTCCGGGCTTCATGAAAGTCGTGGGTGACGAAGAGCACGGCGCAGTTGAATTTCCGGGGAATGTCTTCCAGCTCTTCGTATAGACGTTTTTTGGTCGCAGGATCAAGCGATGAGAAGGGCTCGTCAAGCAGCAGCAGCCTCGGCTTCAGTATCAGAGCACGTGCCAGGGCCACTCTTTGCCGTTCTCCGCCGCTCAGCGTCTGCGGGTACTGTTTCAGAATATGTTCTATTCCCAGTATGCCGGCGATGGCTTCCACGAGGGTCTTCTGTTCTTTTTCAGGAACACGGCGGACACGCAGCCCGTAGGCGACGTTGGCTTCCACGGTCATGTGGGGAAAAAGCGCGTAGTCCTGATACATGAATCCTATGCGTCGTTCCGTGAGGGGGATGCTCTGAACCGGTGTGCCGTAGAGAAGAACCTGACCTTGTTCAGGAGCGTAAAAACCTGCGGCGGATTCCAGAAGCAGCGTCTTTCCCGCGCCTGTGCGTCCCAATATGGCGAAAATTTCCTGTTCCTGCAGGGCAAAGGAAACATTCGTGATGTGCATGTTTCCCCTGGTCAGACAGAATTGATCGAACGCAAGAGGAATCATGACGGGGACGCTCCTTCCATACGGCTTGCCGTACGACGATGCAGCAGCGTGGAAAGCAGAAGCGCGATCCCGGAAATGGCAAGAAGGATGATGGCGGAAGCCATAGCCATGCCGTTGTCGCCGGTACTTATGTTGAGGTAGATGCTGGCCGGCAGCGTTTCGGTCTTCATGCGGGTGACGCCGACCAGCATGAGGGTGGCGCCGAATTCACCTATGGCACGAGACCATGTGAGAATGGCTGCCATGAGAATGGAATTTCTGCACAGAGGCAGGGTTATGGTAAGAAAACGTTGCCATCGTGAAGCTCCGAGGGTACCGGCTATGAATTCCAGCCTTCCGTCCAGCTCTTCCAGAGCAGTGCGCATGAGCCTGATGACAAAGGGAATATTGACCATCCACTGTGCCATGACGATGCCCGCAGGCTCAAAGATCACACGTATGCCGAAGCTTTTGAGCATTTTTCCGACATCGGAGGAGAACATCATGAGCAGACACAGGCCGAGCACGAGATACGGCAGGGAGAGGGGGAGCTCCAGAATGAGACGACAGAGATTACGCAACGGCATGCGGCATCTGGCCAGTGCATAGGCGCAGGGAATGCCCACCAGAAAGCAGAGCAGAGTGGAGATGGTGGAAGTGATCAGACTGAGGCGTATGGAGAAGAGCACTTCTGCGGAGCGGAAGGCGGCAGACAGAAAGGGCAATCCGCCGATGACGATGGTGCAGACGGAAGCCGTAAGAAAGAGGACGGTCAGAAAGGCAATGAGAAGGCTTGCGCCGTCAAAGAGGGAAAAGTTCTGTTTCATGACGCGCCTTTTCTGCAAAAAAAGCAGGCAGAGGGAACATGAAAAGGAACCGTCCCGGGCAGGAGAGACGGTTCCCGTCCTCTCAGTTCAGCACGACGTAACCGTGTTTTTCCCAGATGGCGTGGGCGTCATCGGTGTTCAGGAAGTCCAGAAGCAGCTTCTGTCCCTCCGGATTTTCGGAAACGGAGAGGGAGGCTGCGGGAATGGTCTTCACATAGGCGTCCATAGCGGGATCGGCCACGATGTCCATGTCGGGACTGACGTTTTCCTTCCACACGATGATGGCGTCGCATTCGCCGACATTCAGGGCGTTGAAGATGGAAGGCGCCGTCACGCCGCGGCTGACGACGTTCACCTTTCCCGTCAGTCCGGCGTCGGCGATGGCCTTATCCGCTATTTTGCCTATGGGCGTGGCCTTGGCGTCTCCGAGCACGACGCGGATGTCGCTTCTGCCGAGGTCCTTGATGCCGCTGATGCCCAGAGGATTCCCCTTGGCGACGGCGAGCACGGGAATATGTTTGACGAGGTCCTTTCTGGCAGACACGTATTTTTCCACGGGCTTGAGTTCTTCGACGGCTCCGGCAATGAAGAGATCGCCTTCCTGCGCGGTGTTGATCTGAGACTGGATCTGACCGGCATTGGCGTAGGTGACTTCCATCTTCACCTGCGTCTTTTTCGTAAAGGCTTCGGCGATCTCACCGAACGGCTTCGTCATGCCGGCTCCGCAGTAGACGTGCAGAGACTGCCCTGCTCCGGCAGAGCCGGGAAGGGAGAGAAAAAAGACTGCCGCAACACAAAGAAGGAGGGGAATTCTTTTCATGCGATTCTCCATGCCGCGCCGATGCGCGATTCCGGTGTTGCTCACATACGAAAACACCAGAACCTGATGCACGGCGGAAATCTGGCATGGTTCAAGCGCAGCGTTTTCTTTCCATGCCCGGAGGCATTACGGGAGGCGGCCCCGTTTCCAGAACCACCCTGTGAGCAGAAACTCAGGTCGGAGCGGCGTGGCGGACGCTTTAGCCGGACCGACTCGAAAACTACCTTTTGAAATAGACAAGCGGTTCTTCTTTGTCAAGCAGGTTCGTGAAACTGATACGTTGTCTTTTTCGCGCATGAGACCGGGACATTTTCCCCGTCGGGGCGGAAAGGGCGATGTCCGCGGACAGGGCGACGGGATGCCGGCATGTTTCTGGAAGAATCCGGAGACGTCGTTCAGCTGCAGGGGAGGTCTTTTCCCCCGGGCGCGGGTGCGATGTCGGCCCTGTCCGTCGAAGCGTGCCGGAGAAGGACCGTCCGGAGGGCTTGCGCCAGGAAGGCTGCAGTATCCGGGAGCGAGCCGGAATTGTCGATGCGTATCCATTCCCGGATGCGTTCTTCGCCGGGGACGGGCATGGAGGCGCGACGCAGACGCCGTTCAAGCATCATGCCGGATTCTCTGCCGCGCTGCAGAAGGCGTTCGCGGAGGATGTGCCGGGGAACGCTGACAAGGACGGGAAGAAGATCGGGATACCGTGCCGCGGCTTCGGGAAAGGCCTCTCGCGAACCGTTCACGACGAGAGATGTTCCGCGTTCGAGCACCTTGTCCCATGCCGCAGGAAGTCCGTATCGGAAGCCGTGACAGTGCCAGTGCAGAGAGAAGTATCCCTGCCCTGCGAGCACCTCGAATCGTTCCGGGCTGACGGGAACATGACGCTCCCTGTCTGCGGCAGGCGGACGGGTGATCCAGCGCCGGGCAAAGGCGAATGGCTCATCGCGGAGAAGATGCCGCAGCTCTGCGATCAGGCTGTCCTTTCCCGATCCTGAGGCGCCCATGACGTAGATGAGTCTGCCGCGCACCGCTTCCCCCTTCGTTGTGCGTTGTACGGGCATCATGATGGATTTCGGAGCAGTCTGCAAGGTCGGAGAAACGGGCGTCGGGATGTCCCCAGACGGCGGGAAAAAGAGGGGGGCCGTCAGTCTGCCTGCGTGGGCATGGAGGAGGTGTCCCTTGCCAGAATCACGGCAATGAGGATGATGCCGGCCATGTTGAAGAGAAGACGCATGATCATGAAGCGGAAGCCGAGCGTTGCGGTCTCAAACATGATGAGCGGTATCTTGGTGGTGGACCAGGCGCCGATGAAGATGAAGACGTTGAGCATGCCGGCTCCCTTTCTCATCATGACCCCGGCCATGGGAAAGGCTGCGTACAGAGGTCCTGCGGCAGCGGATCCCAGCAGAAAGGCCAGCAGCATGCCCCGCATGCCCGAGCGGTCGCCCATGTACTTCATCATGGTTTCCCTGTCCACCCACACGTCGAGAAGGCCGAGCAGAACAAAGATGGGGGGCAGAAAGGACAGCATTTCCATGACGTTGTCCCCTGTCAGGGAGAGCGCCTTCCAGCCGGTGGAGGGCTGAAGAAAGAGCAGGGCGATGTTGACGGCGAAAAGCAGCAGAAACATCCGATAGCGTTGCAGGAGTGTTTTCATCATCACAGAAGCGCTCCGAGCAGGAAGGAGGAAACCACGGCATAGAGAAAGGCCAGAAGGTTTCGTTTCAGGGCCAGGCGTCTGCCGAAATAGGTTGTTTCAAGCGGCAGCGTGACGACGCCCACCATCATGAGCGTGGTCAGGAACATGGCCGTCTGACCGTAGCCTGCGCCGGCGGCGAGAAGCGAGGCGGCAAGCGGAAAGGCGATGAAGCCGGGAATGAGCGTGACGGAGCCGATGGCAGCGGCTATGGCCATGCCCATGACGCCGGATTCCGAGCCGAGCAGACGGCTTATGACGGAGGCGTCCACGACGGCGAGCATGAGTCCGACCAGCATGAGAATGGCCAGAAACTGAGGCAGAATGCCCTCAAAGGATTTCCAGGCCTTTTTCAGAGCCTGTACGGTCTTTTCTCTGTTTCTGGCATAGGAGAAGGCAAGCAGAAGAATCGTGACGACATAGAGTACGGAAGCGGACACGATCATCTCCTTTTTTCAGGCCCGGGGGCCATGGGAAGCGTCACCTTTCCGAAATGGCCGTGACAGGCGCGTCTGATGTCTTCGGGGCAGCTGCGGCGACGGCCGCTTCCGTCGGCGGGGGTGGTGTCTTCGGATATGCTGCGGGTAATGTCGGCCATGTCTGCAATCTCGTGTCCGAGGGCGCGCAGCTTTTCCCTGTCGATGTCGTAATGCATGTAGTAGCCGCGTTTTTCTCCGCGCAGAAGCATGGCCTGCCGGAGAATCTTCAGATGCTGGGAGACCGCGCTTTCACTGATGTTCAGCTGCCGTGCGAGCGCGGAAACGCAGAGATTGTGCTTCAAAAGCAGCAGAATGATGCGGCGGCGTGTCTCATCGGCCAGAGCGCGGTACAGCGGTGCGTTGTCCATGGATGTTCCTGTCGCGGGAAGATCTCTGCCGGGCCGGACGGGCGGGACAGGGGAAAGGATGATTTTAATTAAGTAATTACTTAATTAAAAAGCAGACAGGTGGATGTCAAGTTCGTTTTTGCGGAGGCCGTTTTCCGGAAGAACAAAAATCCCCGCCGGAGAGGTGTCGGCGGGGAGGATGTCGGAAGGGCGTGTATGTTATGAACCGGCCTTCAGTCCCAGAGGCTCAAAGGCTTCCACGGCCGTGCGGAAGGCGATGCCGGAGCCTGGTTCGGCATCCTTGAAGGCTGCGCGTATGCTTTCCATGATGAGTTCACTTTTTCCGGTGGGACTGAGAATCATGACCAGTTCCTTTTCCGGCACGATGGTGATGCCGAAGAAGGAGGCGTCGTCGGGGCGGGCCGTGCCGCGGGCGTGGATGACGGTTCCGCCCGTGGCGCCGGCGTCTCTGGCCGCGTCCATGACCTGATCGGCGCTGCCGTGATTGACGATGACGGAAAGAAGTTCGTAGCCGGACGGTTCCGGACGGTGATCAGACATGCTGTCCTCCTGGGACGGGGAAGAAGAGACGGATGCGGAACCGGAGGGACGGACGGCCTCAAGCACGTCGATGGTGAAGATGATTCCTCTGGTTCTGGAGAGGGCGGGGGCGCTTCGGAGCGCGTCCATGACGGGGCGCACGAGACGGGTCGGCAGCAGCGTGTAGAGCAGTTCCTTTTCCACGTCGTCCAGCCCGAGGAGACGAAGCCATTTGTTCTGAGCGGTTCCGCGGCCCATGAGCACGGTTCCGCCCGGGGCACCTGCCTCTCTGGCTGCCTTCATGGCCGCGTCGCACTTGTGTTTTTCAATGACGGCGACGAGCAGTTTTTCTGCGCTTTCCCTGAAGGTCGTATTCATGAGCGGACCCCTGTCTTACGGCTGAAAACAATGCCCAGAAGCTGTATGGCGATAAGCGGCGTCATGGCGATCATGGCGATGCATCCGAAGGCATCTACGGCAGGATTTCCGCCTACGCCCTTGGACACGCCCAGCATGAAGGCAAGAATGAAGGTGGATGCCATGGGACCGGAAGCCACGCCGCCGGAATCGAAGGCAATGGCGGTGAACATTCTGGGGCAGAAGCGCATGAGCAGCATGGCTGCGCCGTATCCCGGGATAAGGAAATACCAGAGACTGGTTCCTGAAATGACGCGGTACATGGCGATGGCCACGGCAAGGGAAACGCCGGCGGAAAGGGCGGCGAGCATGAGTTGACGGCGGATGGCGCCGCCGGAAACCTGTTCCACCTGTTCCGTGAGAATCCATACGGCCGGTTCGGCACAGACGACGACGGCTCCGAGAATCAGAGCCACGGGAATGAGCATAAAACGGTGTTCCGGGTTCGAGAGCAGCGCGCCGAGAGTATCACCGGCGGGCATGAATCCTCCCTTGACGCCGAGGAAGAAGAAAATGACCCCGAAGAAGGTGTAGATCAGACCGAGAATCATGCGCAGAGTCTGTCTTCGGGAGAGACGGATGAGGAAGAGACGGAACAGCAGGAAGAGAACGGCCAGGGGACCGAGAGCCGTAGCGACTTCATGAGTAACTTCGGGCAGAAGGGCCAGAAAATGCGCAGCGAGCCCGCGGGATGGCGCGGTTGCGGCGGCGGAAGCGTCCGGCGCTGCGGGGGATGCGAACAGGCCGAGCATGAGCACGGCCAGAATGGGGCCGACGGAAGCCAGTCCCACAAAGCCGAAGCTGTCGTCGCCGGCCCGGCTTCCTCCCCGTACGGCCGCCACGCCTACGCCGAGGGCCATGATGAAGGGGACGGTCATGGGGCCGGTAGTGGCGCCGCCTGCGTCGAAACCTATGCCGAGGAAGAGATCCGGCGTGAAGTACGCGCAGATGAACACGGCGGCATAGCAGAGAAAGAGCAGCATCTTGAGCGAGAGCTGGAAGATGATGCGTCCCATGGCCACGGCCACGAAAAAGCCTACACCCGCGGCGATGATGCATACAAGTGCCATGGGCTCCATGACCGGCGCCACACCCGTGACCTGAGCGGCCAGTACCTGCACGTCCGGCTCGGCCACGGTGATGATGAAGCCGACCGTGAAACCTGCGGCCAGCATGAGAGCAAGATTTTTTTTCCCAGTGAGCGTGGATCCGACCTTCTGTCCCACCGGCAGAACGCCGATGTCGGCACCGACCAGAAAAAGGCCGAGTCCCGCCACGAAAAGCACGGCACCGGCGAGAAAACGTGGCAGGTCGTCACCGAGAGGCGAGACTGTCAGATGGAGGAGAAGGACGAGAATGACGATCGGAACGACCGAGATCACCGCCTCCCTGCATTTCTCGATGAAGAGCATGGTTCTCCCGTATATTAATAATAAATGTTGTTGTTATTGATTATGTCAGTATTCCGGAAGTGTGTCCATAGGTGCATCTGAGCTTTTTGTGCTCAGGCGAGGAAGAAGCGGTAGATCAGGCTGGCGAGCAGAAGGGTGAGGGCGATGTAGAGAAAGTTTCTGACCATGCGCGCGCCCACGCGTATGGCGAGACGGGTGCCGAGCTGGTTGCCGAGAATACTGGCCACGGCAAGGGGGATGCCGAGAGAGTAGAGCGCGACGCCGCCGGAGGCGAAGACGGCCAAGGCTCCGACATTGGAGGCGAGATTGAAGACCTTGGTCGTGGCTGAGGCCCGTACGAGTCCCATGTGCAGGACAAGATGCTGGGCGATGATGAAGAAGCTGCCGGTTCCCGGGCCGAAGAATCCGTCGTAGGAGCCGATGAAAAAGCCCATGAGGATGACACGGGGCCAGAGATGCCGTTCCGGCAGAGTTCCTTCGGTGGTGACGAGGCGTCCGGAGAAGAGGGATATGAGCATGCCCACGGGCAGCAGAACAATGAGAATTTTGCCCAGTACGGCACTGTCGAGGTGCATGGCGAGCGCGGAACCCGCCATGCCTCCCGCAAAGGCGGAAAGAAAGCCGGCGGGAGCAATGCGCATGACGACCAGATGATTCCTGGCAAAGGTCCACAGCGAGGAGAGGGCGCCGAGGGTACTGGCGAATTTTCCGGTGCCGAGGGCGAGGTGCGGAGGCAGGCCGCACAGAAGCATGGCGGGAACGGAGATGAGTCCTCCGCCTCCGGCCACGGAATCCACGAAACCGGCAAGGAAGAAGAACAGACAGAGGACGAGAATGATGGCAAGGGAAAGTTCCATGGAAGAGACCTTATTGAAGTTGCGGGAAAGACCTTTGTAGTCGAAATTCCTTCGTTTGTCGAAAAGTGGCTCTTTGAGGGAACATTTGGCAGGATCAGGCAAGAAAAAGAGGAAAACGTATCTGGGAAGTTCTTGCCGGAAAGAGTAATATAAAAATATTTCCGACAGAGGACACGGATGAGGCCCGGAGAGACGCGTTTTGTGCACCGGGTTCTGATGAACGATATGTTTCGGAGGCGTCGCATGGAGGAGTGGAAGCGCATCAACGACAGACTCAGGGAACTGGCCATGAGGCATATGCCCGAACTCGGATCGGGAAGAACGGCGATTTCCGGACTGTCCATTTCCCGGCGTTTGGCAGATGACGTCCTGGAGAACAGTCTCTATACGCCGTGCATCGGCGTCATGCTTCAGGGGAGGAAAAAATCCGTCATCGGCACGAAGGAATATGTCTACGGAGAAGGACAGTGTCTCATCGTGGGCGTGGACGTTCCCAGCTCCTTCCGAGTACTGGACGGGACCGAGGAGTCACCGTTTCTCTGCCTCTCTCTGGATGTGGATCGTTTTCAGCTGGCGCGGCTGGCACTGGAGGTGCCGCCGTCCTCCGACGCGCCGGCGGAGGAATGTCTGCGCGGCGTTTCCGTGGACAGTGTGGACGTGTCCGTTCTCGATGCCTTTCTTCGCATGATGGAGCTTCTGGACAGGCCGGAGCAGATTCCGATCCTTGCGCCCATGATCATCAGGGAAATCTATTACCGCGTGCTTACAGGGCCGCAGGGGGCGTTTCTGCGCCGTTTTTATACGCTCGGTTCTCAGAGCATGCAGATAGCGCAGGCCGTGACGTGGCTCCGGGATAATTATCGTTCGCCGCTACAGGTGGAGGAGCTGGCGCGGCGGGTAAACATGGCCGCGTCCACGTTTCACAGGCATTTCAAGGAAGTGACCAGTCTGAGTCCCCTGCAGTTTCACAAGAGGCTGAGACTGTTCGAGGCACAGCGCCTCATGCTGTCGGAAAGAATAGACGCGGCAAGCGCCGGGCTTGCCGTGGGGTATGAAAGCCCCACACAGTTCAACAGGGAATACAAGCGGCTTTTCGGCGAACCGCCGCACAGAAACATCGCCCGGCTGAGGAATGTACATTCCGGCAGCCGGTAGCCTTTATTCTTCCTTCAGCGGACGGTCCATGAGCCCGCGCACGGCGTCGGCGGCGGTGGCGTCGTCCTGAAGAATGCGGCATACGGCTTCGGTGACCGGCGCGGAGACGTGAAGGCGTTCTGCCAGCGTTCGTGCGGCTTCGGCGGTTTTGACGCCTTCGGCCACCATGCCGAGAGAGCTGACGATGGATTCGAGCTTTTCTCCGCGGCCGAGCCTGAGACCGACCTGACGATTGCGCGAGAGTCCCCCTGTACAGGTGAGCACGAGGTCTCCCAGTCCGGAAAGCCCCATGAAGGTAAGGGGTTTTGCTCCCATGGCGGTGCCCAGACGGCTGAGTTCCGCAAGACCTCTCGTGATGAGGGCTGCCCTCGCGTTGGAACCGAAGCCCAGACCGTCGCAGACGCCCGCGGCAATGGCCATGACATTCTTGAGCGCTCCGCCCATTTCCACGCCCGTCACGTCGGTGCTTGAATAGCAGCGGAACAGGGGCGTGGAAAAGATGTCGCGCAGCGCCGCTCCCAGATCGTCGTTCTCGCAGCCGAGAACGACGGCGGTCGGCTGACCGTCCAGAACTTCCGCGGCGAACGACGGACCGGACAGCACGGCATAGCGTCCGGAAGGCAGAGAGAGCTCTTCTGCAACTACCCGGCTCAAGGGGAGACAGGAACCGTTTTCCAGTCCCTTGGAGGCGTTCACGATGACGGTGTCTTCGCCGATGAGATGGCGCGCGGAGCGCAGCCAGCTTCTCTGATGCTGGCAGGGAACGGCCAGAACCAGAACTTCACAGTCCTTAAGCACGTCGGACGCGGTCGACGTCTTGACGCCCTCATGCAGCCGTTTGCCCGGAAGGTAGCGCGGATTTTCGTGTCGTTCGGCGATGGCGCGGGCTACGGCGTCGTCGCGCAGAACAAGGGTCACGTCATGTCCGGCCGTGGCCAGCACGTGCGCAAGCGCCGATCCCCAGCTTCCGCCTCCGGCGACGGCCACGCGAAGATTTGCTGCATCTCTCATGAAAGGCTCCTTTTCCCGCGCAGTATGCCCGAGGAATGTGACGGGAGCATGACAGAGCAACCATGAAAAAAGCGCCAGAAGGCGCTTTTTTCATGGTATATCAGCAGGTTGTCGAACGCTATCGACACAAGACGCAACTTCTGTCCATGCGTTCGCGCATCCTGAGCATGACGGTACGGAAGTCATGCGTGCAGGCGGCTTCAGGCGTTTTTCCTTTCCGACGCACTGTGTTTGTCGCTTTTGCCGGTGAGGGATTCGCCAGGTCTGGCCTTTGCTCCGCTCTGTACGATGCGGCTGCCCTCTGGAACGCTGTGCGTAAGCCACACGTTGCCGCCGATGACCGACCCCTTGCCGATGGTGATGCGACCGAGGATGGAGGCTCCGGCATAGACGGTGACGTTGTCCTCAAGAATGGGGTGGCGCGGAATGCCCTTGACCAGCGTGCCGTCCTCGTTCTTGGAGAAGGAAAGCGCTCCCAGCGTTACGCCCTGATACAGACGGCAGCCCTTGCCGATGATGCACGTCTCACCGATGACCACGCCGGTGCCGTGATCAATGAAGAAGTTCTCTCCTATCTGTGCACCGGGATGGATGTCGATGCCCGTGCGGGAATGGGCCATTTCCCCGATGATGCGGGGAATGATGGGCACATGGAGGGCATAAAGCTCATGAGCGATGCGGTGATGGATCATGGTGAGCATGGAAGGATAGCAGAAGACGGTTTCTCCCGGACTGGTGGCTGCGGGATCTCCTTCGTAGGCGGCGCGGGCATCTTCGGCGAGCATATCCCGGATGGCGGGAATGCGCTGCATGAATTTCATGGCCATTTCCTTGGAGGCAACGTCACAGCCGCGGCAGTCGTTCACATAATCGGCGCAGGCAAAGCATCCGCCGCGACGGATCTGTTCGCTGAGCAGACGGAAAATGGAATCGAGATTGGCGGCGAGGTGATAGCGCAGCGATTCCCGATGGACTTGGGAAGGTCCGAAGTATCCGGGAAAAAGCACGGCCTTGAGGCGTTCCATCATTTCCTTCAGCGCTTCCTGTGATGGCAGCGGCGTGGAACAGTCCTTGGCGTTGAGCACTCTTGAGAGCGATTCCGGACGACACAATGCGTCGGTTACCTCGTCGAGTTCGCGCATACGGGAAAGGGCCAGTTCTTTGTCGGGGGAGGGGCAGCAGGGAGTCATGGAAGCTCAGTCCTTGGAAAAGAGGGGAGTGGAGAGATAGCGTTCGCCGGTGTCCGGGGCAACGGTAATGATATGTTTTCCCGCAAATTCGGGACGCATGGCCAGAATCATGGCGGCGCGTACGTTGGCGCCCGAGGTGATGCCGCAGCTCAGGGCTTCGCGTGCCATGAGCATGCGGGCCGTTTCCATGGCTTCTTCCGTGCCGACGGTGAGAATGCCGTCGATGAGGGAACGGTCGAAGACGGCGGGGACGAAGTTCGCCCCTATGCCCTGTATGCCGTGGGATCCGCTGCGTCCCTGCGAGAGAACGGGGGATTCCTCAGGCTCCACGGCGAAGCAGCGGACGGAGGGATCGGCTTCTTTGAGCCTGCGGCTGACGCCCATGAGCGTGGCGCCGGAGCCGACGCCGGCCACGAAGGCGGCAGGAGCAAAGCCTTCCTTCCGGCAGTCTTCGATTATTTCCGCGCCGGTGGTGTCGTAATGCACCTTAGGGCCTGCGACGTTGCTGAACTGATCGGGACGGAACGCACCGGGAAGGGTGCGGAGAAGTTCATCCACCTTGTCCTGCGCGCCCTGCATGCCTTTTTCCGCGGGGGTAAGCAGCACTTCCGAGCCCATGGCACGGAGCAGAGCAATGCGCTCCCGACTCGCGGATGCGGGAATGGCGAGCATGAGTCTGAGTCCCATTTTGGCACAGACCACGGCAAGACCGATGCCGAGATTGCCGCTCGTGGCCTCCACGACGGTGCCCCCGGGAGCAAGAGCACCGCTTTCGAGCGCTGCGCGGATATAGCCGCAGGCCGCTCTGTCCTTGATGGAGCCTCCGGGATTGCGGGCTTCATATTTGACATGGATTTTTGCCGGCAGATCCGCGGAAACGGCATCCAGAAAAATAAGCGGCGTATGTCCGATGGTGTCAAGAATGTTCATGGGATACCTCAGAAGATTCGGAGAAGGGCATGTCGTCCCTGGTGAACATGCGCCAGAGCACGGAACTTTCGCCGTTTTGCTCGTGCTTTTCAGGCGTGATGTGAAGAATCGGCTCATTCTTCCAGAGATAGGTCATGCTGTTGTCGGGCGCAATGTGACAGGTCATGTTGGCGGCAATGTCCTCGGGGGCGAGCCTGCGGGGATTCACTCCCCGTTCCTCGAGCTGTTCCCTCAGAAGTTCCTCGACTCTGGCGGCGACCTGAAGATTCGGCTTCGGTGCGTCTTCACTGGATGGCGGCATGATGTCCTCGTTTTTGCATGGAATGTCCGAAAGGACTTTTCCATAGGATAACCTTTTGTTTCGACTTGGCAAGGCCGGATGTCCGGAAGGAAAAAAAATCTCCCTTCCGCTTCGGACATGCCGGTTCGTGGTCGTCGGGGGCGGCGTCCCGTGGAAAACATTTTCTGAGGCGTCGCGGAGACGTTTTCCTTCTCAAACGCAAAGGGGCCGGCGCATGAAGTTTTTCACGCGTCGGCCCCGGATCGGCAGGAGATGTCCGATCAGTAGGAATGTTCGTCCTTGAGCACGTCCTTCGTTACCTTGTGGGCGAAGGTCCAGTAGACCCAGGCCTGATAGAGCAGAACCACGGGCACGGCGCAGAGGGTGACCGTAAGCATGATCTTCAGGGTGAGTGGGCTGGAGGACGCGTTGTATACGGTGATGCTGTAGGCCGGATCAATGCTGGAGAGAATGATGCCGGGATACATGCCGAACACGCCGAAGAAGGTCAGACCGAGAATGAACAGGGCACTGCACAGCCAGGAGATGAGCGTGCTGTTCGCCAGGGCAAGGCGACTGGCCACAAGACCGATGACGGCCAGAGCCAGAGCCGCATAAGCGGCAGGATGTTCTGCGAGACGTTCGAAGCTTTCGGTGTAGTGACCGGTCAGGGCGAGGAAGACAAGCACGAGCGACAGCAGCACGGGCCAGAGAGCGCGTGCGGCGCGGAAGGCCTTGGCCTGCAGGTTGCCTTCGGACTTGAGTTCCAGCCAGAGTGCGCCGTGGTAGCAGAACATGATCACGAAGAGCACGCCGCCGGCGAGACCGTAGGGATTGAGAAGCTTCAGAATGTTGCCGTGATAGACGCCGTTCGCATCAATGGGAATGCCCATGAAGAGGTTGGCGAAGGCCACGCCGAGCAGCAGTGCGGGCAGGAAGCTGCCGAGAGTCATGCACACGTCCCAGCTGAAGATCCAGGTGCAGGAATCGCCCTTGCCGCGGAATTCGAAGGCCACGGCGCGGAAGATGAGGCAGAAGAGCAGGATGAGCAGGGGGGCGTACAGTGCGCTGAACATGACGGCATAGGCGTTGGGGAAGGCGGCGAAGGTCACGCCGCCGGCCGTGATGAGCCATACTTCGTTGCCGTCCCAGTAGGGCCCCTGGGCGTTGTATATGACGCGGCGTTCATGATCGTTGGCGGCCACGAAGGGCATGAGGGTGCCCATGCCGAGGTCGAAACCGTCGAGAATGAAGTACACGGCCCACAAAAGCGTCCAGAGGAAGAACCAGATCGTTTCCATTTATGCCTCCTCAGCGGCTTTGACAGGTTCGGGCCCCTTGCGGGAGTTGGTATACAGCAGCCAGATGTCGATGAGTCCGAGCAGCGTGTAGATGACAAGGAAGGCGATGACGGAAAGCAGAACGGAACTCGTGGGTACGGGGGACACGGCGTCCGACGTGCGCATGAGATTGTAGACGATCCAGGGCTGACGCCCCATTTCAGCCACGGTCCAGCCGAGCATGATGGAGATGTAGGGCAGAGGAATCATCCAGGGCAGGATTTTCGCAAGGCGGGTATCGGCGGCGATGTCCTTGCGGCGCCACCATGCCCATGCCGCCACGGCGATGAACAGGCAGCCGAGTCCCACCATGAGGCGGAAGGAGAGGAAGGTGGGCAGAACCGGGGGAATGTCTTCAGGGGCGAAGTCGCTGAGACCCTTGACTTCGGCGTTGATGTCGTTGAAGGCGATGAGGCTCATGAGGCCGGGAACGGGCAGAGCTTCAATGAGATTGCGGCCGTTTTCCTGATCGGGCCAGGCCAGGAGATACATGGGAGCTCTGGTCTGGGTGGTCCAGTGGGATTCCATGGCAGCCATCTTGGCGGGCTGGTATTCGGCCACGTTCATGCCCTGCTGATGACCGGCCAGACCGACGAGCAGGGCCATGACGAGCGTGAAGGGAGCAGCGATGCGCACGGCCTTGGTGAACAGGGAGACTTCGTTCCTTCGGGCGAGATGCCATGCGGCCACGCCCAGCACGAAGAAGCCGCCCAGCATCCAGGCGGAGGAAACGGTGTGGAAATATTCGCCCCAGGCATAGGGGTTGGTGACCACGGCGAAGAAGTCGTCGAGTTCCGCGCGTCCGTTGCGGATGACGTAGCCTACGGGATGCTGCATGAAGCCGTTGGCAAGGATGATCCACAGCGCGGAAATGTTGCCGGCAATGGCCACCATCCAGATGGCGAAGCAGTGCACCTTCCTGCTCACGCGTTCCCAGCCGAAGGTCCATACGGCCACGAACGTGGATTCGAGGAAGAAAGCCACGGTGGCTTCAATGGCCAGCAGAGAGCCGAAGATGTCGCCGACGTAGGCGGAGTAGCGGGACCAGTTGGTACCGAACTGGAATTCGAGCGTGATGCCCGTCACCACGCCCAGCACGAAGTTGATGAGGAAGAGTTTGCCCCAGAATTTGACCATCCTCTTGTAGTCTTCATCTCCCGTGCGCACGTAGAGGGTTTCCATGATGGCGAGCAGGATGGAAAGACCCAGCGTGAGCGGGACGAAGATGAAGTGGAAGAAGACGGTCATGGCGAACTGAAGGCGGGAGAGGAGGATGAGATCCATAGGTTGCTCCTTGGTGCTCGTCTGTGCGTCGAGGGGGACGAGTCTCTGCCGTAATCGGCCATGTCGTCCGGCCGGGGTCCCCATAAGGGAGACGCCCGCCGGACGTTAGAAAACCGGAGATCAGGCTCCGCACTTTTCCCTGAGAGCGCGGGCCACGGCGGCGCCGAGTTCGCGGCACTTCTCAAGATCTTCCTTCTTGGGGTTGAAATAGCACTTGAGCGGTTCGCCCACGAGTTCGACCTTCATGTCGGCCAGGGCGTCGGCCATCATCTTGGGAGCTTCACCGGACCAGCCGTAGGTGCCGAAGGCGGCGCCCACGAGATGCTGGGGACGCAGGCCCTTCACATGGGCGAGGCAGGCCATCATGTTCACCATGGGCATGTTGTTGCGGGTGGCGGAGCCGAGAATGAGCGCTCCGCTGTCGGCAAGTTCGGTCATCACATCGCTGCAGTGGCAGTTCTGCAGGTTCATCAGCACGTAGGGCACGTTTTCGGATTCAAGACCGTCGGCCACGGCTTCGGCCATCTTTGCCGTGCCGTTCCACATGCTCTCGTAGGCGATCACGGCGCGAAGCCGAGGCTTCTGCTCGGCAAAGGCCTGATAGGAGTCGATGACGAACTTCACGTCTTCGGGCGTGCGGAAGATGAGACCGTGGTCGGGGGCGATGACGTCGAAGACGAGTCCGAGATCGGTTACGCGCTTCAGAGTCTTGAGGACCTGCGGAGAGTAGGGAAGCACGATGTTGTAGTAGTAGCGCTTCATGGCGTCATAAAGCGTGGTGCGGTCGCACTCGTCGGCAAAGCGGAAGGAACTTGCGATGTTCTGCCCGAAGGCGTCGTTGCTGAAGAGCACGCGGTCTTCCTCGAGATAGGACACCATGCTGTCGGGCCAGTGCAGCATGCGGGTTTCGAGGAAGGTTACGTTGCGCTTGCCGATGTTCAGGCGGTCGCCGTCCTTGACGATCTCGATGGGCCATCCCTCGGTATTATAGATATTGGTCATGGACTTGTAGCCCATGGGGGAGCAGAAGATCTTTTCGGGCTTGCACAGCTTCACGATACGGGGAAGCGCGCCGGAATGATCCTGCTCAAGATGGTTGCACACGATGTAGTCGATGCTTTCCGGGTCGGTGATTTCGGAAATGTGCTTTACCAGCGTTTCGAATTCGTGAGCGTTCACGGTATCGAAGAGCACCTTCTTTTCGTCGCAGACGAGATAGGCGTTGTAGGTGCTGCCCTCGGGGGAGCGGCTGTAGTGATGGAAGTTGCGGATGTCGAAATCGACGGCTCCGACCCAGTAGATGTCCTTTTTCAGTTCAACAGGTCTCATGATTTCCTCGGCAGAGTAAAACAAAAAAAGCGGGAAGCCTTCGAAGGAAGGCTGCCCGCGACTACGCTTGTCGGTGATTACGCGGCTTCAAAGTCGGCCTTGGAAGCGCCGCAGACGGGGCAGACCCAGTCTTCGGGGATGTCTTCGAAGGCGGTGCCGGGAGCGATGCCGGAATCAGGGTCGCCCTTGGCAGGATCGTATTCGTAACCGCATACGTTGCAGATGTACTTCTTCATGGGACAGTCTCCTTGTGAAAGCGGCTCAGCGCCAGTTTTCCATGTTGCAGTGTTTGACCCGGTCGTGTTCTTCAGCGCGTTTGCCGTCGTTGAAGCGGTCGAGCGTTCCTACCAGATAGCCGGTGATGCGGCGTATGCGTTCGAATTTCACTCCGGTTCCGAGCATCGTCTGTTCCGAACAGGAAGTCGCGGAGGGCTTGCGTTGAATCATGCTTCTGGCCGCTGCCCGTCAGGCGAGCCTCTTCCACATTTTCTTGCTTGCGCCGCAGACGGGGCAGTGCCAGTCGTCGGGCAGGTCCTCGAAGGCGGTACCGGCGGGGATTTTGCCCTTGCGGTCGCCCTTCTCGGGACGGTAGATATAGCCGCAGTTGCCTACCTGGCACTGCCACATGGCCATATCGCGTTCTGCCGCGGGAGCGCTTTCCTCCACGGCTTCAAAGTCGGCCTTGGAAGCGCCGCAGACGGGGCAGACCCAGTCTTCGGGGATGTCTTCGAAGGCGGTGCCGGGAGCGATGCCGGAATCAGGATCGCCCTTGGCGGGATCATATTCATAGCCGCATACGTTGCAGATGTACTTTTTCATGATCACCCCTGGAATTCGGCCTTCCACAGACCGTGCTTGTTGCAGAATTCGCGGGCGGTGACCTTGTCGGCCTTGACGCAGAATTCCGCTTCAGGTGCATCTCCGGGGTTGAGGAATGCAATGTGGGACACGCCGTCGGCCATAAGCTCGATCCATTCGATGTAGTGATCTTCCGCCATGGGATGTGCGGCGGAGCCGACCTTCACTTTGTAGCCGTTTTCCGTCTTTTCGATGACGGGAACGTGCTTTTCGCTGGCGCCGTCGGTGGCACCTTCACGCAGAAGCTTCATGGGTTCGCCGCAGCAGACGAGGGGAGCGGCGCCGCCATGCAGCACTTCAACAATATTTCCACAATGTTTGCACTGATATACTTCAAATCTTGCAGGCATGATTCGTTCTCCTGGTAGAGGGGGCAGGGAATCGCCGGAAGCTCTCTTCACAGCGGTAAATAAACAATAATTATTCTTGATAAGAAGTCAAGTTTAATTTCGGGCAGAAAGGCCAAAATACGTGCGCGCAGGCCCGTCCGGAGCCGGAGAAGGAGGCTTTCCGGCACTTTTCGGGAAAATGCCCCATAATATGCTGGAAAAGTAAAAAGGTTTGTGATAAAAAATTTCCCGCAAAAATTCCTGTCTGAAAGACTCTTGGCGATCGCCAGGAAATACGGTACACAGTCCCGAGCAGCCATGAAAGTATATCGTGATTATTATTTTCTTAAAGCCAAAGAGGAACATTACCCTGCCCGCTCCGTCTACAAGCTGAAGGAGATGGACAGGGCTTTCCGGCTTTTCAGGCCCGGCATGAAGGTGCTTGATCTGGGCGCCGCGCCGGGGTCGTGGTCCCTGTACGCGGCCGAGCGTGTGGGACAGAAGGGACTTGTGCTTTCCTGTGATCTGCAGAGTACGGATACGGTCTTTCCCTCGAACGTGACGTTCCTTCAGGAGAACGTATTTGAAAGGACGCCGGAGTTCGAGGCGCTTCTTGAGGAGAAGGGGCCGTTCGACATGGTCATCAGTGACATGGCTCCCCGTACGACCGGAACGAAGTTCACCGATCAGGCGCGTTCTCTGGAACTGTGTCTGGAGGCCGTGGAGGTGGCGGATCGCTACCTCAGGCCGGGCGGAGGCTTCATCGCCAAGATTTTCATGGGACCTGACTTTCAGGAGCTGGCAAAGGCGCTGCGTGCACGTTTTGCCACGGTAAAAACATTCAAACCCAAGAGTTCCCGGGCCGAAAGCAAGGAAATATTCGAGATCGGCATGGGATTCAGAGGCCCTGGTCAGCAGGGGTAAACACTTTTTTGTTCGGAGGCATACATGTCGGGACACAACAAATGGGCAAACATCAGACTTCGCAAGGGTGCTCAGGACGCCAAGCGAGGCAAGGCGTTCACCAAGGCCGCCAAGGAAATCATCATCGCCGCCAAAAGCGGTGGGGACCCTGCCGGCAATGCCCGTCTGCGTTCCGCCATCGCTGCCGCCAAGGCCGTGAACCTGCCCAAGGA
>CALUTB010000024.1 GCA_944323575.1 uncultured Mailhella sp. | reverse complement strand
GTGAGCCTCATGGTTGAAGACTACGCGGCCTGCAGCGCTGTTCATGAGAATTTTGTTGGGAAGAGGGTCGGATTTTTCCGGCAGCAGGTATCCTCCCACGGCTAGAATCAGCAGCACACCAGACAGGACATATGTTACTTTACGCAATGTCTTCTCCCCCTGATTTAACCTTTTTCATATATCATGTCGCATCGGATGAGAAGTGTCGAAAACATATATTTCACATATTATTCCTTACCTTACGAAGATTTTTTCAACTTTTTTCAGAAGTGTTGTTCTTTTGTGAGCAATATGACTCAGTTCTGTGCCGTGTCCGTCATGCAGCTGAACTGTCCGTTTTTCGAAAGGGCGAATCTGCAATAAAAAGGGGAAAGGAAACTCGACGGCATGTATTTTTTTCTTTTCATGACGGATCGGAAAAGATTGATATGCGATTCCGCGTAGGCACGGAGTAAAAGGAACAAAAACTGAGTATTTTTATAATATATTGAAATTGATAACTATTTATAATAATTATCCGTAAGTTGATATGTGAAAAAAAATTTTTGAAACGAAATTGACGGAAGACGGGAACCGTTGTCGTCCCATGGGGGACTACACATGCTCCGGCCCATATCCGACCATGATGGGCACGGGGAACCGTTGTCGTCCCATGGGGGACTACACATGCAAAAGAGTGTCCCGAGCGGGGTATCGTACAGGATTATGCAAGACGTACGGGGGCAGATCCACAGATGCTGCCGAAAATCAGGGATAAGGCGATCGATGAGAATGCAGGAGCGGGGACTCGACCTTTTGTTTCAACTCTGGCATGGTGCGCGCAAAGGAGACATCATGAAAAAACTGCTGATTGCTTCCGATATACACGGATCTGCCCGCTGGTGCGAGGATCTCATGAATCTTTTTGTCCGTGAAGGGGCCGAAAGGCTGCTTCTTCTCGGAGATATTCTCTACCACGGACCGCGCAACGATCTGCCGGAACGGTACGCGCCGAAGAGCGTCATCTCCATGCTCAATGATGTGCGGAACTGCATACTGTGCGTACGTGGCAACTGCGACGGCGAAGTGGATCAGATGGTGCTGGAATTTCCCATCATGGCGGAATATGCTCTGCTCATGCTCGGCAGGGATATGGTGTATGCCACCCACGGGCATCACTATAATGAAGAAAATCCTCTTTCCTTTGCCGGGGGCGGCGTTCTGCTCTACGGTCATACCCATGTGCCGGTATGCAGCAGGCATGAGCGCTTCACGGCCATGAATCCAGGCTCGGTATCTCTCCCCAAGCAGAATTCACCCCACAGCTGCATGATGTGGGAGGAAGGGACGTTCCGCTGGATCAATCTTGAAGACGGTTCCATATATCGGGAATGCACGCTGTGAAAAGGATGTATTGTCCGTCTTTTTCAGAAAAGAAGACGAACAGCCGTCCGATGGAGCATCATGTGTGCGTTTTCGCTGTCCGTCGGTCATGGACCGGGAACTATTCTCCGCAGAGAAATGCGGTCAGCTCCTCATGATCCGCTCCGGAGAACCAGCTCTCCACGGGAACACCCTTTAAAGCCTCGCGCAGGGACGGAGTATCGGCCCGCAGTCCGGTGAGGAGATTTTCCAGTTCGCCGATGTCGCGCAGGGCAAAGAAGTCGCCGAAAAGACGGCATCCGGAGATGCATCCGCCGCGCACGTCGAGAAGACATTCCAGACGTCCCCATGAAAAGCGGCGGCGGCGCTTTTCCGTGAACCTTGGAGACTGTCCCCAGTTCCATTCCCAGCTGCGGTAGCGTGTGTCCGCGAGAGCCTCGGCTTCGTTTCTGATCCAGGAGGGGAGCTGCCGGGCATTCCGTGCGCAGCGGCGCGTCATGGCGTTCACCACGCTTTCCATGCATTCTTCAAAGGACAGCTCCTTCGGCAGAAATTCGCGGAGATTGGCCACCCTGGCACGGTGTGAGGCCACGCCCTTGGAGCGGAATTTTTCCGGGTCGGCCGCCAGAGCTTCCGAGAGCACTGAGGTATCCACATCCACGAGTATGCAGCCGTGATGCAGCATCCGCTGTCCGGATCGGCGCTGTGCCGTTCCAGCAACCTTGCGACCGTCCACGGTGATGTCGTTGCGGCTCGTGTATTCGGCGTTGACGCCGAGATCCCGCAGTGCCGCCACCATGGGACGCATGAATTCGTCAAATCCGGCGAGGCGGTTTTTTTCCACCCAGACCAGAAACGAGAAATTCACATTGCCGAGATCATGATACACGGCACCACCTCCGGTCGGACGTCTTACAACGGCAATGCCGTGTTCACGACAATAGGCGGCGTTTACTTCTTCGGCGGTATTCTGGTGACAACCTACGATGACCGAAGGCGCGTTTCGCCAGATGAGAAAGATGCCCGGATTTTCCGGCGACAGCGTGTTGAACAGGGTTTCTTCCAGGGCGAGATTGAAGGCAGGGTCGGTGGTTTCCATGTGCAGGGCGTACATACGGACTCCTTGGGAACTGATGGGTTCACGAGACTATACGGGCAGCAGCACAGGGGCGCAAGAGGGGGCTGAACAAAACCGGTGAGAGGCCGTCGGAAGACGGCAGTCGACTTTGTTCAGTAATGACGGCAGGAAAGCATGAGGACGGGGCAGGGAACTCTTGCTCTCCTCCGGACGTCGTGGCAGTATCCCGAAAAGGCCGTTCAGGCCCGAGCAATATTCGCAGAGACGGGGAATCGCATGGATCAGCTTTCATTATTTAACACTTCAGCGCAGGATGAACACAGTCGTGCCGCGGCCCGGGCGGCAAAACTGCGCAGAGACATAGAACATCACAACCGTCTGTATCATCAGCTGGATGCTCCGGAGATCACGGATGAGGCCTTTGATGCGCTGTTTCGTGAACTTGTGTCGTTGGAGGAGCGTTTTCCCGATCTGCGGACGCTTGATTCTCCTACCCGTCGCGTAGGCGGAGCCGTCCTGCCGTATCTGGAAACGAGACCTCACCGTGAGCGTATGTACGGTCTGGACAACGTCTTTTCCGCGGAGGAGTGGGAAGCTTTTGTCCAGAAGGCTTCGCGCGCTCTGCCCGAAGCGCCGGCCGCTGTCATGAATGCCTGGTGGGCCGATCCGAAACTGGACGGACTGGCCTGTGAACTGAGTTATGAAAACGGAGTGCTGGTTCAGGCTCTTACCCGCGGAGACGGAGAGGTGGGGGAAGTGGTGACCGAAGCCATGCGGACGGTACGCAATCTGCCGCTTCGTCTTGCGGGAGAAGGTCCTTTTCCCCGGCGTATAGAGATTCGCGGTGAAGTACTCATGTTCCGCAGGGAATTTGAGGAGTTGAACAACAGGCAGACCAAGTTGGGACAGAAGCGTTTTGCCAATCCGCGCAATGCCGCGGCAGGATCGCTGCGGCAGCTCGACACCAATGTGACGGCCGGTCGCGGACTTCGTTTTCTGGCATACAGCCTCGGCGAAGTGGAGGCTCCGGGCATGGCGGACTGGCGTACGCATTCCGCGCTCATGTCTTCTCTGAAGGCATGGGGATTCGATATTCCTCCCGAAGGCAGGATCTGCCGGGGACTGGACGAAGCACGCGGCTATTACGAGCATCTGGGGCAGATCCGCGATGATCTTCCCTTTGAAATAGACGGCGTGGTCTATAAGCTTGACGATCGGGAGGCTCAGGCGGCGCTCGGTTTTACGGCACGCGCACCGCGTTTTGCTGTGGCTTGGAAGTTCACCTCCCGCAAGGCGGAGACGCGTCTCAGAAAAATATCCATACAGGTGGGACGCACGGGGGTGCTGACCCCTGTGGCCGAACTTGATCCCGTGAGTCTCGGAGGCGTGATGGTAAGTCGCGCCACACTTCACAATGAAGACGAGATCCGTCGTCTTGATCTGCGGGAGAATGACATGGTCATCATTCAGCGTGCGGGCGACGTCATTCCCGACGTGCTGGGACCGGTTCTTGAAAAACGTCCGGAAGGCCTGCCTTCCTATGAATTCCCCCATGTCTGCCCGGTATGCGGTTCACCTGCCAGACGGCTGGAAGGTGAGGCTGCATGGCGCTGTCTGAACATGGCCTGTCCGGCGGTCATCATGCGCAGCATAGTGCATTTCGTGTCCAAGGCCGGCCTGGATGTCGACGGAGTCGGTGCCAAGTGGGTGGAGGCGCTCATTGAATCGGGAAGAGTCAAAAGCCCTGCGGATCTTTTTACCGTCACGAAACAGGAACTCATGAGTTACGAGCGCATGGGCGAGGTTTCCGCCGGCAATTTCGTCGACGCTCTTCGTCAGGCGAAGGAACATGCCACGCTGACACGTTTCATTGCCGCACTGGGCATACGTCAGGTCGGCGAACAGACGGCCCGCACACTGGCCGGACACTTCCATGACATGGATGAGCTTGAAAGAGCAGGCGTCGAGGAGCTTATGCAGCTTCCCGATATCGGTCCTGAAGTTGCCGGCAGCATACGTGCCTTTTTCGAAACGGAGTCCAACCGTATTCTTCTGGAACGGTTTCGCGCCATGGGCCTGTGGCCGGAGGGCGGCGGGCAGGAACGCGGCGATGGAACGCTTTCCGGTCGCAAGGTGCTATTCACGGGGACGCTCTCCCGTCCGCGGGACGAGTTCCGCCGTATGGCGGAAGCTGCGGGGGCCAATGTGGTTTCCGGCGTTTCAAAGACGCTGGACTATCTCGTGGCTGGCGACAAGCCCGGATCCAAGCTGGACAAGGCAAGGGAACTCGGCATAACCGTGCTTGATGAGGAAGCCTTTCTTGCGCTGCTGACAGGGAAGAACGATGCCGGAGAAGCTGCCGGAAAGCAGGGCGGGCAGGAATGAAAAAGCCGTCCGTCGCACTTGCGCGCCGGGGGCTTATTGGGTATGATGGGCCAGATTTTCAGTGTACTCTCAGGCGGAAGATGGATAAGAGATGTGCCGGGGCAGAGCTATCGGCCCGGCTGACTGTCACAGGGCCGTGAGGAGATTCGCTGAATCAGCGTTCATTTTATCAGGAGATTATGATGAAAACCAGCTCTCGCAATGCCTATCCCGGCAAGATCACGGCTGTCATTCCCGGTACCCTCACCGATGAGGTGGAAATTTCTCTGGAATCCGGAGAAAAAATCTACGGTCAGATTTCTCATGCCAGCTTCCAGAATCTTTCCCTGGCCGAAGGCAAGGAGGCCGTGGCTCTGGTCAAGGCGACCGAGATCATGCTTGTGGCCGACGACAACGAATATGAATTCTCCTGCCGTAATCAGTTCACCGGAAAGGTCATCAAGCTCGTTCGCGGCTTCGTCAACGGCGAAGTGCTCATTCAGACGCCCAGCGGCATGGAAATCAATGCCACGGTCACGCTGGAAGGCGTGAACCGGCTGCGTCTGGAACGCGGCTGCACCGTCGTGGCCATGTTCAAGGCTTCCAACGTTCTGGTTGCCGTCAAAAAGTAAGTCCGCAGCGAGGTGCTTTCTGCGGACTGCCCCAGGAAGGAGGCGCCGCTTCAGGCGGGAACGGCGGGCATATGCTCCCGGATGCGGCATGAGATCGGTATATTCCGTGTGAAGCAAACTGTTTTTTAATGGTACGCATCGCACTTGCTGATACGGAGAATGCCTTTGTCTCAGGGCGAGACTCTGTGTTGCCGTCTTCCGTCTTATGAATTTTTGTCTTCGGAGCGACCATCAGCTCCGGACATGGATACAAAAAAGCGCGTCCAGAGACGCGCTTTTTTGTATCCTCTGCCCAAGTATCGAGGCGACGGTACGGATATCAAGAGAGGGTACGGACGAGTCGGAGCCTTCCATTCCTCGTACGTTCCGGGAGCAAGTCCGGATACCGGAATATGCTGATCGCGGGAATTATTTTTTTTCAAAGCGCAGCAGCAGCGCCGAAAAACATATGAGCAGATATCCCAGCAGTTCGCTGGATTCCTCGATGGCATTTTTTGCTGTACGGGCCTCCGCGTCGGGAAGAAGCGTATTCCATATCATGCCCATTCCGAAGAGACGGGAGTAGGCCAGAACAATGATCACGCCTGTCAGCAGCACTGGAAAGTAACGCCAGCGTACGAATGCGGAAAGACCGACAAGCGTGTTTTTCAGAGATGAGACCGCAGGTCGCAGGCAGACAAGTGCAAGCATGATGGCCGGCCATTTCCAGCAGCCATGGGCGATCATGTCGAAATAGTAGTCCTGTTCCCGTATGAGCATGCAACCGAAAAAGCCTCCTGCAAGAATCAACGCACCGCGCATATCCGGACGCCGTCGCGCTTCAAGGAAGAAAACGATCGTGCTTACAGTCAGCAGGACGGTCTGGCAAATTTCGGTAGGACCCTGTTCCGTGAAGGGGTGGTCGCGGACGGAGTCGCTCCAGAATATCAGGAACAGAACAACGATACCGAGTCCCAGAAGAAAGAGCAGCCGCAACGCTCCGGAAATATTTCTGAGATCGGCCGCAACGTCATCGACGGGCGGCTGGGAAAGGCGACGGTTCATACCAGATCACATCTATGAAAGTATACTGTTTCGGGATGGCAACAGGCGGTGACCAATTTCGGGAAGGTGCGTGATATTCTTCAGAAGAGCATCGCTTGTCAAGTTTTCATGAATCGACAGGATGGATAGTTTGTTGTCGAATCATATTGCCTTCGGTATTCCGGAATCATGAGTAAGGAAAGGCGTGGTGCATGAGCCGTGAAGTTGCGGAACCGAAAGCACGGAGCCGCGGTCTACCCGTTGTCAGTGTGACAAGTGGCATGTCCGAGGCATGAAAAGGCGCCCTCGGAAAGAAGGCGCCTTCGGAACAGGAGGGAGAACCGGGGTCAGGATGATTGCGACATGCGTACGGCGATACGCTGCACGGCAAGAGGAAGAGCGATGCCGCACAGACAGGTGAGAAGGGCAAGAAACACCATGCCGTCCATAACCGGCGGAAGAGCGGGCATGGTACCGTCATGCCACGGCCATACCGTGCGCAGGGAACCGACCATGAAGCCGATGAGAACGGCGTTGGTCTGGGAGGGAAAGCGTTTGAAACAGGCTGAGAGCGCCCGGCTGAAACTCATGAGTCCGCACAGACCTCCCGCAATGAACGTAAGGAGTACCGGAATGTTGAGCTGTACGACGGCTGAGAGAAGATAGGCATACTGGCCCATGACCACGAGCATGAAGGACCCGGAAATACCGGGCAGAATCATGGCGCAGAGGGCGATGAAGCCCGCGATGAAGATGCGGGGCAGCTCATGTGTGGCCGTCATGGCCTCGGCCCCGGTGATGAACCAGGCTGCCACGGCGCCGACGGCAAGCAGAAGAACGTTGAGGACGGGCATGCGCTGTCCGCGTGTCATGAGCAGAATGGAGGAGATGATGAGTCCGAAAAAAAAGGCCCACAGAGCTTCCGGCCAGGCATGCAGCAGATAGAGTGTGAGGCGCGCCAGACTGAAGATGGACGTTCCTATGCCGAGCAGAAGCGGCAGCAGAAAACGCCAGGGGATGTCTGCGAAGGCTTCCTTCCATCTGCCGGTGAAAAAACGGCGGAAAAAGGTCATGTTGAATGCCTTGATGCCGTTCAGAAGCTGATCGTAGATGCCGGTGATGAAAGCGATGGTTCCTCCGGAAACTCCGGGGACGACATCAGCCGCACCCATGGCGAGTCCGCAGAGAAGATAGCGCAGCAGCTCTTTCATGCGTTTTCTCCCTTCACGGTACGGATGCGAAGTGCGCGGCGTTCGGGAATGCGCTTATAGTGCACGGCGGGACGACCGATCATGAGTCCGGCGAGGGGGCGCAGACCTTTTTCAACGTTCATGGCTTCGCATACCTTGTCGTCCATGGCCGCAGCGCGCATGGCAAATCCTGCCCAGCAGCCGCCGAGTCCGAGTACGGGCAGCATCAGGTCGAGGGTGGTTACGGCAATGGAGCAGTTGACGATGTCCAGAGCATAGGTTCCTTCGGCACAGGCGAATACCGCACAGGGCGCGCCGCGGAAGATCGGATCTTCGCCCCTGTCGTGAGAAACGGCGAGAGCGGCGGTGCGGCCGTCGGTGCGGAACAGGTCGATCACGGCGTCGGCAACACGGCGCAGCGCGTCGCGGCCCTCGATGATCAACCATTGCACGTTTTCCAGATTCTTGCCCGTAGGGGCGTAGCGTACCGTGTCAAGAGCATGCAGAAGGAGTTCTTCGGGGACGGCATCTTCCTTGAACAGACGGATGGAACGGCGACTACGGATCAGTGCGTCAAGTTCATTGATGTCGGGCAGCGTTCCGGTTGGCTTCAGCGTATCGGGCTGGATGCCGTTCAGAGACAAAGCAGCCTGCGGACAGACGGCCGTGCAGTGGCCGCACTGAATGCAGCGTTCTTCATGGCGGACGGCGATGCCGTTGTCGGTGATATGAAGACAGCGGGAAGCGCAGACTTTTGCGCACATGCCACAGAGAACGCAGCGGTTGGGGTCTATGCGTATCATGGTGTTTCCTGAAAAGAAATGTTATAAGAATAAGGTGCGCGTAGCATAGAGGAAATTCCGGAAAAGGAAAAGAGAATTTCGACTCCCCGGATGAGGATCCTGAGGCCGCCTGCATGAGAGTTTTTGTCCGGAGGACGGTGATCCTGATGAGGGATTCCGAACCGGATCTCGCGGGACTTTTCTTATTTGTCCGCATCCTCTTGGGGAAGTCTGCCTCTCTGATTTCAGAAAACGTATGTGCCCGGTTGCAGACCGGTCGATCAGTCTTTTTGCGTAAAGAAATAAGGAAAAGTACCTATGGAAGCGATGACAGTTCTTGTTCTGGGAGCATTGCTTGCCGTCCTGGGCTTTATATGGGCCGTGGCCTGCTGTGTTCATGCTCTGCTGCACAAGAAGGACTCCCAGTCGGCTCTTGCATGGGTGGCATGCATCATGCTGCTGCCTTTTCTGGGAAGTCTTGCCTATTCTCTGTTCGGTATCAGCCGGGCCGACAGTCTGGCCGGTCGTCTGCTTGCGGAAGCGGCCAGACGTCAGGATTCTTCGGACAGAGCGCTGGACAGCCGTCTGAAGGCCGAAGAAAATGCCGGTCTGCCCGAAGAGTGGGAAGCCGCCAGGGTGGGGCGTTCGATTACGGGCCGCTCCATGTTGCGCGGAAACCGGATTGAACTTCTGAAAAACGGTGAAGAAGCATACCCGGCCATGCTGGAGGCCATACGTGGGGCCAAACGCATGGTCTGTCTTTCCACGTATATTTTCCGCGGGGACGAGACGGGAAAGGCCTTTGCCGAGGCACTGGCCGGGGCTGCGGAACGGGGGGTGGACGTCAGACTCATTGTCGACGGACTTGGCGGCATGATCTATTCCCTGCGCAAGCCCTGGCGCAGGCTTTCCGACAGGGGAGTGAAGGTCCGACTGTTTCTGCCGCCGCGGCTGTGGCCCCCCATGTTTGCCGTGAATCTGCGTACGCATAGAAAAGTGCTCGCCTGTGACGGCGAAGTCGCCTTCACGGGAGGCATGAATATCGGGGATCATCATCTTGTTTCGCTTCCCGGACGCGGACGCGTACAGGATATTCATTTTCGCTGCACGGGTCCTGTGGCGGCCCGTCTTCATGAAGCCTTTCTCATGGACTGGGCCTTCGTGGCACAGATTCCCACGCCGCCCTCCGTACAGGAAGCAGAGGAAACCGGCAACTCACGCTGCCGACTGGTCTTCGACGGACTCGGTCGTGATCGCGAGGGTATTCATGAGCTTCTTTGTGGTGTGATCTCTGCGGCAAGGAGACGTGTGATACTGTTTACGCCGTACTTCATTCCGCCGAGGGAGTTGGCGGGAGCGCTGTCCTCCGCCGTACGGCGCGGGGTGAAGGTCGACGTCATTCTGCCGGCAAAGAACAATCTTTTCTATGTCCATCACGCTTCGCGACGCTTTCAGGAACGTCTTGCCGCTTCAGGGGTACGTATCTGGTATCAGCCGCCGCCTTTTGCCCATACCAAGCTGCTGCTCGTGGATGACTGGTATACGCTGTTCGGCTCGGCCAATCTGGATCCGCGCAGTCTTTTTCTGAATTTCGAGTTGAATGTGGAAGTCGCTGATCCCGTGTTTCAGAAGGAGCTTGTCGCCTATGCCGAAGATGTGCGTTTGCGCTCCCGCCGCATGCTTCCTGCCGACTATGCGAACCTGTCGTATCCTTCCAGATTGTTCGATGCGCTTTGCTGGCTGCTCAGTCCGTATATCTGATCCGTTCGATGGGGAGACATCCGTATCCGCAGTAACATAATGCAAGGAAATGCAAGAATTTTCCTGTTGACTCCAAGACGGGATTCCGTTTGTCTTGTGTCATACGATACCGTACATCATTCAAGGAGCTGAACATGTCGCTGTTTGATATTCTCAATTCTCCCGATCTCAGATCCGCCATCGGTTCCTTTGCGGAAAAGGCGAAGCATACGGCTTCGGACGTTGCGTCTTCGGCCCCGGGTGGAGTGGGCGGACTGCTCGGTGCGGGCGCACTGGGCGCTCTGATAGGCAGTTTCGTTTCCAAAAGCGTGCTCAAGGACGCAGCCCTGGTGGGAGCGGGGGCCGTAGCATGGAATTTCTATCAGAAATGGAGCAGCAGTCGGAATGAGCAGGCGGGAACGGCATCTGCAACGAAGACGTCTGCCCCGGTTTCCGTTTCGTCCGGCTCTTCGGCTCCCGTTCCGGGGCATCGGGAGTCTTCTTCCGCACTGTCCCATGGAGCAGACGTCTTCGTTCCTGACGATACGGCCATGCTGCTGCTTCGGGCCATGATCTATACCGCCAGGGCGGACGGGCATATCGATGCCGCCGAACAGTCCCGTATCGTCAGACTCGTGGAACAGATGTTTCCCGGACGGGACGTTTCCGGTATCATGGAGTCTCTCATGAACGAACCGATCAATCCTGCTCTTCTTGCCTCCGCAGTGAGGTCTGCCGAGCAGGGTGAGGATCTTTATAGACTCTCCTGCCTCATTGTGGACGTGGATCACTTCATGGAGAGGAGCTATCTGGAAGCCCTTGCCTCGGCCCTTCATATTGCTCCTGACCGCAGGACTCTGCTTGAACAGGAAGCATCACAAGCCCGGAACCTGCTCCCGCAGGGATAGGAGAACGGGAGAACCTTCCGTTGTGCGGGTATGCAGAACAAAAGCGTGCCCGCAGTTCTTGAAAGAAGAACGGGACGCGGAACGTTTTCTTCGCCTCGGTCACCGAAACATAACGGAGGCGGAGAACGGAGTGGGGAGGTACGGTGTCCGGGGAAGATACGGGCGTCCTCCCTCCGACGCCGATGTCGATATGTCCGTCTCGAAGTCTGCTCCGTTTTGAAACATGGTACGGAGGGGCGTGTCCGGTCTCATCCGAGTCTCTCTTCATGAGTTCGGATACTCCAAGGCCGGAAGCACCATGTTCTCCAGTGTCCTGTCTCTGTCCAGATAATCGTCTTCGTTGATGCAGAATGCCGTGGTCAGCAGTGCACGGGAGACGGAAACACCTGTGCCGCAGATTTCAGCCCGTGAGACCATCAGCACCGTACCGTATGCGGCATCTTCCGTGACACAGCGGTGCTTCAGATCGGTCGGGCCGTCCAGCGTCAGGAAAAGATCGAATCCGTCGGAGACGTTGTCGTTCATAAACGATTTGCACATGGCGGCGGATCCTTCGTAGCGCTGCAGACCGAGAGCGGGCGCGGCCTTTTCCGTGACGCCGGCACGACTATTGATACCTGTCGTGCATACCTGCAACGTACTTGCCGTTGCGGCGCTCGATGTAGAAAAGTTTCTTGTTGTACAGCGGATTGGTGAATGGGTAGTCCTTGCGGATGTGCAGACCGCTGGTTTCACGACGCTCACGGGCACAGAGCATGATGGCTTCACCCACGTCCATGAGATCGAAGACTTCGACGGCGCGCATGGCGAGGCCGCCGGGCAGTTCCATGGCGGCGATGCTGGACGCCATGACGGTGGGAATGCGGCTCGGAGTCATGAAGTGGCAGAGCATGAAGGCGCCGGTAAGCACGGCGAAGCACATGGCAATGAACTTGGCCGAGTCGTTGGGGATTGCGATGAATTTTTTCACGGTAAGTCTGTGCATGAAGAGGGAGACGAGGAAAGCGCCTACAGCACCGATGCCGCCGCCTTCGGCCGGAGTGAAGATACCGCCGTAGATGCCGCCGATGACCAGAATAAACAGCACGAGAATAGGCAGGGTGAACTTGAGCGTACGTATGCGTTCCTTCATGGGAATCTCGGCGGTGGCAGGAGCGGCAGCCGGATTGAGCACGACGCTGATCCATACCGTGATGCGGAAGTGCATGGTGAGAATGATGCCGGGAATGGCACCGGCCATAAAAATTTTTTATAAGTTCAGTCTGTTGTCGATTATTTAGTCTGCTGAGTCTTTCATATATACGGTTGTCTGGGATAACGAGCGCTTAATGAGCAGAGTAACGGCTTGCATGGGTAGTTTTTTCTCGAAGAATGGACTTTTCAAGCTGACCAATGAGCGAATAGCGAAAGCAGTGACAGTCAAACCCGCCGTTCCCACAAGAAGTTTGGTTACCGACCGAGTGTCGAGTTTTAAGGGAAGACGAGAATCTCTTTATGTTGCAATTCATTTGACAATATTCATCCATGATAAATAGATAGACTATCAGTATACTGATGGAACATATAATAAAGAAAGGCTCGGTCGTGGTAATTTTTTACTTGACCGAGCCATACGGTTATAAAGGAATGATCTCTAGAGGAAAATTTTTCCCGTCAATATAATCACACTGGTTACAATACATAACGAGGATATAACAAGAATGGGAGCAGTTTTCCAGATGGCCTTTGTGGTTACCCATTCATTGCCGTGAAGCATGGCGGATGTTGAGCTTGCGGCCGGAGTAAGGAAGGCTAGGCAGCTGGCCACAGTCACAAGGATAACCGGTTGTTCAGGCAACATTCCGTTGGCAGTGCAGTATGAATAGACGACAGGCATAAGCGCGACAGCGATGGCGGTATTGTTGATGAACTGCGTAAGAATCACGCCGACGATACCGATACATATCAGGAAATTGGTGCTTCCGCCCGCCCCGAAAAGAGGATTCAGAAAATTGAGCATGAAATCCGTGATACCGCTTTTAGGATCGGAAATGGGGCCTGATAGGGGAAGTACAAAGGCGAGGATGAAGATGATGGGCCATGCAACACCTTCGTTGACCATGGTACGCCAGGGGCAAAGAGGCTTCCCTTTGATTTTTATGGCTGCCAGCAACGCCACCAGAAGGACGCACACTCCTGTATTTCCTATTTTTTTGAAGAAAACGGTAATGGAGAGGTTCTCGGGAAGAAATCCGGGAAGTACCATGAAGAGGATGAGCGCGACAAGAAAAGCAAAAAGCAGTTTCTGGACACCGGAGAGTCGCATTTCATCTTCTGTAATGAGCGTTTTTATATCCAGACTGGTCAGTTTACTAAGTTCAGGACGCAGTACGAATTTGCCAATCAGGATAAACGCCGTCAGGCAGAGCAGGCAGGAAGAAAAGGAAGCGATCATATATACGGCATAGTTGACCGTAGCACCCGAGAGGCTCTCATAGGCACTGATGGCCACCAGAGGCAGGGATTTGAAGGGGATGAGTGCCATGCCGAGTTGACTGGCAAATACTGCACCAATGATCATCATCATGGGGTAGCCTTCGCATCGTTCATACCCGCAGATTCTGAATATTCCGTACATGAGGCTCCAGCCGATGACGCATGCCGGAGTGGCGCTGGATAAACCGCCAAGAACGGCTATTGACAGCAACAGGGCAAAAGTTAACAACCATGGCTTTCCCTGTACGACTTTACGGCTGACGAACCACATGGAAATCCACCTTGTCACGCCGTTTTTATCCAGTACGGCGCTGAAGACGAAGATGAACATCATCAGGATCACAGTGGGATCACCGAACCCCTTATTGAAAAGGGTGTTGATGGGCATAATGTCAAGCAGGCCAATGGCAAGAAGACCTACCATGCTGGGCCAGACGATATCAATGAAAATCCATGCGTACACCACGCCGATAAGTGCGCCGAGGACGTTCATGCCGTAATGCGTCAGAGGCTGGACAGTGGGCACAAGTTTGCTGAAAAAGAAGGTAATGCCAAGAAAGACGATGATGTGGAAGATCGACCAGTAATTAATGGAGAAGTTTTGTTTGATGGCAGAGCGTTCCATAATATTCTCTCATGGAATAAGTGAAAAAAAAGGAAGAACCGTAGGGAGCTACGAGTTCTTCCCAGAGAGATGACTAATATGGTAGAGGAGTCGGTCTGTTTCTCACAGCATCGACTTTTATGGCGTCTTTAGGGCAGTAAATCTGACAAAGAAAACAGGACTGACAGTCTTCCCGGTAACAGATTTCCGGTGTGGTTTCGCCTGCACGAAAGACATCGAGAGGACAAATCTTTACGCATGTTCCACAGTTGACACACTTTTCAGGATCTATAGCAAAAACGGGCATGAAGAACTCCGTAAGTTGTATGTAGGTCAGCTCGACTTAGAGCGGATAGACGGGAAGGCCGTAACGTTCAAATTTTTCGGTCGGGATGGGTTCCTGAGTGATTTCGATTTTTCCATCCTTGAGCCTAGATTTGAGCCATACATTCCATTCACTTTTCATATCGGGATAATCCGTACGATAGTGCGATCCGCGGCTTTCTTTTCTGGCCAGAGCACTGGTGAAGGTAAGACGGGCGGTGGTCAGCATACCACGAAGTTCATGATAGAGCATGAGTTCATGGGTATTGCGGACAACGATTTCCTTTTCGATATCCCGCTCAATTTCGTCCAAGGCTGTCAGTGCCTCCTCGAGAGCTTCGCCGCAGCGGATAATATTGTATTTCGCGGGAATGACGTAGGACTGAATACGGTAGATCGCATCGTCTATCGAGAGATGGCCCTCATGGCCGAGCTTGGCGAAGGTCTTTTCCTTGATGGACTCTACTTGGGCATTGTCAACGGGAAGAAGTTCCGTCGTTTCGCATGCCTTGGACGCTCCCTGACCTGCACGGAATCCGGTTATCGTTGCCCAGCCGAGATGAACGGCACCAGCACCGGCAATGGAGCCGATGAGAAGGCCCTGATTGGCCATGTCGCCAGCGGCAAAGAGACGGGGCACTGTGGTGTCACAGTCAAAGGACTTGAGGGTAAGACCACTGCCGCTGCTGGAAGAACCCATGAAGCCGGGAATCCACTCCACAGAATCTTTGAAAGGGTCTATCCCGCAGACCTTGCACGCGGCAAAGAATGTTGGAACGATGCGATAGCTCAGTTCCCGATCTTCCTCGTTCATGTTCTTGAGATTGAAGTAGATGGGGCCGCGACCTGCCTGGACTTCCATGGTCATGGCACGGACAAGAATATGAAGAAGCGCACCTTCCTTGTTGACGGGGTCGTATTTCTCCATAAAAGGTTCGCCGAGAGCGTTGGTGAAGCGGCCACCGAGACGCTGGAAACGGCTCATACCGCAGATGTCAAAGTCTTTGGCCGTGGAGTTGTATGTGTTGGAGAATTCCATGTTGGTAAACTCTGCCCCCACTTGGAGCGCCATGGTGTTCCCCTCACCGGACTCCATGTCCTGGCCATGATATTGTCCCTTGAAGCTGCAGCTGCCGGTGCTGAGAATGGTGTTTTTGGCATTGAAAACATGGAACTGTCCGGTGCGGACATTGAAGCCCGTGGCTCCGACGACCTGATCGCCATTCGTGAGAAGATCGGTTATCTGAACGCGATCAACAATGGTCACACCCAGCTTCTGTAGTCTTGCACGCAACTTTTTCATCATCTTGAAGCCGGGAAAGACAACTGCATGGTTATGGCCGCGTCCGGGCTTGCGTTTGAATTTGCCGTTGGCATCCTTTTCAAAATCCATGCCCCAGTCATTCATCATATTGATGATTTCAGTGGAGCTGTGGGCGTACCATTCCATCCATTCCGGATCGAACATCCCGTTCCCGTTTTTGTTCCAGCGTTCCAGCCATTCGTGAATGTCGTCTTCTTCGGGGTCGAAGTACAGAATGTCGCCGGCGGCAAAGCAGCTTTCACCGCTGCCGCCGACATAGGCCTTATCCACAAGAATGACGCTGCGACCTTCCATTGCTGCCGCGCAGGCACCCATACAGCCTGCTATGCCGCCGCCAAGAACCAGAACGTCCGCACTTTTCTGTTCAGTATTGGGAATCATAAGAACTCCTGAAAGTAAAAGTTTTCCTCAATTAAGCAATTTTTGTGCCAAGATGTTATCTCACTGACTTAATAAGAGTTTTATTTTTCACCGCTAATCTCTTTTTCATTGATTTTGTTGCAAAATGAAACTAAATGTTTTAGATGATCGAAACAATTTTGAAACATCTGAAGGTCTCGCAGCGGAATTGAGAGGGGGAAAATGAAGGATATTCTTATCATCGCTACTCAACGTGCTCTTGTGCAGAAAACAGAAAAGATCATTGACGACGAGGGGCTTGATCGTATTGATATTTTTTGGGGGCAAAGTACAACGAGAGTGCTTAAATTCGTGTCAGAAGAGCTTTCAGGAACTACAGAAGTAATTCTGACTATGCCGGGGATGGCCAGCCTTATTGAAAGTAAAGTTCAGAATAAGTTACCAATTCTTCCTATAGAATATAATAACATCGATATCATCAAAGGACTTCGAAATGCACTGAGCCTCTGTCCCGGAAGCGTAGCTTTGGCTCACTATAAAGAGGAAAACCCTCGTATCCAAGATATCAAAGAAATGGTCGGGCAGCAGTTCATAAACTTTCTTTTTGGAGAAGATGACAGCACTAATCAAAAAATACTTAGATCTTTAAAAGGACGAGGAGTACTAGCCATAGTAGGGGGAGGGTACATCTGTAATCTGGCGAAGGATGAAGGTTTTTCTGTTTTTCCGTTGGAAATTAATTTGACGACTCTTAGAAAAACTATACTACGAGCCGTTTCAATTGCCGACACAAGAAAATTTACACGTAATATAAACTATGATACTAATCTTATTTTGAAACAATTTTCTGATGCTGTTGTTGTTGTTAATAGTGAAAATAAAGTAACTTTTTTCAATAATAGCGCTGAGATGATGTTTAAAAGAGACGCTAATGCAGTTATTGGAAAAAAACCACGAATTTTTTTACATGATAACTATTTTGATAAGGTATTGATTAATAAAGAATCTATTGAGAATGTTATGCATGAATCACAGAAAATAATCGGAGATTACAGTATTCTTTCTGTCAATGGAATTCTTTCTGGTTGTGTAGGCTCTTTTCGATCGCTGGAGAAAATAAAGAAAATAGAAGAAGCGTACCGAAGACCTTCTTCTGAGGAAGAAGATGGTGCAAGATATTCTTTTGATGATTTTCTGGGGGATACTCCACGTTTTCGCGCGCTGAAGGAACAAGCGAGGTGTTTTGCTCTTACGGACGAGACCGTGCTCATTACCGGAGAAAGCGGCACAGGCAAGGAAGTTATGGCCAGCAGCATACATAATGCCAGCAGGCGGAAAAGGAGACCTTTTCTTGCCATAAACTGCGCTGCCATTCCTGAAACTCTTATGGAAAGCGAGCTATTCGGCTATGAACCCGGAACCTTTACCGGAGGGAGGAAAAACGGCGCTCCTGGACTGTTTGAGTCGGCGCAGGGAGGAACGCTTTTTCTTGATGAGATAGGCGAACTGCCTTTGAATCTTCAGGGGAAACTGCTTCGGGTGCTTCAGACCAGGAGAGTCCGCAGGTTAGGTGCTGTTTTTGAATCTTTCGTGGATGTTCGTATTATTGCGGCTACCAATAAGAATTTGAAACACGAAGTGGAGGAGCACCGTTTCAGAAGCGATCTGTATTATCGACTGAATATCTTTCATGTCCATATGTTGCCGCTACGTGATTATGCCGATCAGCTTGGGGACATTGTTGAAAAACTGCTTGTCAAGAAGGCTCCGGATTCTTCAGTTTCAGATAAGAAGCGTCTGTGTTCTTTGCTCAGCCATCTGAGATCCTACAACTGGCCGGGAAATATGCGGGAACTGGAGAACGTAGTGCGCCGCTATGTCGCACTGAGCCAATATTTGAAACGTCCCATCACTCTTGGCGACATTTTCAACCTGTCGAATTTTCACGAACGAAGCGTGGAGCCTTCAGTTTCGAGAGAGGAAAGGGAACGTCAAGAACTTTTAGAAGCTTTTGACAGACTGCATGGGAATCGTGCATTGATTGCCCGAGAGTTGGGGATTTCAAGAACGACACTTTGGAGAAAATTGCGGAAGCTCTACGAGTGAAAGTTAGATCGCATCGTCATTTGATTTTAACCAGAATGGCGATGCACCTGATATGGGCTGCCGCCGGGAATGAAGCAGTATTTTGAGGCATAGCGTGAGGCAATTCCTCGCCGACGCTTCGATTTCCAAAAAGAATTTTTGACGAGATAACGGCATACACATTCAGGCGGTTATGATTTTTCCGGGGGAAGATAATGTCCGGTCGGATGCCGTCTCTCTCTCTCTCTCTCTCTCTCTCTCTCTCTTGAGCAATCCTGCCGGAGCATCATTGTCATATCTTTTGGCCGCAAGAAGATATTCAGTCGTTATTCACTCCACAAGCCTGCAAGCCTGAGAGCAATCCGCAATGGTACCTGCTGGAACAAGGATTCTGACCGGCATACCATGCGTATCCACGACCAAATGTATTTTTGTGTTGAGCCCACCCTTTGTACGGCGCATATCCTGATTGCCTCCTACCGCTCCTGCGGCATGCGGATGAATCTTGCAGTGGCTTGCATCTATCATGAGCCATTCAAAATCAGGTTCAACGATGACCACTTCCGGAACCTGCTCCCGAACCCCGCGATCTCTCCAGCGACAAAATCGACGATGAGTATTTTTCCAGTCTCCATAATCAGGAGGCAAATTTCTCCACGGCGCTCCTGTGCGAAATATCCAGAAAACAACGTTAAGAAAGCATCGATTGTCGCGGGCAGTTACGCCCCGCGTGCCTTATTGCCCCGAATGATATTTTTAAAAGCTTTTAAACTCTGTCTGATATGTCATGACGACGATGTGCGCACTGCATATCCCTCTCCTTCTATAAGGATGATAGCAGCGTTCTGCGAAATTGAAAGTTAATTGACGACAATATCTAGTCCATGGCGATAATGTTGAGCTGTTTCTGGCCACGAGTATCAGGTTCCATGGCGGTCTCCCATAAAAGAAGAGCTGCCCCGGTGAAGGACAGCTCTTCATGCAAGTCGAAAGAAAAATTATGCGGCATCATCGTATTTCCACCAGATCCTTTGCCACGAATCCCACTTGAACCATGAATCCCTGGCCAATTCCTTTTCTCCAGGCTTTTTCAGAGGTCACGATACCTATCCTTCCATTCTCAGACTTAACTGTCCTGAGGTCCACACCATCGATTTTTGGCAGATTGTGATGAGGCGATGCGGGACGATTTGGGGTCTCTATTCTTTTGTTTATGGGAAGAATTTTTGACACGACCGGCTGAAGCCTCTGCTGAATCTGAAAACGAGCCTGTGAGAGCTCCTTCGTCATTTTCGACATTCTCATAAATCTGCACCTCCAAAATAATGATCGTAGAAGACTTACAGCCTTTAGTTGTTTTTTAGTGATATCTATTTGAAATAAAGCGAGTAATATTATCTACGTTTTTTGTATGCCGTATGTAAAAAAACGAGGCGAACAGAATTTACCTCGTTTTTCAATGTAACCTGGGTATTATCCCCGGATGTAACTGTCCTTTCTTTTGATCTATAGATATCGGGGCGTGTAAGGCTCTTTTGCGGGAGCCTGCCTCCGTGCTCGATCATCATCGCCCCGACACGCTTCTGCATTCCCGTTTCCGCCCGGCCAACAGGGCGGAACGTCTGAAGGAGAATCTCGCCGTCCCGTCAGGAACTGTGTCCCGTGCTGATTGCTGCTCTCCAGGAATTTTTCAGAAAAATATGAAGTATGTTTTTGAGATACACTGGACGGCGCATGGAGCAGAGTGCGCGCCCCTCGTCCCGGCATGGTGCTTCTGCTTTGCTGCTCCGAAGGCGGCTACCTGCCGGATATGGGATGGTCGCTGAATTTCCACGCCCCTGTTTCTCTCGTTGAAGATACAGAAAACAAAGGGCGGGACTGGGCGGTCTCGTCTCTCTCTCTCTCTCTCTCTTGCTTTTGTCGGCCACTCGACCTGAGGTCGCAAATCTGGCATATTTTGCACGGACACTGTCCATGCCCTCAAAAGGCATGGACAAGATGACGCGCAGCAGGGGCGACTCAGAAACACGTGGCACTTTGAAGGGGCCGCCTGTTTCGCGGCAGAGGAGCCGGCAGGCAGAATGCTTTTGACGGCCTGCAGAACAACGGACAGTTTTTACCGAGGCTGGCATGTTCACGTTTCTTTTTCCTCCGGGGAAGACTCCGGACGAGGCTGTTCATGAGCTCAGAGAGGACATGAAAGTGTTTTTCCGGCAGGACTTGTCATTGCCGGAAGGTATGGCGGAGCTTTACCGCATTCTGAAGAAGCACTTTCCGCTCGATCATATTCTGGTGACTGCGGCTACGGAGCATCCGGGGGAAGAACGTATGCTTGTTTTTCCCGACAGGGCCGAAGCTCGTCGAATGACGCTCAACAGCACTCCCGAACAGCTTCTGGCGCTCGGTCACGGTCCGGAACGCGTGGTCAGACTCGGAAATCAGGATGATCACGGCATCACTCTCGGCGTCATCCACCGGCTTTTTCCCGACCGGAAATTTTCAGCGCTCATCATCAGGGCCGTGATTGCGCGACGCTTCATTTTTTCTCTTTCCCTCATTGATCTTGAGCACCGGGGGGAGTGGGTCTTTCAGACCATGCACGTCGATGCGGCTTTTGCCCTTTTGGAGGATCTCATGCGCTATTTCAGGCGTCATGTGTCCCTGCCTTCCGCCGAAAAACAGGCGGATTCAGGGCGATATCTTCCGCTGGTGCAGCTTCCGGGTATGCGACAGGTCTGCGAAATGATCTGGCAGGTCTCCCGGCAGGACTGTCCCGTACTGCTTCTGGGGGAAACCGGCACGGGCAAGGAGGCTGTGGCCGAAACGTTGTTCCGAGCCTCGGGGCGCGTGGATGCTCCCTTTATCAAGATGAACTGCGGTAGTCTGCCGGAATCGCTCATGGAGAGTGAACTGTTCGGGCACGAGAAGGGGGCGTTTACCGGTGCGGTGTCTTCCAGAAAAGGCTTTTTTGAGCGGGCTCACCGGGGAATGCTGCTGCTTGACGAGGTAGGGGAATTGTCCCTTCCGGCACAGACCAGACTTCTGCGAGTACTCCAGGAAGGCGTGCTGGAACGGGTGGGTGGCGACGAGGAGAGACGCATCGACGTGCGCATCATAGCCGCCACGCACAGGAATCTCGACAAGATGGTGCAGAGCGGAAGCTTTCGCTCTGATCTCTATTTCCGGCTTTGTGTCTTCCCCATTGCCATTCCTCCGCTGCGTCGCCGGCCGGAGGATATTCCCGTGCTGATACGTTTTTTCATCGAGCGGAAGTGTTCCGAATTTTGTGTGCAGAATCTTCCCGAGCCTTCGCCGGAGAACATGCGGAAGCTGCTTGCCTATCCGTGGCCCGGCAATCTTCGGGAGCTGAGCAATTCCGTAGAGAGGGCTGTCATTCTGTGGATGGGCGATATGCGCCGTCAGATGGTTATTTCTCCGAGTGTCAGCTTCATGCCTCAAGAGCAGACGGTGGAACCTGAGCTGCGTGTGGAGGCCGCGCCGTCCGGCCAGGAACGTCTTGAAACTCTCGACATGGCCGTGACCAGACACATTCTCCGTGCTCTGGAAATTTCCGGAGGCAAGATCAGCGGTAAGGGCGGTGCCGCCGAAATTCTGGACGTGCATCCCAATACGCTCCGGGCTCGAATGCAGAAACTGGGCATTCGACATGATTTACCATATATGGGTAACAAATAATACAATATATGGTTTAAAATTTATCAAATATGGTGAGGTAATATGTTATCATATTGATAATATTAGATATTTTACTTTGGCATACTTTTTGCTTTTATTCCGGTAAAAGCAAATTCCCGGTCACACTACCGGTTAAACAGGAGTATGCCATGATCCGTGCTTATCCCCATCTTTTTGAACCTCTTCAGGTCGGAAAAATTCGCTTCAGAAATCGTATCTGGACCGCCCCCACGGCTCAGGCCATGCATTTCATCACTCCTGAAGGTTACATCCGTCCTGAATCCATTGCACACTTCCGCAACAGAGCTCTTGGTGGGGCAGCTTGTGTCACCCTGGGCGAGGCCTCCGTAGATCAAGATCGCGGCCGTTCCCATTTCCATAACGTGAACCTTCAGGACATCAATAACCTTCCGTATCTGACCCAGATGACCGACGCCATCCATCAGGCCGGTGCCATTGCCTCCATTGAAATCGAACACGGCGGCAAATATGCCTTCCCCATGGTCAACGGAGGCAGAAACCCCATCGCTCCTACCGGCTGCGTGCTCCCCAACGGTCAGGTCGTCGATGAAATTACTGAAGAGCAGATGGACGAGGTGGCTGATCATTTTGCCGAAACCTGTCATTACCTGCAGAACGCGGGCTTCAAGATGTGCCTCATTCATGGGGCGCATCAGTGGCTGCTCGGAGAATTCCTTTCCCCTGCAGAAAATCACCGCAAGGACAAATGGGGCGGCAGTCTGGAAAACCGCGCCCGTTTCCCCATGATGGTACTGGACAGAATACGCAAGCGTGTAGGGCCAGATTTTCTGCTGGAATACCGCATTTCCGGCACCGAAGGTCAGCCCGGAGGGCTGGAAATCGATGAAGCGTGCGAATTCATCAAGATGATCGAGGACAAGATTGATCTTGTGCACTTCTCCCGCGGCAACCGTGGTGTGCTGCGCAGCCGTCCGGAAATGTTCCCCTCCGAATTCATGCCGAAATGCCCCAACGAATACATGGGTATCGAGGCCAAGAAGCACGGTATCAAGATTCCCGTCATCATCGTGGGCAGCATCACCGATCCTGAAGACGCCGAACGCATGATCGCAGAAGGTCATTGTGACGTCGTAGCCATGGCCCGTACCGTCATTGCCGATCCCGAATGGGCCAACAAGGCTCGCCTCGGCAAGCGTGAGGAAATTCGTCCCTGCATCAAGTGCTTTAACTGCCTGGACGAAAAGAATGCCCGTGTGTTCGGCGGCAGCATCACCGGATTCACCAGAGATGTGGTCAAGCGCTACGCCTGCTCGGTGAACCCCCGCATCGGCATTGAAACCGACATCATTCCTCCGGCCGCAGAAAAGAAAGTCGTAGCAGTTATCGGCGGCGGCCCCGCCGGTATGCAGGCTGCCATCACCGCCGCCGAACGTGGTCACGAAGTGCGCCTCTATGAAAAGAGCGATCACCTCGGCGGTCAGATTTACTTTGCCGACTACGTGTCCTTCAAGTATCCGCTTATGGAATTCAAGAACTGGCTCATTCATCGAGTGGGTCAGCTCGGCATCAAGGTGTTCCTGAACACGGAAGCAACCCCCGAACTCATCGAAGCAGCATATCCCGATGTGGTTATCGCCTGCACGGGTTCCGTACCCGCTCTGCCCAAGATTCCGGGTATCGACGGCAGGAACGTCATGCTTGCTACGCAGGCATTTGTGGATCGCGACACCGTAGGCCAGAAGGTCGTCATTGTGGGTGCGGGCGACACGGGCTGCGAATGCGCGCTGCACCTTGCGGAAGCAGGCCGCGACGTCACCATGGTGGAGATGGACGAGTACATTGCCCGCCGCACGGGCTACACGCAACGTATCGTGCTGGTGGAAAAAATCGACACCAACGAGCACGTTTCCTATCTGACCAAGGCATGCTGCAGGAAGATCACCGACAAGGGCGTGGAAGTGGAAACCCCCGACGGCATCCGCTTCTTGGAAGCCGATACCGTGGTCATTGCTCTCGGCACCCGTGCTTTGCAGGAGCAGGCTGAAGCCTTCCGCAACTGTGCTCCCACCTTCTGGCTTGCCGGCGACTGCGCCGAAGGCCCGAAGAATGTCCGTCATGCCATCCGCAACGGCTACGACGCTGCCTGCAGATTGTAGGACATGAATTTCGTGCCGGTGCTCGAGGCACCGGCACGATGCCGTTTGTTCCGAAGCTTCGAGATCTTCCCACTCTTCTCCGAACCTGAGAAGGACGGGAAGAACAGTACGCTTCAGGATTGCAACAGTTTGTGAAACCAATGGAAAACGTTCCCTTTCTTTTGTTGGTGGAACGCTGGTCATCATCTGATCAACAAGGAGATACGTATGCTGTTTCCCACCGTCAAAGTTGCCGCCGTACAGGCCGCTCCTGTTTTTCTCAATCTGAAGGCGTCCGTGGACAAGGCCTGCGCTCTTATTGACGAAGCCGGGTGCAACGGCGCCGAGCTTATTGACTTCCCCGAAGCCTTTCTGCCCGGCTATCCGTGGTGGATATGGATGGGAGCCCCGTCGTTCGGACACAAGTTCCTCATGAAGCTGCATCAGAACGCGCTTACCTACGGCAGCCCGGAAATGCGTCAGCTCAGCGAAGCCGCAAGGCGCAATAATATCTTCGTTTGTATTTCCGCTACGGAAGCGGACGGCACTACCCTGTATCTCACCCAGTTCTGGTTCGACAACAAGGGCAATCTCATGGGCAAGCATCGCAAGATGTCGCCTCCAGGATGCGAGAAGATCGTATGGGCCTGTGGCAACGGCAGCACCATGCAGGTGTTCGACACCAAAATCGGCAAGATTGGTGGCCTGCAGTGCGGTGAGCACCTGAATCCCATGAATATTTCCTGCCTGCTCGGGCAGGGAGAACAGATTCACTGCGCAGGCTGGCCGCCCATGCATACGCCCCGCGAAGGCCAGATGCCGCTGTTCTCTCCGCTGGATATGTCCCGCACGGCCACGCGCTACGCGGCCATGGGACTCAGGGCCTTCGCGCTGTACGCCACGCAGATGATGGCTCAGGACGTCATCGACATGCTCTGCGACGGTACGGGGCATCCTGAATATATCGAGTGCCTGCCCAACGGCGTGGATGGAACGCTCGGCGGCGGCCATGCTGCTGTGTTCAATGTCGCGGGCGACTGCATCAGCAATTCATTGCCGCACGATGTGGAAGGCTGCGTTTATGCGGAGTGCAACCTTATGGAGACATTGGGGCGCAGACTTGTCATGGATCCGCTGGACAAGGACGCGAGACCCTTTGCCCTGCGCATGACGCTGGATCGCACGGACTACAAGGCCATGAATTTTGAAGGAGTGCAACCCGACAACTCCATTTCTTACGAAAATATTCAGAACTTATAGTCAATTAAGAGCCGGAGGATGAGAAGCAAAAACTCTTTTCCGGCTCGTTTTTATCCGGGAGATGGCAAAATGAAAGAGAATCTCCATGAAGTTCTCAAGAAATGGGGACTGGAAGACAGAACGATTCAGGAAGCGAAGGATACCGGCGCGGCCATAGCCACAGGAGTATGGCATCTCGGGCCGGATTACAGTCTGAAGACCGGGGGAAATTTTGAGGGACTCAGACATCACATTCATATTTCCCGTGTGTTGGCGGAGAATGGCATTACCGCCTCATGCCCGCTTCCTACGCTGGACGGTCGGGACTTTCTTTCCTGCGGCGACCATTATTTCGTGATTACGGAACGAGTCACGGACAACTTCCTCAGCACAAAGCAGACGCCACAGGGCAAGGAGTCCTTTTACCTCGAACGGTACGCACGCGAGGTACGCAGTTTCGACGCTGCACTGCATGGCGGAAACAAGGACTTTGCCGAGGTCATGGACTGGGCCGACGAAGAAACCGCCCGCACAGCACAGGCTTTCGGCATGATGTGGAACGGACTGTCGAACGCCGAAGAAAAACGCTTTGCCTCCCTTTCCACGGAGACTTCGGACTTTTTTATCTGTGCTACGAGGGTCGCGGCATCTCCCTGCGCATTGGTGGATGCGCTTGATGCCGGTTCTCGCCTCCGGGGTCTCATGGCCATGCTTGCGGTGTTTGTCGCCTGGACTGCAGGGCAGGCTTCTCTTGCTCCTCTCATTCGAGGCAATCTCAGTTTTGCGGCGGAACTTTCGCGCAGACTCTGTGCCCTTACCGATGCCTGATAGTGATCGTGGAGTTTTCGTATGTCTGAATCATCCGGTCGTGTGACCAATATTAAATGGGCCGTCAACATTCTTCTGCCACTTTCCCTTCTTCTGCTTCCTGAAACCGAAGCATTCACTTGGAACATCAAGGTATTTCTGGCCATCACGCTGTGGGGCGTCATGGGGTACGCCCTGGAGCTCACCGACAACTTGGTGGTTTCTCTCATCATGATGTTTCTGTATGGTCTTTCGGGCATAGCCCCCCTTCAGGCCGTGCTCGGGCCGTGGACGGCCGATCCCGCATGGATGACGCTGGGTGCGCTTATCATCGTGTCCATTGTGCAGAAGACGACCATTCTGAAAAGAATGGCCTACTATGCGGCCATTCATACCAACGGAAGCTACATGAAGCTGGTGCTGGCCATGGCCACGCTGGCTCTCATTGCCAGAATTTTTCTTCAGGGCACCATGGCGTGCATTGCCGTCATCGTGGTGTCCTACGGCATATGCGAGGCTCTTCAGCTCGGAAAAAGCAGGGCTTCCGCCGGACTCATGGTGGCCACGGTCATTTTTTACATGGACGCCAACTATTTCATCTATTCTCCCGATTTCATCTCCGTTCTTTACAGTGCAGCTGAGCCCGTGGAGAAGATCGTTCCTTCCTATCCCGCTTTTTTCAAGGACAACGCCGTATTTCTTGTGGGCAACTATCTTGTTGCCGCGGCCATCGGTCGTTACTGTCGTCCCGCCTCTCCGCTCAGCGGCAGGGAGAACTTTGAAAAGGAACTGGCCGCCCTCGGCCGTCTTAGTACAAAGGAATGGAAGATCATCGTCGTTCTTGTTGCTCTGGTAATTTTTCTTTTCACGCATCAGTACCATCACATCAACATGGTGTACGGCTTCATCTTTGCGCCCATGATCCTCTATATGCCCGGCATGAATGTAGGCACGCAGCAGGATTTGAAGGACGTACAGTTTTCCGTGCTGTTCTTCATCATCGCCTGCATGGGCATAGGCTCGGCGGGCAGTGCAGTGGGATTCGGACATTTCGTGTCGGTAAGCATAGTGCCCATGCTGCAGGACGTGAGCCAGACCACGTTTTTGTGTGCCACCTATCTTGCCGGTCTTTTCCTGAACTTCCTCATGACGCCGCTTGCCGTTTTGGCATCCTTCGGACTTCCCTTCGCCCAGATATGCCGGGATCTGAACTTCAATCTTGAGCCCATGTTCTACATTTTCTATCAGGGCACGGCTCAGCTGTGGTTTCCGTATGAGACGGCCGTGTATCTCGTGGCCTTTTCGCTCGGCCTCATCCGCGTGAAGGACTTTGCGTCCATCATGACCATCAAGTTCGTCATCAATGTCATTTTCTTGGCTACCGCAGGCATGGCCTGGTGGGTGGCCATGGGCATACTGTAGGAGGCGTTATGGCCGTCGTGGCGTTTTTCGGACTGGGCAGCATGGGGTTGCCCATGGCGATCCATCTTCTGTCGAACGGCAACGCCGGTCATGAGGTGCGCGTGATGGTGCATCGGAGTTCGGCCGGGCCTGAGGAGGCCGCAAGACACGGCGCGGTGCTGACGTCTTCCGTGAAGGAGATGGTGTCGGGAGCGGACTTCGTCGTAAGTGTGGTTCCCGACGACTGGGCCGTGCTCGATGTTTATGAGAACGATCAGTTCAGGCAGAGTGTGAAAAAAGGATGCATAGTGCTTGAAATGAGCTCATGTACGCCCGAAGCCGTGCGCAGGGTGGAGGATACCTGCCGTCCTTTGGGGGTTCACGTGCTGGACGCACCCATTACCGGCGCGAGGCCCAAGGCAGTGACCGGAACGCTGGTGGTGCTCGGTGCGGGGGATGATGCGGATTTCGATGCCGCCGCGCCGGTGCTTTCCGCCATGACGGAGAAGGTGTTCCGGCTTGGATCTGTGGGAACGGGCAAGATCATCAAGGCCATGACCAACCTGCTGGGTGCCGTGAATCTTGCGGCTGTAGGAGAATTTTACCGCTTTGCCTCCGCGCTGGGGCTGGACATGGAGACTCTTGCGGAAGTGACGCGGGAAAGCGCCGGGGGGTCCACGCAGTTTTCCCGAAACTTCGGCCGTATGGTGAAGGGCGACTATGCGCCTCTTTTTACCTTGGGCCTCATGCTCAAGGATATGGAAATAGCCATGAAATGCGCGGCGGGGCATCCTGAACTTCATATGCCGCTTGCAGAGTGCGCTGTGGAGCTTTATCGCTCGGCCTCTTCCCTGTATGCCGGGGAGGACTGCAGCGGCATTGCCCGTGTGGACTCAACGGCCCGGTAAGACGTTTCAGGCTCATGCAGAAAAATGAAGGGTGGAACCATCTGGGAAAGGATGGTTCCACCCTTACGTTAAGGCATTCAGGCAGTTGAGGGGGCGAAAGCGCCTGAAACAGAAAACTACCCGCTTAGTGGGGGATCACAAAACGGGTATATCTAAAAAACACTTTTCGATAAGACGGAGTTGTTCAGGCTTCCGTCCACATCAAAAAGTTTTTTATGCGAAAGAACAAAATTTGGCATATACGAAATAGCTGTACAGGTATCATATTGTCTTTATTCACAAGTATAGGAGAAAAGTAATGTAATACCGTTAGGAGATAGGAAAAATAATACGACAGATTTGCCATTACAGATGAATTGAAATTATTGATGGACATATGAGGATGGATCATATGCATATGCTTGTCATGATACCGCTAAAGTATGCGACATCGTCAGTTATGGAGTAAAAGATAAAAGTTCTCTGATGATTTTTTGATGAAATTTCCCAGTGAAATACCGGTATGGCAATCGGAGATTCTGGAGTGTGGGGCATGGCGTCAGCATAGTAGGCTTGAACGAAGCGACAATCAGAAAATATGTACTGGAGCAGGATCGAGAAGATGTCATGCCCGATAAGAGAACGTGCAAGGAGTATACGGATCCGTTCAGTCCAAAGCAGGAAAAACTTCTTCAGGAGCAGGCTGCGAGCCAAAGCACATGGGGCTTGAACTGTTGAATCTGCCGTTGTAGCAGGAGTTCTTCCAGACGAAGGAATAAGCCCAAGCATCGCCCGCCGGTCTTCAGTCACGAGGAAAACCTACTGTCGGCAATATGGGTTCAGGCTTGAGCCTGAGAACCGGGGAATGTTGTAGTAACACATTCCTCAAGTATAACATATAACACATCTGAAATCTTAACTAACCTTCTGATTTACAGTGAAAGATGGTTCGCAGACCCTCCCTAGGCTCAGGACTCATTAATTGCCAAAAGGGTAAAAAGTTCTTATTGTCGGCATAGGGAGGATGCCATGAAGGAA
>CALUTB010000023.1 GCA_944323575.1 uncultured Mailhella sp. | reverse complement strand
AAAGAGGTTCCGGCGAAGGGCGGGGCGTGCAGACGTCTTTCCCTTCGCCGGAGCGTTTTCGGATCGGCAGGTCATGCAGTGGACGGATGATGCGCTGGTGCTGCGGGTCGGCAGGTTTCGGGAGGCCGATCTCTGGGTGCGCCTTCTGACGCGGGAACGGGGGCTTCTCACGGCCTTTGCCTTCGGCGGAAGCAGGAGCCGTCGCCGCTTCACGGGCTGCCTTGACGCGTTCAACCGCATACGGGCGGGCGCGACGTATTCGCGCGACGGCCGCTTTCTTAACCTGAGCGAGGCCGTGCTGCTGGCCGGACCGGAAAGACTGCGCCGCGACTGGCGCAGACAGGGCATGGCCGCCAACTGCGTGCGATTTGTGGAAGCCGTGGGCGTTCCTCCGGACAGCGCCGGGGTCTGCTACGAGCTTGGGTGCTCCGTACTCTCGTTTCTGGAAAGGGAGGAGTCTCCGTCGCCGGTCGTGCCGGTGCTGTTCCGTTTCCGTCTTGCCGCGGATCTGGGCTACGTGCCCGAAATGCAGGTCTGCGCGCGATGCGGACATGCGCTCACGGGCGAGAACCAGACGTATTTTCTGGTGGGGGAGGGCGTTGTATGCTGTTCCCGATGTCGCCGTTCCGGCGACATGAGTCTGTCTCTCGGACAGGAAGCTCTTGACGTCCTGGGGAAAGTGAAGGAATACTCACCGGAGTCATGGGGCATGCTGAAGCCTTCGCCGGAAGGCGCAAGACAGGCCGCGCGTCTCATCGACGCTTTTGTGCGGTATCATCTCGGACTTGAATGGTCGAACGGCCGGTTCAGGTCTCTTTAGCCGGAGGTCTCCCGGCCCGCAGGAATGTCGGAGACGGACCGGTCTGCATGCTTCGGAAGGCATGCATTTTTTCTGTCCGGACAAGAATGTCCGCCTTCTCGCCGCAGCGGCGTTTCCCCTGCCGTGGGAGAACGCAACGGCGATGTGACGGAACGGACGGGAAGAGTCGTTTCGCGCGCCGTGCGCGCAAGGGAAGCAAGGCCAATGGCTCCATTGGCGAATTTCAGGAGAACTACATGAATTTTCAGGATGTTATTCTGACGTTGCAGGACTACTGGGCCAGACAGGGCTGTGCCGTGGTGCAGCCTGTGGATCTGGAATGCGGTGCGGGGACGTTCAATCCTTCCACCTTTCTGCGCGTCATCGGACCCGAGCCATGGAAGGCCGCCTATGTGGAACCTTCACGCCGCCCCACCGACGGGCGCTACGGCGACAACCCCAATCGTCTGCAGCACTATTTTCAGTTTCAGGTGATCCTGAAGCCCGCGCCCGCCGATCCCCAGCAGCTGTATCTGGACAGCCTGAAGGCCCTCGGCATCGATCCGGCAAAGCATGACATCCGTTTCGTTGAGGATGACTGGGAATCTCCCACGCTCGGTGCGTGGGGACTGGGCTGGGAAGTGTGGCTGAACGGCATGGAAGTGTCGCAGTTCACCTATTTCCAGCAGGTGGGCGGCATCGACCTGTCTCCGGCCAGCGTGGAACTGACGTACGGTCTGGAGCGTCTTACCATGTATCTGCAGGGCGTGGAGTCTGTGTACGACATCAAGTGGAACGACACCGTCACCTACGGCGACGTGTACCATGAGAACGAATACGAGCAGTCCTGCTACAACTTCGATCAGAGTGACGCGGCCATGCTGCTTCAGCATTTCAACGACTACGAAAAGGAATGCCTGCGCCTCATCGACCTCAAGCTTCCTCTGCCAGCCTACGACTACTGCCTGAAGTGTTCCCATACGTTCAATCTGCTGGACGCCCGTGGAGCCATCTCCATCACGGAGCGCGCCGGATACATCGCCCGCGTGCGCACGCTTGCCTCCGGCGTGGCCCATCTTTATGCCGCCCAGCGCGAAGCCATGGGATATCCCATGCTGAAGAAGGGGTAGACCATGAGTCATTTTGTTCTTGAAATCGGCGTGGAAGAGCTGCCCGCCCGTTTTCTCGCCTCTCTGGAGCGCGAGCTGCATGACCGCTTCGCCGCGCTTTTCGACGAACACGGTCTGACGTTCGATTCTCTGACCGTGGACGCCACCCCCCGTCGCGCCGTGATGCATGTCCGCGGCCTTCTGTCCGCCACGCCGGTGCGCGAGGAAGTGGCGCTCGGTCCGTCCGTCAGGGCCGCCTACGATGCCGACGGCAATCCCACCAGGGCCGCGCAGGGATTTGCCCGCGGACAGGGCGTGGACGTGAGCGCGCTCTTCCGTCAGGAAACGCCCAAGGGCGAATATGTGGCGGTCCGCAGGACCGTGGGCGGCGTGACCGCTTCGTCCATCATTGCCGGGGCCGCGCCTTCCATCATCGCGTCGCTTCCCTTCCCCAAGCGCATGCACTGGAGCGCGAGTCACTTTCTGTTCGCCCGCCCGCTGCGCTGGGTGGTGGCGCTCATGGATGGCGAGGTCGTGCCCTTCACTGTGGCCGACGTGCAGTCCGGCCGCATGACCATCGGCCATCGCGTGCACGGCCGCGGCCCCTTCGAGGTGTCCTGTGCCGACGACTTCGACGCCGTGCTCTCCGAAAAGTGCGGCGTCACGGTCTCCGGAGCGGAGCGCCGCCGCATCATCGTGGAAGGCGGCGACGAACTGGCCCGCAGCGTGGGCGGACACATTCTGTGGAAGGAGAGTCTGCTCGACGAGGTACAGGGACTCAGCGAGCATCCCGTGCCCATTCTCGGCGACTTCGATCCCTCCTTCCTTGAACTGCCTGCCGTGGTGCTGCTCACCAGCATGGAAACGCATCAGAAGAGCTTCGGTGTGGAAAGCGCGGACGGTCGTCTGCTGCCGCATTTTCTCACCGTGGCCAACGTCAGTTCCCTGGAGCCGGAACTCGTGAAGAAGGGCTGGGAGAGAGTGCTGCGCGCCCGTCTTGAGGACGCCCGTTTCTACTGGAACACCGACATGAAGGCATCCTTCGACGTGTGGAAGGAAAAGCTCGATCATGTCATCTTCCTCGGCCCGCTCGGCTCCATGGGCGACAAGTGCCGCAGACTTGCCGAACTGTGCCGCTGGCTTGCGGAACAGCCCGGCGTCATGCGTGCCGCTTCCGTGGATCCGGCTTCCGCTCTTGTGGCCGGTCGCTGCGCCAAGGTCGATCTCGTGTCCCAGATGGTGGGCGAATTCGATACCCTTCAGGGCATCATGGGCGGCATCTACGGACACAGAATGGGGCTTGATCCCGCCGCAGCCGACGCCATCGCGGAACAGTATCTGCCGGCCGGTCCCGACACTCCCGTGCCGTCCACCAGTCTCGGAGCGCTGCTGTCCATGGCCGACAAGGCGGATACGCTGGTGGGCTGCTTCGGACTCGGCAACATTCCCACCGGAGCGGCCGATCCTTTCGCCCTTCGCCGCTGCGCGCTGGGCATCGCCCGCATCATCATCGAGAAGGGCTACCGCATCAGCGTGGAGGATCTTTTCGCCCGAGCGCAGTCGCTCTACAGTGAAGACATACGCTGGAAGCTGGACAAGGCCGAGGCTCTTGCCAGACTCAACGACTTCTTCGCCGGTCGCGTGAAGAACTACTTCCTCACTCAGGGCAACGACACCCTGCTCGTGGAAGCGGTCATGAACGCCGGATGCAGCGACGTGTGGGCCGCATCCCGCCGTCTTGCCGCCCTGGCGAAGGAAAGCGGGAAGCCCGGTTTCGCGGACAATGCGCAGACCTTCAAGCGTGTGGCCAACATTCTGCGCAAACAGGGCGGAAACGTCACCGGCGACTTTCGTCGCGATCTGCTTGTGGAGGAGCCGGAAAAGGCCCTGGCCGTCGCTCTGGATGCCATGTCCGTCCGCTTCGACGAACTGTGGGCGCAGGATCGCTTCGACGAACTCCTCGAGCTCATGGACGACGTGCGTCCGACGGTAGACGCGTTCTTCTCCGGCGTCATGGTCATGGCCGAAGACGAGCAGCTTCGTACCAACCGTCTGAATCTTCTGCAGTTCCTTCTTTCCCGCATGGGCAGGCTCGCCGATTTTTCGGCCCTGCAGATGTAGGGGGAACGTCTCCTCTTGACAGAAAACGTCAAGGCGCATAAGAATAGTCGTTCTGGCAATAACGGGCGGTCGTCTGTGCCGCCTGACATCGTATCGCATCACACCCCGACAGGGGTCATCATTCCGGAGGATTCCCGTGGCAAATCATGCTTCCGCCATCAAGCGCCAAAAGCAGAGTGTCAAGCGCAACGCCCGCAACCGCGCTGCCCGTACCCGCATCAAGAACGTGGTGAAGGCCGTACGCGCCGCCATTCAGCAGAATGACAAGGCTGCCGCCGAAGAGGCACTGAAGACCGCTACTTCCACTGTGTCCAAGATCGCAGGCAAGGGCGTCATTCACTGGAAGAACGCCGCCCGCAAGGTGTCCCGTCTGACCAAGGCCGTCAACGCTCTCGACGCCTGAGTTTCTGCCTTTTTTGAAAAGGGCACCGGAAGGGAGAAGGTTCGTGCCTTCTCCCTTCCGGTGCTTTGTTTTTAACGGATCTGCCGAAGGTGGAACCGTTTTTTTCGGACTGTGACTCCGGTCATGGTTCCGAAAAGGCACACAGGTCAGGATGTCCGGATGGACGGAACGCGTCGGACGCGGAACGGTTACGAAAAGGCATTGCAGGAGCGGAACATGACGGGATATGCGGACCATCGGGACGTGCGCACGGAACTTGTGCGGAGCTTCCCCGAATTGTCCGGGCAGGAAGCGGGACGACTTGCTTCAGGGACGCGACTTGTTTCCTTTGCCAAGGGCGAATGGATTTTTGTCGAGGGTGAGGGCATGGCATCCACGGCATGGCTGGTCTGCGGTCATGTGGAGCTGCTCAAAGGCTCGGTTGCGGGAAAGAACACCATACTGCACATCGTGCGCGACGGACATTTTCTGGAGCTGTACGGCCTGTTCGGCAGCGGCGGTGCCTTTTTGTCGGCCCGCGCGCTTTCCGCATGCGCGGTGCTTTTCATGGACAACGGAATTCTCCGTACGCTGCTTTCGGAAAATGCGGTGCTTGCCATGCGCGTCATGCGCGCGCTTGCCATGCGTCAGCGCATGTTCGTCAACAAGATCGCCGTATCCCAGGGAAAGATTTCCGTGCGTCGCCGCGTGGCGGGCTGGCTGCTGCACAAGGCGCGGGTGGAGAAGAGCACCGTGCTGGATGACGGCATCACGCGTGAGGTGCTGGCAGGTCTGCTCGGACTCTCCCGCGAGAGTCTGAGCCGCCAGCTGAGCCGCTTCGTGCAGGAAGGCGTCATACGTCTGGAGAGAAAAACCATCGTCATTCTGGATGACCAGGCGCTGCGGCGCTGTCTTCTGGAGGATTAGGCTTGAGCGACGCCGTTGTTTTTTCCTCCCGCACGGGCAATACGCGGACCGTGGCCGCGTATCTTGCGGAGCGTCTTTCGCTGCCGCTCTTTTCCGTGAACGAGCTTTCCTGCTGCCGCTTCGACCGGCTGATTCTCGGTTTCTGGACATGGCGCGGCGGTCCGGATCCCGCCATGCGTTCCTTCATGGAACGTCTGCGCGGCGCAAGCGTGTTCTTCTTCGGAACCATGACGGCCCGGCCGGATTCCGATCATGCCGCGCGCTGCGCGCAGCGCACCGTCTCGCTTCTGGAGAACGGAGGCTGTCGCGTGATCGGCCATTTTTTCTGTCAGGGGCGGCTGGATCCGCAGGTTTTCGAGAGAAGCGCCCACCCGCGCACGCCGCAGCGGCTGGCCCTCATCCGGGAGGCGTCCGTCCATCCGGACGTTCAGGACTGCCGTATGGCGGAGTACGCCGTCAGAAAAGCCTTGGGGCCGACCTGCCCCCCGGAAGACGACAGAACAATCTTTCCCTTGAAAAAATCCTCTGTTCGGGCAGAATGACCTCGCGCAGACGCGTGAGTCCCCTTCATCATGAGTCGAGGTCATGTCCGAACCGCTTTTTCAGCTTCATTCTTCCTTTGCGCCCACAGGCGATCAGCCCGGCGCCATCGACGAACTCGTCGCCAATCTGAGCGCAGGCATCCGTGATCAGGTTCTTCTCGGAGTCACCGGATCGGGCAAGACGTTCACCATGGCCAACGTCATCGCCCGCACCGGCAGACCGGCCCTCATTCTTGCCCACAACAAGACCCTCGCCGCCCAGCTCTACGGAGAGTTCCGCGCTCTCTTTCCGAAGAACGCGGTGGAGTACTTCGTCTCCTACTACGACTACTATCAGCCCGAAGCCTACGTTCCTTCCTCCGACACCTACATAGAGAAGGACTCGGCCATCAACGACAACATCGACAAGCTGCGTCATGCGGCCACGCACGCGCTGCTCACGCGGCGGGACGTCATCATCGTGGCGTCGGTGTCCTGCATCTACGGTCTCGGCTCTCCGGAGTACTATGCGAGGCTCATCATTCCCGTGGAGGAGGGGCAGGCTGTCTCCATGGAGAGCATCATTGCCCGACTGGTGGACATCCAGTACACGCGCAACGACTACGACTTTCATCGCGGCACCTTCCGGGTACGGGGTGACGTTCTTGAAATCATCCCGGCCTATGAGGATGAAAAGGCCCTGCACATCGAGTTCTTCGGCGACGAGATCGACGGCATCCGCGAGATCGATCCGCTGACGGGCGAGGTGCTCGGACGCATTTCCAAGACCGTGATCTATCCGGCCAGTCACTACGTGTCCGACAGAGACAATCTCGCGCGCGCCATGAGCGACATCCGTGAGGAGCTGCGGGAGAGACTCGTGCAGTTCCGGGAGAGTGGAAAGCTGCTCGAAGCACAGAGGCTGGAGCAGCGCACGCAGCTCGATCTGGAAATGATGGAGGAGCTCGGCTACTGCAACGGCATAGAGAACTATTCCCGCCATCTTGACGGACGTGCGCCGGGAGAGCCTCCGTCCACGCTTCTCGACTATTTCCCGAAGGATTTCCTTCTGTTCGTGGATGAGTCCCACATGAGCATTCCGCAGGTCGGCGCCATGTTCAAGGGCGACAGATCCCGGAAGAACACGCTGGTGGATTACGGATTCCGTCTGCCTTCGGCCTTGGACAACCGTCCGCTGCAGTTCGCCGAGTTCGAACGGCGCATAGGACAGAGCATCTTCGTGTCCGCCACGCCCGGACGCTGGGAGCTGGACAGAAGCGCCGGTCTTGTGGTGGAGCAGGTGATCAGGCCGACCGGACTGCTGGATCCCGAGGTGGAGATCAGGCCCGTGAAGGGACAGATGGATGATCTTCTCGGCGAGTGCAAGGCGCGCGCGTCCAGAGGCGAGAGAGTGCTCGTCACCACGCTCACCAAGCGCATGGCCGAGGATCTCACCGAATATTTCAACGACATGGGCGTGTCTTCGCGCTATCTGCATTCGGACATCGACACGCTTGAGCGCATCGCCATCATCAGGGCGCTGCGGGCAGGGGAGTTCGACGTGCTCGTGGGAATCAATCTGCTCCGGGAAGGTCTCGACATTCCCGAAGTGTCGCTCGTGGCCATACTCGACGCCGACAAGGAAGGTTTTCTGCGTTCCACGGGCGCGCTCATTCAGACCTTCGGTCGCGCGGCCCGAAACGCCGCAGGCCGCGTCATTCTCTACGCCGACAGGGTGACGGCGTCCATGCAGGCCGCCATGAACGAGACGCAGCGGCGCCGCGACAGACAGATCGCCTACAACGAAGAGCACGGCATCGTGCCCCGCACCGTGATCAAGGCTCTGGAAAATCCGCTGGACAATCTGTACGGCAGGGATGAGGATGGGGCCGCAAAAAAGGGCAGAGGCGGCAGGGGCCTCGACGGCGCCGGAAAAAAGACAAAGGGCGGCAAAGGCCGGACGGTCGTCGACGAGACGCCGCATACTCCGGCGGACATCGCAAAGCTCATCGAAGAGCTGGAAAAGGCCATGCGCGCCGCGGCCCGGGAACTGGAATTCGAACGGGCCGCCGAACTGCGGGATCGTGCCCGCGCCCTGCGCGAAAAGCTGTACGTGAGCGGAGAGACGCAGGATCAGAACTGAGCCGTGTCTTCCGGAACGCGGATGTTGCGGCTGTCATCATACGGCAAAAGACGGGTCGTGCGGCCCGGGAAAAGCGCCGGTCCGTCGACAGGGGTCGACGCGCCGGTAGTATCAGGGGAATATCATTTCATGGCGGATCACAGGAAGCACTTTCTGGGCGGAATGCGCGACGGCATTCCCATTGCGCTCGGCTATTTTGCCGTGTCGTTCACGCTGGGCATAGCCTGTCGCAACATCGGACTTTCCGCCTTCGATGCCACGTTGATGAGCTTCACCAATCTGACATCGGCCGGAGAATTCGCCGCGATAGGCATCATGGCGGCCGGATCCTCGTACTGGGAGATGGCGCTTTCCCAGCTCGTCATCAATCTTCGCTACATGCTCATGTCCTGTTCCCTTTCGCAGAAGATGGCGCCGGATACGCCCATGTTTCATCGTCTGCTCGTGGGATACGGCGTGACGGACGAGATCTTCGGCATTTCCGTGAATGTTCCGGGAAGACTTGATCCCTTCTACGTGTACGGCGCCGTGAGCATCGCGGCTCCGGCATGGGCGTTCGGCACGCTGTTCGGCGTGGTGCTCGGCAACGTGCTGCCCGCCCGCATCGTGACGGCGCTCAGCGTTGCGCTGTACGGCATGTTCATTGCCATCATCGTGCCTCCGGCCCGCAGGGACAGACTGCTCGGCCTGCTCATTCTGGCTTCCATGGCACTGAGCTGGCTCTTTGCCAGAGTGCCGCTGTTCAGCGGCATTTCCGGAGGTATGAAGATCATCATTCTCACGGTGCTCGTTTCAGGCGTTGCGGCCTTTCTCTTCCCCGTGGACCGTGGTCTTGCCGGCGCCGGGGAAGAGAAGAACGGCGGATGCGCCGTAGACGGAGAGGACGGACCTCATGCGTGACACTCTGATCTACATCGCTGTGATGGCCGTGGTCACCTATCTCATCCGCGTGCTGCCTCTGACGCTGATACGCCGTGAGATTCACAACGTCACCATCCGTTCCTTTCTCTACTACATTCCCTATGTGACCTTGTCCGTCATGACGTTTCCGGCCATACTGGATTCCACGGGCAGTCAGCTTTCCGGCCTGGCCGGACTGGCGGCCGCCGTGGTACTTGCCTGGCGCGGAGCAGGTCTCTTCGTCGTGGCGGTGGCGGCATGCGCGCTGGTGTTCGTCATGGAGCTGTTCATCTGCTGAGAGACGCAGCCGGAGCGCTTTTTCCGTCGGTAATTTCGGAGGAGGTCAGATATGGAAACGCCGCTCTTTCATCCGTTCGATCGGGAAACATGGCCGAGAAGCGCCCATTTCGACTACTACCTCGGCGTCATACGGTGCCGCTTCAATCTCGGCGCCGATCTCGACATGACGAATCTTCAGACCTTTCGCCGAAGCAGGGGCCTGAAGTTCTTTCCCGTCATGCTTTACGTGATCATGCGCGCCGTGAACAGCCATGAGGAGTTCCGCATGACGCTCGGAGAGCGCGGAGAGCCCGGATTCTGGGATGTGGTGCACCCCTGCTATACCCTGTTCCATCCGGAGAACGAAACCTTCACCGACATCTGGAGCGAGTACAGCGCGGACTTCTCCCGGTTCTACGCCTCGGTCACGCAGGACATGGCCCGTTACCGCCATGTGACCGGAACGATCAAGGCCCGCGCGTCTGAGCCGCCGAACATCTGTCCCGTGTCCAGCCTGCCCTGGCTGACCTTCACGCATTTTGCGCAGGACTCCTGCGGAGACAACCGTTTTCTCTCGCCGCTCGTCAAGTTCGGCAGATACGAGACGCGGAACGGAAGAATCGTCATTCCCGTGTCGGTGTCCGTGCATCACGCCGCGGCCGACGGCTTCCATGTCTGCCGTCTCATCAACGACATGCAGCGTATGCTTTCGGAGCCGGAGGCGTATCTCGGCGTCTGAGCGGCAAAGCTTCCGCCTGCCGGAACGCTGCCTTTCCGCGTCCGGAACCGGCGTATCGGCCGGTTTCCTTCATCGGCAGATCGGTCGGAAGTATGCGGCTTCTGTCGTCGAAGCACAGCACGGACGGCAGGCGCGTGCTTCCGAAGAGCGGCAGATCCTTCTTCCATGCAGCAGTGTCCGGGCAGACGCAGGCGCGTGCCGAAGGTCGTTCTGTCCACGGGCAGGATGGAAACGTCGGCGCAGGAGCTGTTTTCCAGCACGCCGTCCGCCGAAACGTGGCCGCGTGCGTTTCGTCCACGACGAGCGGAAGACGGCCAGGATCGGTTACGCTCTGCGTGAGCAGCCGGTCGACGTCATGGCACAGTCGTTTTCAAGAGATGTTCTGTTGATATGACGGAATAAAAATGTTTTGCAAAAATTTTGCCCCGTCAGATGCCCCGAATCTTCGAGAGTTTCGTCCGGCGGGGCAGGATGTCTCCGGATAATCAGGAAAAAGAAGGCGATGGAAGAAACAGCATGAGGACGGGGAGAGGGCTGTTCCAATGAAGACGGCAAGTTCTGCCCGCAGCATTTTCAGCCGTCTTTGTCGTCAACGATACCTGTCCGCATAACAACGGCAATCATGTATTTCCTCATCAGCGGACCTGTGTTTTGCGTCATGCATTCTTGCCGGGAATCGTAAATCCGTGATCTTCGTCCGTCGGACCCGCAGGGGCAGGAAACGGGCATGTCTCAAGTTCAGGCCCTTCGGGGCCGCTTCGCGGCTCTTGACACGTTCATACCCCGACTTCCGGCGCATACACTCGCGGGCGTCGGACGAGGAAGCCTCCGGCAGGGGACTCGGTCAAAGGCAGCTCGCAGACCGGAAGCTCAAAGACACAAAAAAGGTTTTTCCGTTCCTCACGATTTTAGCGCATGCCGACACACGGCGGAAACGCTGCACGCACAGCTGTCCGGGCCCATGCTCCACGGAGTTTTCCCGATACATGGCGCGTTCCCTCTGTCCGGCGTTCAGATGCCCGCATCGTCATGTGCGCATCATTGCCGACCTTGCCTTGCGTTGCATGCCGGCTGCGCGGCCTCCAGCGTTCGGGCGTTCGTCACCCATCATCTTTCCTGCAAGCCGAATGCCTACTCGATACCGCCGTCATGACCACCAGCGACACGCCGGATACGGCTTTGCTCCGCGTTCGATGCGCATCCGCCGTATTCTTGATACCCGTATCCTGCGTCCTCATTTTTTCGCGTAGGTCTGTTCATTTGTCCGGCATAGTCTCCGATGTCCGGTCCACGTTTCGTATATGCGCCGCGCGCACGGCCTTGCGGCCGCGAAGGACATTGCCGCTTCGACCCCTGAAAGACCGGAACCGATCTGGACAGGGATCGCAATCTGCGGCAACGACATTCATTTTTTTCTTGACTATAGGGTTACACAATACCTTAACGTCTTCTTCTCTTTAGTAATCTCAGTTCACCGTGGAGAAGATATGAGACCAGTCGCATGGACAAGAATGCATTCTCTAAATGCGGTTCTGATTCATTTTGCATGGATCGTCGCAAGTGTCGTCCTGGTCACAGGATGTTCCCTGAAACCTGCCTATGAACGTCCGGATGCACCCATCCCGAATGTTTACAGAAACGGTGACGACAGCACCAGGGAATTGCCGTCTCATGAAGATTTTTTCCGTGATCCGATCATGGGAAAACTGATTGACATTGCGCTAAAAAATAACAGAGATTTGCGCATTTCCCTGCTGAATGTCGAAAAGAACCGGGCTCAGTACAGAATCCAGAGGGCTGACATGTTCCCTTCCATGCAGGCCGACGGCAAAGTCGACAGCCGGCTCCAGCCCGCGGACACAACAGCTGACGGCAACAGGGAAGTCTCTCGGCAATATTCCGTCGAGCTGGGCTTCAGCTCTTTTGAACTGGATCTTTTTGGGAGAATCCGCAGTCTGACGGAACGGACGCTTGAAAATTACTATTCCATAGAAGAAGAAGCCAAAAGCGCCAGATTGACGCTGACGGCAGAAGTTGCCGCTATGTATCTTCAACTGGTATCGGACAGACAATTATACGATCTGTCGGCGGCGACAGCGGCAAACCGAAGAAAAAACTTTGAACTCATTCGGGAAAGAGCACGGGCCGGGACGGCTTCCGATCTGGAACTCAATCAGGCCCGAACGCTTGTGGACGAGGCGAAGGGCAACCTGCTGAACGCAGCGGTTACCATTGACCAGGACATCAGCTCGCTCGAGCTGCTTTTGGGAACGACCATACCCGATGATCTCCCTGAAATACGCAAGCTGTCGGAGGTCGTGCAGTTTCCCGACGTTCCCGCAGGACTCCCCTCTGCTCTTCTTGAACGGCGGCCGGATATTCTGGCGGCGGAACATATCCTCAAGGGGGCCAATGCGAACATCGGGGCCGCGAGGGCGAACTTCTTTCCCCGCATCAGCCTCACCGGAGCCTTCGGATGGCTGAGCACCGACTATGTTGACCTGTGGGATGCTGCGCAAAAAACATGGACATTTGCGCCGCAAGTGAGCCTGCCGATTTTCAGTGCCGGAAGCAATATCGCTCGGCTGAGGCTTTCCGAGGTCGAGAGGGATATCGCTCTTGCCAGATACGAAAAAGCCGTTCAGAACGCCTTTTCGGAAGTGGGCAAGGCCCTTGCCCAACGCAGGCATATCGCCGCCCGGATGGAAACGCAGGAATCTCTTCTGAATGCGACCACCCGTAGTCTGCAACACGCGACAACACGTTACAATGAAGGGATTTCTCCCTATACGGATGTTCTTGACGCCGAGCGTACATCCTTTTCGGCACAACAGAGTCTTCTCTCTACGCGTCTGACACGAGAGATAAACGCACTTTCCCTGTATAAAAGCCTTGGAGGAGGATGGCATACGGAATGATTCTCCGTCACAAGGAAATTCAGTATTGATTCTTTTCTTCTGCGTTGACGGAAAAGAATCAATACTGATGACTTCCAATTATTTGTTCACCATCACGCTGTACTTATAAATATATGATGTATCAGAACTTTGCATAGAGTATACCATCATATCATATACGTATATATTCCCGGAGATGGAAAATCCTGACCTTGCTATATCTGATATGAACTTTTCAAATGCCGCAGTATGGCTTTCAAATGTACCGCTGTGTATGAAACTTGCGTACATGCCTTCAGACTTCCTGTGACGTCGGTGTTCAGGGGTAGACGATGTTCCGCGGCTGAAAAGATACTGTTCACTGTACTGCGAATTCTCATCCCTGCAAAGGATGACGCCGAATGGACCTCGCGGAAGTCTTTGCTGCTTCGCATAATATTCCGTACAGGACAAGAGAGTTTCTATGACGCTGAATTCGGGGCCAAGAGATCCTTTTTCTACTTGAAAGAGTTCAAATAGTTCTCCGGGTTGTTCTGAAATGGTCAGCGTATCATATGTTGTGGCTGAAAGTTCCTGAAGGCATGTCAGCATATCGTTCAGCAGCAGTTTCCGACACGCCAGCTTGCGTATCTCTCGGTTCAGAGAATCTTTTTTGTTGTTCAAAACTATTTCAAGCTGCTTGATGTCCGTATCATAAAGATACGTTTTGATCTCACGAAGTGAACTGCCTGTATCCTTAAGCATCGAGATGTTGTCGAAATCAAGAAACTGTTTGATTTCATAATATCTGTACCCATTCTCGGAAACATGCTTAGGCTTGAGGATGTTTTCTCTGTCATAGTGAAAAAGTGTTTCCTTTGTAGTCTTGCACAGCTTCGCAAATTCCCCGGTCGTCAGCAATGTTCTGTTCTTCATTTTTTTCTCTTGACTATAGGGTTACCCAATACCCCATGGTTGCCGAAGTTTTCGATAATTGCAACCCTCGCCGGACACCGGCGAAAGGGCAAGGAGAGGAAAAATGACACAATCTGGAAAAAGGCTTGTCTTGACGCTCTGGGTAACGGCATTCCTGTGCGGCTGCCATGAGACGACCAGTCCCCCGGAGCAAAAAGCTGAAGTCCGTTATTTCAGCGTGGCGGAAGAACCTCTGCCGCTGACAAGTACTCTGCCGGGAAGAGTGTCGGCTCTGGTCGTATCGGAAGTCAGGCCGCAGGTGGACGGCATCATCAGCAAACGCCTTTTTAAAGAAGGGGCCAACGTGCAACAGGGGCAGATACTTTACCAGATCGATCCCGCCCTGTACGAAGCCGCGTACAATACGGCAAAGGCCACCTTGGCCGAGGCTCAGGCCAGCGTGTCGTCATTGGCTCTTCTGGAAAAACGCTACAGAGCGCTCATCCGCACTCAATCCATCAGTCGGCAGGAGCTGGACAATGCCATATCAAATCATCGGCAGGCCAGAGCACGGGTGGATAAGGCGAAGGCCGAACTGGAAACAGCCGCCATCAATCTCGCGTACACGCAAATAAAAGCACCGGTTTCGGGACGTATTGGAGCCTCCTCCGTCACTGCCGGAGCGCTTGTCACGGCCAATCAGACTCAGCCGCTCGCAACGATACAGCAGATAGATCGGGTCTATGTGGATTTGAATCAGTCCAGTGTGGACGCCATTCGTCTGCGAAGAAGCCTTGCTGTGGGAACCGTCTCTTCCAATAGGAATATCAAGGTTCGACTCATGCTGGAGGACGGTTCTCCCTATACCCCTGTAGGGGATTCCCGCGATGAAGAACCGCAATGGATAGAAGGCGATCTTCTTTTTTCTGAAATCCTGGTCGGAGAAACGACCGGCAGCGTCACGCTTCGAGCCATGTTCAGCAATCCTGACGGACTGCTCCTGCCCGGCATGTATGTCACGGCCATGTTTGTGGAAGGGATTCAGCCCCGGGCCGTGACCATTCCGCAACGTTGCGTACTTTCCAGCGGAGAGGGGCGACACTTCGTTTTCGCTCTTGAGAAAACTCCTTCAGAGCAAGAAAAATTTCGAGTAGTACGACGTTTCATCGAAATAGAACGCGCCATCGGAAACCGCTGGCTGGTCAAGAAGGGGCTTTCCGCCGGGGACCTGGTCGTCTTTGAAGGTCTTCAGAAAATCATGCAGGGGGAATATGTGAACGCAGTTCCCGTCTCCAGCACTGAGATCAGCCCTGAAACCGTGCATCCCTCTTCCGAGGCGCAAACGACAATGAGGTAACACATGGCGGCCTTTTTCATCAATCGCCCCATTTTTGCGTGGGTACTTGCCATATTGACCATGATGGCCGGCGGGCTGGCAATACGAAGCTTACCTATTGCGCAGTATCCTGATATTGCATTACCGCAGATTGCCATTATCGGACAATATCCTGGTGCATCTGCAAGTACAGTGGATCAGAGCGTTACACAAGTCATAGAGCGGCAGATGAAAGGTATTGATAATCTTCTTTATATGCGCTCTTCAAGTGATGCATTCGGAAATGTGGAAATTTATTTTACATTTGCATCGGGAACCAATGCGGACATAGCGCAGGTACAGGTACAGAACAAGCTTCAGCAGGCGACGCCTCAATTGCCTCAGGCCGTGCAGCGTCAGGGGTTGCAGGTTGTTAAATCCGTGGACAACTCCTTTATGGTCGTCGCTTTTTATGTGGCCAACGACTCCATGCGCGCCAACGATATCAGCGATTATGTATCCAGCTATCTCCTTGATCCTCTGAGCCGGGTTCAAGGTGTCGGCTCCACCACGTTGTACGGCGGGCAGAACGCCATGCGTATCTGGTGCAATCCTGAAAAAATGCGGCAGTTCAAACTGAACCCCAAAGATATTGTAGCGGCTGTTCAGGGACAAAACGTACAGGTCGCGGGGGGACAGGTCGGTGCGGCTCCCGCACCTCCCGGCCAGGAAGTCAGTTTTACGGTCAATGCATCGGAACGTCTGAAAACAGTGGAAGATTTCAAGCGAATAAGCCTGCGCATCGAGCAGGACGGTTCCGTGCTTCGTCTGGCCGATGTGGCACGAATTGAACTGAACGAAGAAAGCTTCATGGGAGGAACGCATTTTAATGGACATCATGGCGTCGGGGTCGCTTTCAAGCTGGCTTCCGGAGCCAATGTCATTGAAACGACGAAAGGCATCAAGGCGGAACTGGAATCTCTTTCCCGCTTCTTTCCGCCCGGTCTCAAGTATGCTTATGCCGATGATCGTGCGCCCATAGTGGAAAAGTCCATCACTTCAGTGGCAAGGACATTGTGTGAAGCCATCGTACTGGTCGTCGCAGTGATGTTCCTGTTCATGCAGAGTGTCAGAGCCACGGTCATTCCGGCCATAGCGGTACCCGTCGTATTGCTGGGAGTTTTCGGCATCCTTTTCGTCGCCGGATACTCCATCAATACGTTGACCATGTTTGGCATGGTGTTGGCCATCGGTCTCCTTGTTGACGACGCTATCGTTGTTGTCGAAAACGTGGAGCGGCTCATGCGCGATGAGGGTCTTTCCCCCAAGGAAGCCGCTTTCAAATCCATGCGGCAGATAACCGGTGCGCTTGCGGGCGTGGCCGTGGTCATTTCCGCCGTCTTTATGCCCATGGCGTTCATGTCGGGGTCAACAGGTGTCATCTATCGGCAGTTTTCCATTACCATCGTAGCGTCCATGGTCTTGTCAGTCATAGTCGCCATTGTTTTGACGCCATCGCTATGCGCTACGATGCTGCATGCGCATACGACTGTTTCGCATGAAGGCATCTTTGGGAAATTCAATTGCTGGTTTGACAGAGTCATCAAACGCTATGCCGTTGGTGTGCGCAAGGTTTTGCGGTCTCCCGTACGATGGATGGGTCTGTTCGGGGTTATTGTCGCCGGGTGCGTATTCCTTTTCATGACACTGCCCACCGCGTTTCTGCCTGACGAGGATCAGGGTGTCTTGTATGTGGATGTGCAGTTGCCGCCGGGAGCCTCGTTTGAACGAACCGAAAGAATTCTCAAGGAAATAGATACCTATTTCCGTTCCGAAGAAAAAGACGCCGTACAGAGCGTGCTCACCATCAAAGGATGGGGATTCAGCGGTACAGGGCAGGGGTCAGCCATGGTCATTCCGCAGCTCAAGGACTGGTCGGAGCGAGGAGAAGGTCAGAGTGCATTTGACGTGATGCGGCGCGCCTCAGCCAGGTTTTCCGTCATTCCCGGCGCTGAAATTTTCGTCATGGCTCCTCCGGCGGTCATGGAGCTGGGAACCTCTTCAGGCTTCGACATGGAGCTGATGGACCGCTCATCCGGCGGACACCATGCGCTGATGGAGGCGAAAAATATTCTCCTTCAGCGGACGGCGGAACACCCGGACATCGCCTATGCCCGATACAGCGGCTTGGAGGATGCGGAACAGTATCGCCTTGATGTGGACATAGATAAGGCCGGTGCTCTTGGTCTGGACAAATCCGAAATAAACAGTGCCATTGAAGCTTACTGGGGAGGCGAATACATCAATGATTTTTCCGATAAGGGAAGGACGAAAAAGGTCTACTTGCAGTCGGAACCGGCTTTTCGAACAAATGCCGACGACTTTTACCGTTACTATGTTCGCAACGCCGACGGAGAGATGGTTCCCTTTTCGAGTTTCTTAAAGGTACGGTCCATTACGGATTCTCCCAAGCTGACCCGTTATCAGGGTGTCCCTTCTGTCAAGATTCAGGGTGAAGCCGCCTTGGGGAAAAGTTCGGGACAGGCCATGCGGGCTATGGAGGAATGCGCGACCCACATTCCCGCCGGATTCGATGTTGCATGGACAGGGCTATCTTATCAGGAACAGATGTCGGGCAGTCAGGCTCCAATGTTATACGCCATTTCCGTCATCATCGTATTTCTGAGTCTTGCGGCGCTGTATGAAAGCTGGACGATTCCCTTCGCCGTCCTCATGACTGTGCCTACCGGCGTCATAGGCGCGCTGGGTGGAGTTTTTTTGCGCGGAATGAACAACGACATATATTTTCAGATCGCCGTGCTCACCATTGTCGGACTGTCCGCCAAAAATTCCATTCTGATTGTGGAATTCGCCAGAGCGTTGCATGAAGGAGGGAAAGACCTGATCACCGCTACGGTGGAGGCCGCCCGGCTGCGTTTGCGTCCCATCATTATGACGTCCCTGTGCTTTATTCTGGGCGTGATCCCGTTGGCCATAAGCAGCGGTGCAGGATCCGGGGCGCAGAATGCGCTTGGAACGGCTGTCATGACCGGCATGATTACGGCTACTTGCCTTGGTGTTTATTATACTCCGCTATTTTTTGTACTTGTAACAAAAATATTTTCACGGCTAAAATAAAACAGATCTCCTGCGGTCATTGCTTGATTGCAGGAGATTTGTTTTCATATTGTGCTTAAATTTGTATGGTCAATAATGAACACGATTCCAAATCTGCTACGGATTACGGCGCAATACGAGTGTCATGCGTTGCCTGCGGGCGCAGTGTGTCTGGAATTTTTGCTACAGTCCCGGTCAACATTTTTCTCTGTCATGTTTTGGCCGGAACGTCTCCTGACGAGAACGGAAATATCTGTTGTTCGCCGGACTGTTGTGCGCGGTTTCGGCGTCATGGGCTGCGGACAACGGCCATGCTTACCGCCATGCGCTCCTGCTCATATTCCTTTTTTCCGTCTTGTCGCTTGGAAAGACATACACATCCTTGCCGGAATGCGCCTGCACATTCCTCAGAATGGCGACGGACTGTCTGCTGAGGGGGAAGACGGTCACGCGACATTTTCATCCGCTCGGCGGGGATGCGCCGAAGCCCGTTCTCAAAGTCGGTTTCCCGCCGCTCCTCGTTTCTCAGTTCTTCCGGCTTTTCCTTCATGGCGCCGAAGGTCAGGCACCGAACCGTGCAGCCTCCGGCGAGGACGAATCCGGCAGCTCCCGACGGAGTGTGCCGGTTCCAGGCGAAGAAACGGACCGCGGCGGTCGGTGTGAGGACTGCGCCCGTGAGCAGCAGGGCGCACCGGGGGAGGTCGGGGCGGAGAGAGCATCGTGTCGGCTCATGACGTCCATCCCGTGAAGAGATCAGGGGAAAACAGAAAAAATTGAAGATGAGCGGCCGTTCCGTTCAAGTAAAGACTGTGTCGCCGCGGGGAGCGACGCAGGGAGGAAAGAGATGGAGGCTGCGGAGGCGGGATGTCGGAGGGCATCTGCCGGATGCGGTTCTATCATGGCGGTGGCTGTCCGTTTCGGCTACCGTGCAGAAAAAAGGAGTGATCATGAAGGCACGGGAACTGGTGCGGAAGCTTGCGGAAAAGGCCGATATCCGGATCAACGGCGACAGGCCGTGGGACATTCAGGTGCACAACGACGAACTGTACGCGCGGGTGCTCAGACAGGGAACGCTGGGGCTTGGCGAAGCGTATACGGACGGCTGGTGGGACTGCGAAGCCATGGACGTCATGTTCTGCCGCGCGTTGAGGGCGCGTCTTGAGCAGACGCTGTCGCGCACGCTGCCGTTCTGGCTGACCGAGGCTGCACACGCGATGTTCAATCTTCAGAGCCGGGCGCGGGCCTTCATGGTGGCGAAGGCGCATTACGATACGGATCCGGCGCTGTTCCGTACCATGCTTGGACCGAGCATGCAGTACAGCTGCGCGCGCTGGGAGAACGTAAGGGAGCCGGGAGCCGCGGGACTTGACGAGGCGCAGAGAAACAAGATGGAGATGATCTGCCGCAAGCTTGCGCTGGAACCGGGCATGACGGTGCTGGACATCGGCTGCGGCTGGGGAACGCTGGCTCTGCACATGGCCTCGGAGCATCATGTGCAGGTGACGGGCATCACGGTATCGCGCGAGCAGCTGGCCTTTGCCAGGGACATGGCGTCTTCGTCGGGCGTGGACGTGGAATATCGTCTCATGGACTATCGGGAGCTGAGAGGGACATGGGACCGTGTGGTGTCCGTCGGCATGTTCGAGCATGTGGGAAGACGCAATTACCGGGAGTTCATGGACATTGCCAGAAACAGCCTGAAGAGCGGCGGTCTTTTTCTTCTGCACAGCATAGGCAGCAACGGCGCGCTGGGAGCCGGCGCCGGCGCGGATCCGTGGCTGACGCGCTATATTTTCCCCAACGGCATTCTGCCTTCGCCCTCGACGCTGGTGGACGCGCTGGAGCGGGATTTCATACTGGAGGACTGGCAGAATTTCGGGGTGGACTACGACAGAACGCTCATGGCCTGGCATGAGAACTTCGAGCGCGGTCTGAGCGAGGGAGCCTTTTCCTGCACGGAGCGGCAGCATCGCATGTATCAGTACTATCTTCTTTCGTGTGCGGGAGCGTTCCGGGCAAGGAGCATACAGCTCTGGCAGCTGGTGCTGAGTCCGGAAGGACTGCCGGGAGGCTACTGCCGCAGCGTTCAGGGCTGAGAAGAAAGGTCCGGGAACCGTTCTTCGATCATGCCTGCAGCCATTTGAGGCAGAGACTGCGTTCACGCGGGCCGTCGCCCTCAAAGAGCCAGACGGCCTGCCATGTGCCGAGCTGAAGTTCGCCGTTTTCGACGATGAGCATCACGGAAGAGCCGAAGAAGCTGGCCTTGATGTGGGCGTCGGCGTTGCCTTCGGCGTGACGGAAGGGGTACTGCTGCGGAATGCGCTCGTGCAGAAAGCGGGTCATGTCTCCGGCGACGTCGGGATCGAAGCCCTCGTTGACGGTGAGTCCGCAGGTGGTGTGGGGACAGAACACGACGAGCACGCCGTCGTGCCAGCCGTTGCCGGCGACGGCTCCGCGCAGAAGCGCCGTGACGTCGATCATGGTTTCCCGTCTGCCGGTGCGGAGTCTGAGCGTGACCATCGGTCAGTCCTTTTTTCTGCAGTCGGCGCAGATGCCGTAGAGCACCATGTGATGGGAGGTGGGAACAAAGTCGTGGACGCGGCAGACCTTTTCCTGAAGGTTTTCAATGGCGTCGTTGACGAATTCGATTTTTCTGCCGCATTTTTCGCAGACCAGATGATCGTGATGATGCATGCCCAGAGGTTCGTAGCGGACCATGCCTTCCTCGAAGTTCACGGCCGAGGCGAGTCCCGCCTCGCAGAGCAGCTTGAGCGTGCGGTATACCGTGACCTGTCCGATGGTGTTGTCCTGTGAGCGCACGAGCAGGAAAAGTTCCTCCATGGACACATGATCATGGGCCTGCAGAAAGGCTTCCAGGATCTTCAGGCGCTGCGGTGTGACCCGCAGTCCCTTCTGCTTGAGATAGTCGGAGAACTTCTGTTCCATTTCCGCGAGATTTGTTTTCATGGCAAATCCTTTGAGGATGGTAAGTCTCAGAGAGATACGCGTTTAATCGGCGCCGGTCAATGAAGGGCCGGGTTCCTCTCCGTGGATCAGGAACCCATGCGGCGCAGTCCGTTCCACGTCTTGTCGCCGAGCACGCGCAGCCACACGGTTTCGGGGGCGAACATGACGGAGCCGTGGGCGTCGGTCAGCCAGAGCGCGCCCCAGTCTCCGCCGGGAGTGAAGTTCAGCGTGCAGCCGTTGGCAAAGCGCAGGGAAAGCTGTTCCTGCCGGCGGCCGTCCCGAAGCAGAGCGGTGGAGGAGACGTCGGCAAGGGGCTGTCCGATGACGGAGGAGAACACGGCGCTGAGATCCCGGGGATAGACGGCATCGGCCTCAAGAACCGAATCGGGCAGTCTGCCGTCCATCATGCGCAGGCTGCCGCCGCCGTGGAAGCCGAGTTCCACGCGGATCACGCCGAAATCAAGGGCAAAGGTTCGTCGCCCGAAACATAGACCTCCCGCCAGCCGGGTACGGTGGAATTGGGTTCTCCCATGCCGTACAGACGGTTCAGAGACCGCACGCGTCTGAGCGGCGTTCCGATGAGACGGGCGTTCAGAAAGGCCTGCCGAAGTTCGTCGTCCGCATCCTGCGGAGCGTCCGCCGCGGACGGGGACGCGTCATCTTGTCGGGATGCGCCGCGTCCGCCGGAAGTCTCGTCCGGCCGCGTCCGCCCAGGCTCCGGCGCATCTCCGGCGCGAAGGACGGTGTCGGCGTTTTCCCCTCCGGCGTCTTCATCGCGGACGGGAGGAAGGTCGTTGTCGTTTGCAGAGTCGTCCCTGTCGGAACAGAGGACGCCGCGGTCGCCTGGCATCGGTTCCGTGTGCGGTTCCGCAGAAGGCAGAGGCTGTTCCGGCGCGGCCGGAGCGGAGAGTCTCGGAGTGAAGGGCAGTCCCCGTTCCCGCAGGGACTGGAGAAGAAAGAGCTGAACGGCGGTGGAAAGATCCAGGCCCAGCTCGTGGAACAGAGCCTCGGCTCTGGAGGCAAGCTCGGGATCAAGACGCAGACAGTCGGACATGGGATTGGTCTCTTGGTTCGGGTTCCGCAGAAAAACGTGCTTCATTATTGCCCGGCGATGCGGTGAAATCAAGCGCTTGATGCGGGAATGAGCGTTGCGTATGCTGAAGGGAACCTGTTTCCGTCCGGTGGCGGGACGGAGTCTTGCAGCAGGCAGGCGTTGTCGGCGGGGGATGAAGCATGAAGCTGGCCGTGGTAGGATCTCGAGACTTCCTGGATTATGAAATGCTGGAACAGTGCATTCTCCGGAATTTCCGGGTGGAGGACATAGACGTCGTCATTTCCGGCGGAGCGCGCGGCGCCGACGCGCTGGCCGCCCGCTTTGCGGAGCGTCACGGTCTGCCGCTCGAAGTCATTGCCGCGGACTGGAGCAGGCACGGCAGAAAGGCCGGACCCGTGCGGAACACCGAAATCGTGAACAGGGCCGACGTGCTCGTGGCCTTCTGGGACGGCCTGTCCCGGGGAACGCGCGATTCCATCACCAAGGCCCGTACGGCGGGCAAGCGGGTGATGGTGTTTCCCTGCGGCTGAGGCGGGAGAACTTCAGTCGGAGGCGTCCTCTCTGACGGGCAGTTCCTCCGCAAGGACGTCGAAGAAGGGATGCCTGCACCAGTCCCGCCGGTTTCCCACCACATAGATGAGCGAACGGGCGCGGGTCAGGGCTACGTTCAGGATGTTCGGCCTGCGCGAGGCCCACTGACGGCTGCCGCGGCCCGCCTGTCCCGGTGCGGAGCCGAGCACCAGAAACACGATGTCGGCCTCCCTGCCCTGAAAGGTGTGAATGGTGCCGCAACGGACGCTTTCTTCGGACAGCCCCATGGAGCGCAGAAGCAGGCGGCAGTGCCGGGCTACCGTGCGGAAGGGGGAGATGACGAAGACCGTCGCGTCCCGCGTTCCTTCGCTGCCGCGCACCGTGGGCCAGTGCTCCTGAAGGCGCAGAAGACAGCGGCGCAGCCGGGCGAGTTCTTCCTGCACGAGCTGGGTGTCGGCCACGCGTCCTTCGACGTGGAACCAGCAGCTTGCTCCGAGCGGCGAATCCACAGGATTTTCCTGCCGCGTGGCCTGCACCATCTGATTGTCGTAGGCGATGCGGTTGGACACGCTGAACATGGGTTCCGCGCAGCGATGGTGCGCGCGAAGAGGATAGCCCGTCCATACGCGGCGTCCGGCGCAGTCCATCCATGTGCCGAGAAGGGCGCTTCTGTCGGCGATGGTCTGCACGGACTGGGATTTCGGCGACCACGGCTCAAGGGAGAGTCCGCCGTTCTCCAGACGGCGGCGCAGGGTGTCGAGCAGCGCTTCCGGTTGCGCGACCACGGGTTCTATCTGCTGCGGATCGCCGATGACGGCCGCGCGTCCGGCTCTCCAGAGTGCGCCAGCCGCGCTCTGCGGAGAGGCCTGTCCGGCTTCGTCGATCAGCACCCAGTCCAGAGAGCCCTGTCCCATGCCGGCGAAAAGACGGCTGAAGGAGGCGAGCGTCGAGGAGACCACGGGGACCATGAAGAACAGCGCGTTCCAGATGTCGGAGACCTCCGCCTCCTCGACGGGCACGCCGCGCAGATGCCGCGTGATGGCGGCGGCGTCGGCGGTGAACTCCCTCGCGCAGGCCCTGATCGTGCATGCATGAAGGCGCAGCGCCTGAAGAAAGAGCCGGGAACGCAGGCGTTCCAGCTCTTCGTCGTTCCATACGCTTTTGAGCTGCCATGCTTCGTCCTGCCAGAACCGGCGGCAGGGAAAGCGCAGCTCTTCCCCCTCTTCGCGCCGTCCCTTTTCCTGCTGCGCGCGCCGGGCCAGGGCTTCCAGGGCCTCAAGTCTTTCGGTCAGTTCCAGCGCGGCCTGATCTTCCTTTCCCGCCGCGGCGCGCAGCGCGCGACTTTCGTTCATGAGCGCCATGAACCGGCTGATGAGGGATTCCCCGTTTTCCTCCGGCACTGATCCGGTCTGCGCCGCGCCGGCCCGTCGCTTCAGTTCCTGCCTGCGCCGGCGCACGGCGTCGGAGGCGGCCAGAAAGTCCTTCACGGCCCCGTGCCATGCTTCCACGGCCTGCGCGTGGGCCTCATAGCTGCGGAAGGCGTCGAGGGTCTGCTTCATGCCGGGCAGAGCCATGCCCCGTTCCTGATCGCGGAAGCCCCAGAAAAAGGCGCGTGCGAACTGTTCGCAGTTCCAGGCCGATCCGAGCACCGCGGCCACGAGTCCCCAGGAGCGTCCGGACGGCACGGGACTGTCGGCCGGCGCGAAGGCCGCGCTCACGGAGGCGGCCACGTCGGGAAAATATTCCGCGTCGGGAAAGTCCTCCCGGCTGATGGAGGAGACATCCGGCAGATGACGCGTGATGTTCTCCACGGCGGCGTTGTTGCTGCCGGCCACGACCATGCAGGTCCCCTTCATGATGTCTCTGCGCAGCGGATGAAAGTCCCCGGAAGAGGACGTGAAGATCTCGAAGGGCCGGCGCAGACGGGCCAGTCTTTCGGCGCGCCGCACCACAAGTTCCGCCGCGACGTCGCAGATCAGCCGCGTCTTGCCCGTGCCGGGAGGTCCGTTCACGGCCGTCAGTTCCCCGTGCAGCATCTCCGTGACCGCGGCAAGCTGCGCCGGAAGAAGATGCTGCTTCGGAGAAAGGGGCCAACGTCCCTGCGCCATGCGGTCGATGGCGAGCGACCTTTCCCGGCTGATGCGGCTTTCCTCGCCCGCGGCCAGCACGTCGCAGCGCCGGTTCGTGTCCCCGCCGCCTTCCAGATACCGGGCGAACACGCCGCGAAAGCCTGTTTTCGCGACGGCCAGCAGACGGTCCAGATCGGAAAGATAGAAGGAATTGAGCAGATCGTTCTGCACGTCGTCGATGCGTCGTCCCTTCGGGTCTGGACGGAAGTACACCGAACGCACGACCATGCGGAACGGTTCGCCTTCCACCTGCATCATGCTGAAAAGACGCTGTATTTCCTCCTCGATCCACGGGAGGCGGAACGGTTCGTCGCGCACGCTCCGCCGCCGGTCGAAGTCGGACTGCATGGTCAGCATGTCCAGCGGAAGTCTGTCCAGACTCTTTCCGGCAAGACAGCGCGCAAGTCCCGGCACGAAGGAGGCCGGAACATAGCTTTCCGGTACGGGCATGCCCGCCATGTCCAGCACCACGGCGGCCAGACATCCTTCTCCCGTCCCCGGTTCCTCCGGTTTCTCGGGACCGCTGCCGGTCTTTTCCAGAATGATGTCCGACAGGCGCTGACGGGGCAGAACGCCGAGATAGACGATGTGCCATGCCGCCGCAAAGCCCGAGGGCAGAGGCTGCATCCATGGCAGGTCCCCGTCGCTCAGGGGCGGGACGCTCCGTCCGCCGTTCATGCTCTGCCCGTTCACGGCAAGGGCTGCGGACACCGTTTCCCAGCGCCGGGCGCCGGTCACGGGCGGACGCGAGGAGCGCGGCACGTCGGGCACGAGAAAGACCTCGGCATCACGCCAGAAGCGGAGCACCGCCTCGTCGAGCCGGAGCCGTGCGTCTTTTTCTGCCTGCAGCGCCGCGTTCTGGTCAAGAGAGCCGGCGGGTTCCGCCTTTGCAGGCGTGTCGTCGTCCGCATCTCCATGCAGCATGGCAAGCGCCCGGCGGACGAGATCCGACGTTTCCGCCCCGTCTCCGCCCCGTTTTTTCGTATGTCTTCCTCCGGCGGCGTTTTTATTCCCCCTTTCAGGGCCGGAACGCCGCGTTCCGGCAGACTCCGGGCATGGCCCTGAACCTGCCGGAGCCAGAAACGAGGCCGACATCCTGCGCACGCCGTACCGTCCGAACCGCACCATGACCTTGCCCTCGTCCACGGCCAGCACCTCCCCCCGGCCCCACTGGGGCATGGAGGGATTGACGACCATGTCTCCGACGCTGAATTCCATGCGCTATCCCCTTTTCAGAGCGTTCTTTGTCTTCGCTGTGGGCATGGCGGTCAGCGGGTCTTCAGGCCAGGGATGCTTCGGATAGCGGCCCCGCATTTCCGAACGCACGGCGGCATAGCTGCCGCGCCAGAATCCGGCAAGATCACGCGTGACCTGAAGCGGTCGGCCCGCGGGAGAAAGAAGATGCACGGTCAGCGGACATCTTCCTCCGCATACGGAAGGCGTTTCCTTCTGTCCGAACATTTCCTGAAGCTTCACGGCCATCACGGGACCGCCTTCGGGCAGATAGTCGATGCGCACGTGCGAGCCGGAAGGCGCCTGCAGGCTCTCCGGAGCCTCGCGGTCAAGACGGCGCGTCAGCGCATGGGGAAGCATGTCGTGCAGTGCCTTCTCCAGCAGAATGGCGGAAAACTGATCCCGCCTCGTCACGCCGGAAAGCCAGGGACTCAGCCAGTTGTCCAGCGGGGAGCGGCTCAGCGCCTCGAAAAGCGCCCTGTCGCTCACGTCCGGCCAGCCTCCGCCTTCATCCATGCGGCGCATGAGCATCACCCGGGCCTGCCACTGTCTGAGCGTCTGCGTCCACGGCAGACAGCCGGGGCCGAGACGCACCACGGCCTGCACCACGACTTCCGTCACTTTGTCTGCGGGAATGTCGTCGCCGCGCAGAGGAACGTCGTCCAGCACGAGGCTGCCGAGCAGCGTTCTTTTCCGGGCGAGCACCGCTTCCGTGCGTTCGTCCCACCGCACGACGGTCTCCTGACGGATGCGGTCGCCGTGCAGACGCATGAGCGTGTCGACCTCGACAGGCGCGGCAAGATGGATGCGCGCCGTGCCCGCCGCGCCGCCGTCGAGCGCGGCCACGGCCAGAAAGGGCGCGTCGGCCAGAGCGTCCCCGTCGGGGAGATCCGCCCCGCGGCCGGAAGCCAGACGGAAGCGTCCGTGTTCGCGTCTCTGGGCCGTGCGTTCCGGCCAGGCCAGAGAGAGCATGGCTCCGGCGCTGCCTTCATCGTCGAAGACGTCCCGGAGCGGCAGCGGGGCCTTCGGACGAACCAGCGAGAAAATCTGTTCCGCCGAGCGGCGCAGACGCGACGGACGTTTCAGCTCTCCAAGCCGGGGACGCACGTCGCATCCCGTGCCGGAAGAGCGTTCTTCCGTCAGCGCGGCGAGCGCCGCGGCCAGAGGCAGATGGTCTCCGGATCTCAGAACCATGTGCGCAAGACGCGGATGCAGCGGCAGACGGCACAGGTCCCTGCCGTGGCCGGAAAGACGCATGCGTCCGTCCTTCTGCTGCAGCGCGTCCAGAAGTTCGAGGGTCTGCACGGCGCGGGAGAGCGAGGCTTCGGGCGCGGGCGTGATGAGCGGCAGATCCTGCGGACGGCTGCCCCAGGCCAGAACGTCGAGCAGAAAGGGCGCAAGATCGGCGTCCAGAATTTCCGGCCGCCGCGAGGGAAGAAGCGTGTCTCCCTCGTGCCAGAGCCGCACGCAGCGTCCCGGTGCCATGCGTCCGGCGCGTCCGGCGCGCTGATCCGCGGCATCCTGCGTGACGCGCGTCGTGACAAGGGCGCTCATGCCCGTGGCGGGAGAGAAGCGGGCGCTTCTGGCCAGACCGCAGTCCACCACGACGCGGATGCCTTCAATGGTGAGACTCGTTTCCGCAAGCGCCGTGGAGAGCACCACCTTGCGTCTGCCGCAGGCGGCGGGAGCCATGGCGGCGTCCTGGGCGGAAGCGGGGAGGTCGCCGTAGAGAGGATGCAGGGAAACGTCGTCGGGCAGGTGCTGCAGCCGTTCCGCGAGACGTCGGATTTCTCCCTGTCCCGGCAGAAAGACGAGAACGGAACCGCCGTCTTCGGCCAGAACCCGACGCACGACGGCCGCGGCATGGGAGAGAAGCGCGTCCATGCCGGAAGGGGTCGCGAAGCTGCCGCTGCCGGCCGGACAGGGATCATAGGAAATCTCCACGGGCCAGATGCGGCCTTCGGCGCGCACCACGGGACAGGGGGCGAGCAGACGGGAAAGCTCGTCCGTATCCATGGTGGCCGACATGACGAGGATCTTCAGATCCGGACGAAGCGCCTCCTGCGCCTCCAGACAGAGGGCGAGAGCGGTATCGGCCTGCAGGGAGCGTTCGTGAAATTCGTCGAAGATGACGCAGCCGACGCCGGAAAGAGAGGGATCGGCGATGAGGCGTCGAGTGAGTATGCCTTCGGTGATGATTTCCACGCGGGTTTCGCAGCTCACGCGGCTTTCGAGTCTGACGCGGTAGCCGACGCGCCGTCCTGTTTCTTCGCCGAGGGATGCGGCCATGAAGCGCGCGGCGGAACGTGCGGCGATGCGTCGTGGTTCCAGCATGAGAATGGTCCCTTTCGTGTGTTCCATGAGCAGAAGGGGAACGCGAGTGGTCTTGCCGGAGCCGGGAGGCGCGACGAGCATGGCGCGGTCATGGGAACGGAGGGCGTCGAGCAGGGCGGGAAAGGAGGATTCAACGGGCATGTTCATGCGGAAAATGTAGCGGGAAGCGTAAAAAAAGAAAAGGCGCGGCCGGAAGGTCGCGCCTTTTCTGGAGAGAGAGTCGGAATCAGGACTTGACGGTCACATTCTTCTTGCCGGTGAGCACGGGCAGAGCTTCACGCACGAGGAAGATGGCGAGAATGAACAGCACGGCGGCAAGACCGGCCTGCAGGTAGGCGGCGAACATGTCGCCCTGGCCGGACGCGATGGTGACGATCTTTTCCTTGAAGGTGAGGGCCAGGGAGGTGAGCGTCACGAGGATCATGAAGACCATGGGGAAGATGAACATCTTATGATTGCGCGCGGCGTTCTTGAGCCATGCGGCCACGGCGAGCAGAGCCAGACCGGCAAGCAGCTGGTTGGACGCGCCGAACAGAGGCCACACCTTGGACCAGCCGCCCATGCCGAAGGCAATGCCCACGATCACGGTGAAGCCGGTGGAGACGTACTTGTTGCAGAGCACCCTGCGGAAGTCGGTGACGTTTTCAGGGGTTTCGCCGGGGTTCAGCCAGAATTCGGTGAACATGTAGCGGGCGAGTCTGGTGCCGGTGTCGAGGGAGGTCAGGCAGAAGGCGGACACTGAGAGGATGAGCAGACCATAGGCGGTCTTCTGGGCTTCGGGGCTGGAGAAGCCGACCACGGCGAGCATTTCGGAAATGCCGCGGGCGAAGACGGCGGTGGGAGGCATCTTGAAGGCGTCGGCGCCTGCCTGGGTGTAGATGTAGCCGATGCTGATGAGGGACACGATGGCGAGGGCGCATTCCACGAGCATGGCGCCGTAGCCGATGATCCGGGCGTTCTTTTCGCTGTTGAGCTGCTTGGAGGTCGTGCCCGAGGATATCAGGGAGTGGAAGCCGGAGATGGCGCCGCAGGCGATGGTGACGAAGAGTACGGGGAAGAGATACTGACCGTTCACTTCAAAGCCGACGAAGGCTGGCAGGCTGATGGTGGGGTTGGCGAACAGGACGCCGACCACGGCGGCGATCATCATGGCATAGAGCAGGAAGGAGCTGAGATAGTCGCGGGGCTGGAGCAGAATCCAGACCGGAGTGACGGAGGCCACGAAGATGTAGATGCCGATGATGTACATCCAGGTGTCTCCGGAGAGATAGAGGGGACAGTTGAGGCCGAAGATGATGCAGATGACGAGGACGATGATGCCGACGATGGTGCACACGGACAGGGGCAGATTCTTGCGGTAGACGCAGAAGCCGAACACCACGGCCATGAGGATGAACAGCATGGAGATGGTGGCGGTGGAGCCGTTGGCCTCGATGTGGGAGCCGTCGGGAGCGAAGCCGTTGAAGGTGCCGGCCACGA
>CALUTB010000022.1 GCA_944323575.1 uncultured Mailhella sp. | reverse complement strand
TGGAGCCAGCTTGGAGACTTGAACTCCAGACCTACTGATTACGAATCAGTTGCTCTACCAACTGAGCTAAGCTGGCGCTTCGGACATCTTTTTTATGGATTTTAATGGGGGATGTCAACACCGGAAAAGGGATTTCCCGGGCGAGGCTCCATTTCTCTACTGAGCGAGGGGAATGGTGAACAGGAACATGCCGCCTGGGCCTTTTTCTGCCCGGATCATGCCGCCGTGCCGTTCCACGATGTGCTTGCATATGGCAAGACCAAGGCCCGTGGAGGAAGGCGAAACTCTTTCCTTTTCCACACGGTAGAAACGTTCGAAAATACGTTCACAGTCTTCTTCGGGAATGCCGGGCCCCTGATCCGCCACGGTGAAGACCGCCATGGATTCAAAGGGAGAAGGTTCACCCGTGATGGTGATCATGCTGCTTCTGGGAGCATAGCGGCAGGCGTTTTCCAGAAGGTTGCGGAAGACCTGCGTGATGTAGTGGGCATCGGCCCGGATGTTCATGGTTCTGTCCATGTGGATGTCGACCGTCAGGTCTTTTGCCTCCAGATGCGGGGCACAGGCGTCGAGGGCGTCTTCCAGGACGAAGGTGGCGCGGACACAGGTAAGCTGAAGGGGAACGGTACCGCTTTCCAGTTTGGAGAGGCGCAGCATATCCTCCACCAGAAGGGCCATGTGCCGGGCATTGCGCAGAATGGTGCCGGTAAATTTCTGACGGTCTTCGGTGTGGTGCGGAGGCAGATCGAGAATGGTTTCGGCAAAGCCGATGATGGTGGTGAGGGGAGTGCGCAGCTCATGAGCCACCTCTCCCATGAATTCCCGGCGTCTTCTGCTCATGCGGACGAGATCGCTGATGTTGTGGAATACGACCACGGCATGGGGAGCCGCCTCATTGGCGAACAGATGATCCTGATCCTTGAGCGGCGTGATGCGGACGCTGAGTACGAGATCTTTTTCCAGCGTGATGCGGAAGGCCGGGGAGGAGTGATGTTCGGGAAGAAAGTCGTGCAGAAAGGCGTCGAGCATTTCCCGGAAGGTTGAGCCGGGCACGACGGCGGATGCCGGCATGCCTACGGCACTGGTGGTGAAAAGTTTGCAGAAGGAAGGATTGGCCTTGAGAACCATGCCCTGCTTATTAAGAATAAGTACTCCTTCGTCGAGACTGTCGAGAATGCTGTTGAGCGGAATGGGAGGATCGGGACAGAATGCCGCAGGAGCAGCTGCGGGCTGAGGCGCCGTGAGATCGGTAAAGCAGGACTCTCTGTTGGGTATGATGGAGGGAGCCTTCATGATGCTACCCCTTGCAGCGATAACCGATGCCGCGCACGGTTTCGATGATGTCGGCGGCTTCCCCGAGGCGGGCGCGCAGACGTTTGATATGGGTGTCCACGGTGCGATCGTAGCCGTCGAACTGATAATCCCATACGGAGCCGAGGAGCTCTTCGCGGGAGCGTACGCAGCCGGGGTTCTGCATGAGATCCTGCAGAAGGCAGAACTGTATGGCCGTAAGTTCCACGGGCTTGTCGTCGACGGTCACCTTATGCGCCTGGGGATCGAGACATACGCCGTGACAGCGCAGAACGGGATCGTCGTCCTTCCGGGCGGCGCGCCGGCGCAGCATGGCCTTGATGCGGAGCAGAAGCTCACGGGTGTTGAAGGGCTTGACCACATAGTCGTCCGCGCCGAGTTCGAAGCCGACGATGCGGTCCACGTCGTCACCGCGGGCGGTGAGCATGATGATCGGAATATTTTCCGTGATTCTGTCCTTGCCGAGTTCCCGGCAGACGGCAAGGCCGTCCATGCGCGGCAGCATGACGTCGAGAAGAATGAGGGCCGGTCTGTTGCTTCTGGCCAGTTCGAGAGCCGTCATGCCGTCGGCGGCTTCCAGTGTGGCATAGCCTTCGCGTTTGAGGTTGAAGACCAGCAGATCTCGTATATCCTGTTCGTCGTCCACGACGAGAATGAGGCTTTCGCTCATGATTTCCTCAATGTCACACAGTCAGATGAAAATACCGGGCCATTTACTGGTGTGAGAATGACATATTTTTATAAAAAAGAGAAGACTGTCACATAATTGACACATAACTGCCCTCAGTTGGACACTGATGTTCACTATGTTATTTTTTTATGAGGGAACAGCCAAACCTCAGAGAACAGAATGAGCCTGTATGCTTCTTGTGGCAACGGAGCATACGGCGTTGCCGGCTCCACACCCGCAGGATGCCGGATGGAATCGACCCGGGATCTTCCTTTCCGTCCCGGGTCGGTTTTGTTTTTTAAGTTTCTGACGGCGAGTCCGTCGCCGGCTCTGACGCCGTTTCTTAATATTGCTTACAAAGGGAAGATGTCCCGACGAAGGACGGATGTAGGGAAGATTCGGAACGAACGGCGCTCGATAAGCGGCGTGCTCCGGACGAAACTGCGGAAAGCCTGCCCTGACGGATGCTCGAAGGAAGGCTGTCACGCAACTGCCATGATTCTGCCGTTCTGCGGACACGGGGGTCCTGTACGGTTCTTTGGTAAGGCCGCCGCGCAAGGTTTCTTCGGGTGTCGGAGAGACAGAAGGTCGCCTCATGGCCGTCAAAAAAAGGATTCCCTCATGATCAGGATAGGTATCAACGGTTTTGGACGCATCGGCAGATATCTGCTTCGTGTCATGCACCTGTTCCCGCAGTGCGAAGTGGTCGTCATCAACGGTCATCGCGCCAGCAATGAGGAAATGGCGTATCTGCTCAAGTACGATTCCGTACACGGACGTTTCCCCGGCAGGGTGGAGACCACGGAAAACGGTCTGATGCTTGACGGCCGGGAAATCGTCATCACGCGCTGCGATAAGGGCGAATGGAAGTGGGGAGACTACGGCGTGGACATTGTCGTGGACACCTCCGGAACCTTGAGAAAACGTGACCTTCTGGCTCTTCACATGGACTGCGGAGCAAAGAAGGTCATTATTTCTGCGCCCTGCAACGATGCCGACGCCACCATAGTGATGGGCGTGAATCAGGATGTTTATGATCCTGCAAAGCACGACGTCATTTCCGCGGCCTCCTGCACCACCAATTGTCTTGCGCCTGCCGTCAAGGTTCTGCACAACGAGTTCGGCATTCTTCACGGTCTTATGACCACCATTCATTCCTATACCATGAGTCAGCGCCTGCTGGACGGTACGCAGAAGGATCTTCGCCGCGGTCGTGCCGCCGGACTTTCCATCATTCCCACCACTACGGGCGCCGCGGCTGCCGTGGGACTGGTCATTCCCGAACTCAAGGGGCTGCTCAACGGCGGTGCCCTGCGCGTGCCCACTCCCGACGTGTCGCTGGTGGACTTCACCTGCGAACTCAAGACGGAAGTCACGGCGCAGGAGGTCAATGCCGCGCTCAAGTACGCTTCCGAGACCTGGCTTTACGAGGCGCTCGGTTACTGTGACGAGCCGCTGGTATCCATAGACTATGTGGGCGATACCCACGGCGGTACCATAGATGCCTCCTTCACCACGGTCATGAACAAGACCATGCTCAAGGTCGTGGTCTGGTATGACAATGAATCCGGCTTTACGCATCAGCTCGGCCGCCTGATCCGTCTTGTGGCTTCCCATCTGGAAGCGTAGGCCGGGCACCGGCAACATCTGAATGAAATGCAGGGGCTTTTCCCCGAAACATGACCGAGAGGTCTTTATGAGCATGGATACCAAGAACGAAACAGGTTCCCGTTTTATCATGACCGGCGCGGACATCGTCCGCATGGGCGAATCCGCGGAAATGCTGGTGGGCGGCAAGAACTACAATACCGCGCTCATCAGCCGTGTGGAGGGTATACGTACGCCCCAGTTCCGTGCCATTCCCGCCACGGCCTTTCATGTGGTTCTTGATGAGAGCCGTGTGAATGCTTCTCTTGTATACGAGGTCGTGGATAGAGCCATGGCCGAGGTGGACTGGACCTCCCCGGCCGTGGCTTCCGATCATTCCTTCTCCGGAAGCTTCGTGCGTCGCGCCGCCGCCGAGATTCGTGAACTGGGCGCCGGAAAGAGTGCCAGCACCTGTCTGCGTGACTTCATCAATCAGGTCGTGCACGGCTTTGCGGAATCGCAGGAAAATATCGATCAGCTTCGTCGCCGCTCCATGCTGGTGCAGGCCGCCATCCTTTCGATAACCCTTCCCGCAGAGGTGGATGCGGCCGTACGTCAGGCGTACCGCGACATGTGCGACGAGGCCGGAGAAGGGGAATTTCCCGTGGCCGTGCGTTCCTCCGCGGCCGGTGAGGATTCGCGCAAGAAGGCCTTTGCCGGTCTGCAGGACACCTTCCTGAACATTACCGGTGAGGACGCCGTGGCTGAAGCCTATCTCTGGGATTGTGCGTCCGCCTACAACCTGCGTTCCATGACCTATCGGCGCGAAGCCATTCTCGATGCCGTCTCCAATGCGGAAAAGGAAGGTGATCCTTCCATCGCCGATGCCGCGCGCAAGGAGTGGGCCATTGAAAATACGGCGCTGTCCGTCTGCATCATGCGCATGATCCGTCCCGTGGTGGCCGGTACGGCCTTCTCCGCCGATACGGCCACCGGTTGCCGCGGTACGAGCCGCAACGACCTCGTCAGCATCGACTCGAGTTACGGTCTTGGCGAATCCATCGTGGGCGGCATGGTGACTCCCGACAAGTTCTATGTCTTCCAGCGTGACGACGGCACCGACGTGGTTCTGCGCTTCATGGGCCGCAAGACCGTGCGCATGGTTTACAATGAAGACAACGACGGCACGCATATCGAGTCCGTGCCGGAAAAAGAGGTGAATCAGTGGGCGCTCGGAGAGAATCAGCCCATTGAAGTCGCACAGGGCGTTCGCGCCATCAGCAAGGCGTACGGCGGCATCATCATGGACACCGAGTTCTGCATCGACGACAAGCAGCGCCTCTGGTTCGTGCAGGCCCGTCCCGAAACCCGCTGGAACGCCGAATTCGACGAACATCCCTACACCATTTTCATGCGTCGCAAGGAAGTGCTTCCCGAAGCGGCCGCCAAGGGCGAGGTGCTTCTTTCCGGTAACGGCGCTTCCCGCGGCGCGGGACAGGGCACGGTGCGCTTCCTGCGTTCCGCTCTGGAGCTGAACCGCATTCATCCCGGCGACATTCTTGCCGCCGAACGTACCGATCCCGACATGGTGCCCGGCATGCGCGTGGCTTCCGCCATCATCGCCAACGTGGGCGGCGATACCAGTCATGCGGCCATAACCTCCCGCGAACTCGGCATAGCCGCCGTCATCGGCGTGCAGAACCCCCTTGCCATGCGTTCCATGGACGGCATGCCCGTAACCGTGGACGGTACGCGCGGACTTGTGTACCGCGGACTTCTTCCTTTGTGCGAGGTGGGCGGCGAGCTGGATATATCCAAGCTGCCTGCGACCCGTACGCATGTGGGCATTGTGCTTGCCGACGTGAATCAGGCTCTTTTCCTTTCCCGTCTGCGCAATGTTCCCGATTTTGAAGTGGGACTGCTGCGCGCTGAATTCATGCTCGGCAACATAGGCGCGCATCCCGCCGCTCTGGAAGCCTATGACAACGGCACTCTGGAAGGATTTGTGGAACGTCGTCTCGCCGATCTTGAGGAACAGGTCAGCCGTCGCGTCACCGAGCAGATCGCCGTGGGCCAGGTGCGTTCGCCCTTTGCCGACGTACAGCTCAAGCCCTATGTGGTACAGCTCATGGACATGGCATCTCTCTATGCCAACACCTCCAGTGTGTCCCGTGCCGAAGCCCTCATGGCCGAATACATGCAGCGTGCTGAAATGAATGAGGAAGTCCTCCAGACTTCCGACGATCTGCGCACCCACGTCCGCGTGGTCATGGGCGCCGACGAACCCGGCTCCACGGTGACCGAGGAAGAAGTGAAGGCCGCAGTGTCCGCAGCTTCCAAGAAGCCTCTTGTCCAGGAAGTGCTGTTCCATATCGGCGCCATTCGCCGCAGCGTGGCGGCCCGTACCCGTCTCGGCAAGGAAATCGAGGAAATCCGCAGCATTCCTGAAAAGATTGAACATCTTATCGTGGCCAACGGCCATACCAGCGGCCGCGATCACTATATCCGTACTCTCGGCCGCAATCTTGCTCTGTTCGCCATGGCCTTCTACGGCAAGGACATCGTGTACCGTACCACGGACTTCAAGAGCAACGAGTATCGTAATCTTCTGGGCGGATGCCTGTTCGAGCACAATGAAGACAACCCCATGCTCGGGTACCGCGGCGTTTCCCGCGACATTCACGACTGGGAAATCGAAGCTTTCAAGCGTGCCCGTACACTGTACGGCGGCACCAATCTCATGCTCATGCTTCCCTTCGTGCGCACGCTGGAGCAGGCCCGTTCCATGCGTTCCTATCTGGCCGATGTGCACGGTCTGCGCAGCGGTGAGGACGGACTCAAGATACTTCTTATGTCCGAGCTGCCGTCCAATGCCATTCTGGCGCGTCAGTTCATCAGCGAGTTCGACGGCTTTTCCATCGGCTCCAACGACATGACGCAGATGGTTCTGGCGACGGACCGCGACAACGCCGAACTTTCGCATATCTATGATGAAGAGGACCCGGCGGTCATCTGGGCCATTCTGACCACCATCTTCACCGGTCAGAAGTTCTGCAAGAAGGTCGGATTCTGTGGTCAGGGCGTGGCCAACAGCGTCATTCTGCGCGGCATGGTGGCCATAGCGGGCATTGTTTCCGCTTCCGTGGTGCCTGATACCTATATGCGCACCAAGGCCGACTTTGCCGCCGTGGAAGCTGAGCACATTCCCAGTTCCGGACTCGGACACTGGCTCGGTGAACAGCACAAGGCCAAGCTGCGCGGACTTCTCGAAAAGCACGGGTATACCGAAGCGGCGAAACTGACGGAATCTGCGGACATCCGCGCCTGGTATGATGAGGAGGTGGGACGTCTTCATAAGGAACTCTCCGCCTGCTTCAGCACGCCGTTCGAGCATGATGCCCGTCATAAGCTTGCCGAATTCCGCCGCACCTTCCACAAGCCCGTGACATACGCTGCCTGGGATTGGGATGCCACGGTATTCGATGCCCTTCAGCAGGCAGGTTTCTCCAGCTGGGAGGAACAGGCCGAAGCTCTCAGGGTGCAGCGCGAAAAGTTCGCGACGGACTGATCGTACATTGTCCGGGCGGAACGATCGCGTTCCGCCCACGCGCGGGGACAGGCGCGCCGCCGAAGGCGGAATCTGCTCCGAACGGACGGGATCCGGCGTTTCTCCCGTCTTCTTCTCGGAAAGCCGGCCCTTCTCTCGGGTCGGCTTTCTGTTTTCCGGCAGACGGAAGGCGACGGGGAACGAAAAGATTCCGTCTCATGCAGGCTTTGCCGCAACAGAGCTTGATCCTGTGTTCTGTCTGTGCGCAGTCCTGTCTGCGGAGCTGGATTAGGTCCGTGCGGACGTGATGCGGAAACGATCGGTTCTTTCAGGGGAAGCAGGCGGATCTTGCTGTTCATGAAGGGGCATACTGTCGGAGAATTCGGAAGTTTCGGTCCGGGGATGCGGCCCTGGAAGCTGAAGACAGCAAAAGGCCGCCGGAACATATTCCGGCGGCCTTTTGCATGATGGCGATGAACCTGCGTTACTTCGCGTTGTTCACGGCGTCGAAGTCTTCCAGCATTTCTTCGTCGGGCTTTCTGGTCATGAGGCTCACGATGACGATGGCGGCACATGCCACGAGGAAGGCGGGCAGAAGCTCATAGATGCTCCAGAGGCCGCCCATGGGCTTGACCAGATACTTCCATGCGAAGACCATGACGCCGCCGGCCGCCATGCCGGCAAGAGCTCCCCAGCGGTTGCAGCGACGCCAGAACAGGGCAAAGAGCATGACAGGTCCGAAGGAAGCGCCGAATCCGGCCCATGCGAAGGAAACGATCTGGAAGATGGAGCTTTCGGGATCGCAGGCAATGATGGTGCCCACAATGGAAATGAGCAGCACGGTACCGCGGGCGGCCAGCATGGTGGAGCGATCGGTCATCTGGATGTGAAACACGCCCTTGAACAGGTTTTCGGACACGCTGGAGGCGGCTGCAAGAAGCTGTCCGGATGCCGTGGACATGGTGCTGGCCAGAATGCCGGCGAGCACGAGACCGGCCATGAATGCGGGAATGATGCCGAAGGAACTGAGCAGGCTGCTGATCTTAATGATGATGGTTTCGGCGTCGGAGCCGGTGGCATAGGGAGCGAGAACGCCGGTCTGTATCATGGCGTAGCCGATGATGCCGATGAAGATGGCACAGCTCATGGCGATGATCACCCAGGTGGAGCCTATGCGACGGGAAATGGCTATTTCGTTTTCATCACGGATGGCCATGAAGCGAAGCAGAATGTGGGGCATGCCGAAGTAGCCGAGACCCCATGCCAGCGTGGAGAATATGGTGAGCGTGCCGTACTCGGACACTTCCCTGCTGACGACGTTGGTGGCATGGGTGAGGCTAATGTAACCGTCGAAGTCGGCGGCGGCTTTGACGGCTTCCCAGCCGCCGGCCATGTGTATGCCGAAGACCACGATGATGAACAGGGCCAGCGTCATGATGATGGACTGAACAAGGTCCGTCATGGAGGCTGCCAGAAATCCGCCGAGAATGGTGTAGCCGGCGATGACCACGGTTCCGATGAGCATGCCTGTCACGTAGTCGAGTCCGCAGAGTGTGGAGAAGAGCTTGCCGCAGGAGGCGAAACCGGCGGCGGTGTAGGGGATGAAGAAGATGACGATGATGAGCGCCGAGATGCCGACGAGCAGACTGCTTGTGTCGTGGAAGCGACGGGCAAAGAAGTCGGGGATGGTGATGGCGTGGATCTTCTCGCTGTACACGCGAAGACGCTTTGCGACGATGAGCCAGTTGAGATAGGTGCCGAGGGCAAGACCGATGGCAGTCCATCCGGGTTCGGCTATGCCTGTGAACAGCGCCAGTCCCGGCAGCCCCATGAGAAGCCACGAAGACATATCGGAGGCTTCCGCACTCATGGCGGTGACGATGGGTCCCATTTTCCGGCCGCCCAGATAGTATTCATGGGCATTGTTGTTGCGTTTGGCGCAGAGCAGGCCGATGTAGAGCATGAGAAGCAGATAGATGCCGATAGCTATATATACAAAGATCTGATAGTCGTTCACGGTGAAATCTCGAAGAAAAAGGAAGTGTCGGCAGAATGCCGGAGAGGCCCGGCCGGAGCCGGGATACGGAGACGAGACTAGAGAGACGCAAGCATCCATGGCGGGATCAGACCGCCGCCGGCTGACTTCTTTGCGTGATAGGTTCTCATGGGATGTCTCGATGAAAAAGGTTGGTGAAAGACCGTTTTATGGGAGCATAGTCCGTTTTTAAAAAAAATAAAATCAAAAAATGTCCTTTCGTATGTTCACTGCGAAGAAAAGCGGCGATTCCGCATCCGTATTCGGCCCGTCACGTTCTGACGGGAGAACGTTCGATGCTCGCAAAGGCGTTATGTCCATGGATGGACTCTTCGCTCTCCACCTCCACGCGGAACCATGTCACGTGGGTATGGCTTTCCAGACGCGTGGCCACGTTGCGTACCACGTCTTCGACGAAGAGGGCGTTGTCGTAAGCCTGCTCGGTGACGAATTTTTCATCGGGTCTTTTCAGTAGGGTATAGATGGGGGCGGAACCCGATTCTTCGGCGATGTCTATGAAGCCTTCCAGCCATTCGAAGCGGCTCATGCGCAGTCCCATGCGGACCACGGCGCGTTGACCGTGCGCGCCAGCACGACTGATGGCCTTGGAGCAGGGACATACCGTGGTGATGGGAACTTCCAGCTCCAGAAGAAAGCGCGGGCCTTCACGACCCTGTTCCAGCTCACCCGTGAGGCGGCAGAGATAGCGTACCGGAGCGGCCTGTCCCGAGACGGGAGCCTTGCGGGTACGAAAATAGGGAAAGCTGAATTTCGCATAGGCCCGATGCGCATGAAGACGGGTCAGCACGTCGGAAAGCAGTCGTTTCATGGAATTGTAGTCCAGCTCTTCCGCGCTGGCTTCGCGCCAGTTTTCCAGCGCTTCCACGAAGCGGCTCATGTGGGTGCCCTTGTAGGCAGCCGGAAGGTCGACGCCCATGTCGACGCTTGCCACGGTATGCTGACGACCCAGATCACGGTCTTTGACCACCAGCGGCAGTTCGATGTGCTTGACCCCGACGCGGTCGATGTCGAGAGCCACGCTGGAGGGGCTGCTCTGCACGTCCATGAGGGAGTGCGGCGTGTCGGAGTTTGAAATAGTGCTCATTTGTGTTCCTTATGTGGATGCTCGTGGAAGACATGGCTTTCCGGTACGGCTTCTATGGCTGTAAGAGAGCAGGAGCTTTGCAGAACGCCGCGTGAGGAACGGAGTCTGTCGGCCAGTTCGTTCACGGCGGCGGCGGGACCGCGCAGAGCCATGGTTTCCAGGCAGTGATGTTCGTCCAGATGAACGTGCATGGTGGCGAGCACCATGCCGTGGGCTTCGTGCTGAAGGGAGGTGAGACGTCCCGGAAGATCGTTGTCGTGATGGTCGTAGACGAGTGTCAGTACGCCGGCCACCGGGGCGTCGGGATCGGAAACGATTTCTTCCGCCAGTTCCCGGCGTATGCAGTGACGCAACGCTTCGGAACGGTTGGCAAAGCCCTTGCGTTCACTGTGACGGTCAAAGGCCGTGAGCAGATTTCGTTCCAGCGATACTCCAAAACGTACCAGTTCGCTCATGTTTTCTCCCTGTTGAAACAGCTTGTTTCAGCGTACACCAGCGTGACCTGCACCTCAAGCATTTATGCCCGCCTCCTGTGCTGAGGGCGTTCAGGTCCGTTCATGCCCTTTTTCCGCACCGGCGATTTCCCTGTCCATGAACTGGATGGGCAGCAGGAAGATGAGCGTCAGACCCGTGCCGCAGCAGAAGGACAGCTGATAGCCGAACGTCGCCCACGGTCATCCGCCCGAGCGGGGGAACGCTGACGGCGGCGATATGGTTGATGATCCGGGCAAGCCTCATGCTGGAGTCACGTCGGAGGACTCAGGCGATTTTCTGGAAGCATGGCCGGAAAGCAGAGAAAGCCCGGCACCTTGCACAGGGCGACCACGAGACCGTTGGCCGCGCGGAAAAGCCGCCGACTTCGGCGGCGTAGTTCGTATAGAGCAGGAAAGAACCTTGGAGTCCTTTCGGCTGCCCAGAGCAGGTTGAAAAAGAAAAGATGCGTGCGGGTGTTGTCCGATACGCTGGAAAGAAGGGCTTTCATGGGATTTTTGAGGCGGAAAGAGGGAACGGCTCCCGGCATCCGGCGATGTCGCCGCACGAAGGCGGGGAGCGTGAGGTTCTGGAAAAAGCTGAGGGAAAGAAAAAGCCGCGGACGAACCGCGGCTTTCTGAAAGACTACTCGTCGGAGGACGGGACAACCCCGTCCTCGCGTCATGATCAGGCAAGAGCCTGAAGGAGAAGCAGAGCGACGATGTTGATGATCTTGATCATGGGGTTGACGGCGGGACCGGCGGTATCCTTGTAGGGGTCGCCGACGGTGTCGCCGGTCACGGCAGCCTTGTGGGCTTCGGAACCCTTGCCGCCGAAGTTGCCTTCTTCGATGTACTTCTTGGCATTGTCCCAGGCGCCGCCGCCGGAGGTCATGGAGATGGCCACGAACAGACCGGTGACGATGGTGCCCATGAGCATGGCGCCGAGAGTGGCGAAGGCTGCAGCCTGACCGCCGCAGGCCTTGATGATGTAGTAGACGACCACAGGGGCGAGCACGGGCAGCAGGGAGGGAATGATCATTTCCTTGATGGCGGACTTGGTGAGCATGTCCACGCAGGCGCTGTAATCAGGCTTGCCGGTGCCTTCCATGATGCCGGGGATGTTGTGGAACTGACGGCGCACCTCCACGACCACGGCGGCGCCGGCACGGCCCACGGCCTTCATGCCCATGGAGCCGAACAGATAGGGAAGCAGACCGCCGATGAAGAGACCGACCAGAACATAGGGATCCTGCAGGGCGAAGACCACGTTGAGATCGGGGAAGTAGCGACTCAGGTCTTCGGTGTAGGAAGCGAAGAGCACGAGGGCGGCGAGGGCGGCGGAACCGATGGCGTAGCCCTTGGTGACGGCCTTGGTGGTGTTGCCCACGGCGTCAAGGGCATCGGTGGTTTCACGGATTTCTTCGGGCAGACCGGACATTTCGGCGATGCCGCCGGCATTGTCGGTCACGGGACCGTAGGCGTCGAGGGCGACGATCATACCGGCAAGGGCCAGCATGGTGGTGGCGGCAAGGGAGATGCCGAACAGACCGGCCTGGGTATAGGCAAAGAGAATGCCGGCGCAGATGATGATCACGGGAGCGGCGCAGGCTTCCATGGACACGGCGAGTCCCTGGATGACGTTGGTGCCGTGACCGGTGGTGGACGCCTTGGAGATGCTGCGCACGGGACGGTAGGAGGTGGAGGTATAGTACTCGGTGACCACCACGATGAGTCCGGTGACGATGAGTCCGGTGAGGCAGCACAGCAGCAGGCTGAAGCCGTTGAAGCTGATGTTCTGAATGGTCATGCTGCCTTCTTCCCAGAAGACGAACATGGTGACGATGGCGATGAGCACGGCGGAGATGACGGCCGTGGCGATGAGTCCCTTGTAGAGGGCGCGCATGATCTTGCGGTCTTCACCGAGCTTCACGAAGAAGGTGCCGAGCACGGAGGCGATGATGCACACGCCGCTGATGAGCAGGGGGAACATCATCATCTTGGTCTGGAGGGCGCCGTCGAAGAAGATGGAGGCGAGCAGCATGGTGGCCACCACGGTCACGGCGTAGGTTTCGAAGAGGTCGGCGGCCATGCCGGCGCAGTCACCGACGTTGTCGCCTACGTTGTCGGCGATGACGGCGGGGTTGCGGGGGTCGTCTTCGGGAATGCCGGCTTCCACCTTGCCCACGAGGTCGGCGCCGACGTCGGCGCCCTTGGTGAAGATGCCGCCGCCGAGACGGGCGAAGATGGAGATGAGGGAGGCGCCGAAGGACAGCGCCACGAGGGCCTGCATGATTTCTTCGGTGGCCACGCCGAAGATGGCGAGGATGGCGTAGTACACGGAAACGCCGAGCAGGCCGAGGCCGACCACCAGCATGCCGGTGATGGCGCCGGACTGGAAGGAGATGTTCAGCGCGGGAACCATGCCCTTTTCGGCAGCGGCGGCGGTACGCACGTTGGCGCGCACGGACACGTTCATGCCGATGAAGCCGGCCAGGCCGGAAAGGACGGCACCGAGCACGAAGCCCAGAGCGGTGAGGAAGGACATGGTGAAGAGCAGCAGGACGGCAACCACCACGCCCACGATGGCGATGGTGCGGTACTGGCGCTTCAGATAGGCCTGAGCGCCTTCCTGAATGGCGCCGGCGATGCGCTGCATATCCTCATTGCCGGTGGAGGCGGCGAGGATGTTTTTGGCCGTCTTGAAGGCGTAGTACAGCGCAAAGGCCGCGCACGCGAAGACGATTACCAGAGAAAAGAAAGTCATACATACCCCCGACAGGTAGGCTGAAAGTGGAAAACCTGAAAATGGACGGGCAGGCGAACCTGCCCGGGACACCCGGCATTAAAGGAATGCCAACGATATAAAAATTCCCCGCTGATGACAAGCCTTGAAGGCGATGTGGAGCCAGCCGCAGCGCTGCGGCAGAGCCGCGCGGAGTGTGTGCCGGGGCGTCGGAGACCTCTTGCGGGGGGCTGCGCATCGGGCTAGGATGCGGGAGACATTTTTTCAGGAGAGAGCCATGTCATTGAAGCAGCACCTCGGTTTTACCGAAGAACCCCTCTATGTGATGGACGGAAACGCCTTTCTGTTCCGGGGATTTTTTGCCAATTCCGGTATGTCGCGATCCGACGGATTTCCCACGGGGGCGCTGCACATCGTGGGACGCGTACTGCTCAAGCTGCTGCGCGAGGAACGTCCGGAGTATTTCGTGTTCATCATGGACGGGCACGGGAAGCATTTCCGGCATGAGCTTTTTCCCGCCTACAAGGCCAATCGTCCCCCGGTTCCGGAGGGACTTCTCATGCAGATCGAACCTCTTCAGGATCTTGTCCGCGCTCTGGGCATGAAGGTGCTCGTTTCCGAGGGATGCGAGGCCGACGACTGCATCGCCAGCCTTGCCGCGAAATACGGACCGGAGCGTCCCGTGGTCATCATCGGAATGGACAAGGATCTGCGCCAGTGCCTGGCGCCCGGGGTGGTGATGTGGGATCCCGCATCCAGGGAGGAGAAACTCGTCACTTTAGACTCCTTCCGCGAGGAGACCGGACTTGAGCCTTCCCAGTGGCCGGACGTTCAGGCCCTTATCGGCGATACGTCCGACAACGTGCCCGGCGTGAAGGGCATAGGGGAGAAGACGGCGGAAAAGCTGTTCCGCGACTTCCGCAGTCTTGAGGATGTGCGCGACCGCATGGCCGAGGTGCCGCCTTCCATCCGGAAAAAACTCGAAGGCAACGAGGAGGCCATGTTCCTGTACCGGGAACTGACGCGTCTTCATACCGACTGTTGCACGGAGGTTCTCGACCGGCTTTCCGTGGAACCGCTGGATCGTCAGCACGCCCGTACGTTCCTGCGGGAGTTCGAGATGAATGCGCTTGTCCGGGAGCTGGACAGTCTCATGCGGCAGGGCATCGTCCGGTTCCGTGGAGATGAGGGCGGAGAGGCGACGGCTGAGGCAGAGAACCCCGTCAGGGCGTCCCGTCAGCTTTCTCTCTTCGACGAACCGGCTCCCGTGCCTGCAATGGAGGTAGCGGATGACGTTTCGCATCTGCCGTCCTGTTCCGGTCTTGTGGCGGCCGTAACGCCTGCGCCCGTGGTGCATCGTTCCCAGAGCGGCGGACTGTGCGTGGCCGTGAGAGACGAGGCAGGAGTGGTGCACGAACAGCTTTTTTCCGGAGACAGCCGTGCGCTTGTGGCCTGGGCGTCGTCGTCCTCTCTTCTTGTGACGCCCGACATGAAGCGTCTGCTGCACAGACATGCCGCATGGGGGACGCTTTCTGCCTCGCGCTGCTTCGACCTCGGTCTTGCCGCGTATCTCCTGGCTCCGGAGGACAGGGATTACGGATGGCCGAGTCTTTCCGCCCGTCAGGCGGAAAAGAGCGGTCTGTCCATGGAGAGACCGGCAACGCTTGCGCTTTCCCTGTACGACGACATGGTGAAGCGTCTGGAGCATGACGGCCTTCTCCGTCTTCTTCACGACATGGAAATGCCGCTCATTCCGGTGCTGGTCTCCATGGAGAATGAGGGAATCACCATAGACAAGGCTGCGCTCAAGGCGTTTCTTGATGAGGTACAGAGCGAACTTGATGCTCTTACCGAACGCATCTACCGGGAGGCGGGACAGCAGTTTAACATCCGTTCCGCGCAGCAGATCGGCGAGATTCTGTTCAAAAAGCTGGGGCTTGCGGCCGCGAAGTCCACGAAGGGCGGTCAGGCGTCCACCTCGCAGGCGGTGCTGGAAAAGCTGTCGGGACAGCATCCTGTGGTGGATGCTCTGCTGGAATTCCGCAAGCTTGAGAAGATGCGTTCCACCTATCTCGAGCCTCTTCCCAGACTCGCCGGGCCGGACAGCCGCATCCACACCACCTTCAATCAGACGGCCACCGCCACGGGGAGGCTTTCCTCCAGCAATCCCAACCTCCAGAACATTCCCGTGCGGGGCGATCTCGGCAGGCGCATGCGTACCTGCTTCACGGCAGGGCCGGGCATGAAGCTCGTATCCGCGGACTATTCGCAGGTGGAACTCAGAGTCCTTGCCCACTATTCGCAGGACCCCACCCTGCTTTCCGCGTTCCGCAACGGAGAGGATATTCATACCCGCACGGCGGCGCTGCTTTTTGACGTTGACCCGTCGCAGATCGATCCGGATCAGCGCCGCAGAGCGAAGACCATCAATTTCGGACTCATCTACGGCATGGGGGCGCGCAAGCTCGGTCAGGATCTCGGTATTTCTCTTTCGGAAGCGCGTATGTTCATTGAGCGGTACTTTGCCCGATTCGCCCACATCAAGGAATTTTTCGACGGCGTGGAGGAAGAGGCGCGCAGAAACGGCTATGTCACCACGCTTTCCGGCCGGCGTCGACCTCTGCCGGACATGCTTTCGCAGAGCGGTCAGGCCCGTGCTCTTGCGGAGCGTCAGGCCGTGAACACGCTCATTCAAGGCTCCGCCGCCGACCTCATCAAGCTGGCGATGCTGTCCGTATACAACGACGTGCCCCTTCGTCGCATGAAGGCGCGAATGCTTCTGCAGATCCACGACGAACTCATCGTGGAAGTCCCTGAAAAGGACGCCGGAGAGGCGGCCTCCCGTCTTACGGCGCTCATGACCGACACCTCCGCCTTGGGCATGAAGCTGCGCGTTCCGCTGGTGGCGGATGCGGGAGTGGGGCACAGCTGGGGCGAGGCGCACTAGCCGGATGTGAGCGCCTGAGATGCGGGCGCATGCCTTGGCCTGTCGCTCTGCGCGCCGCCGGCTCATCATTTTTCTGCTGAGGGATTCTTTTCGTCACGGAGGGAGGAATCCTGCTTTTCGGATGTCACGGGCCTGCGCCCGGTAACCTGTGAGATTGTCATGGCTCTTCTTTCCCTTCAGGATGCCAGCCTTACGCTGGGCAACAGACAGCTTCTGGATCATACCGAGATTTTTGTGGAGCAGGGCGACAGACTCTGCATCGTTGGCCGCAACGGCGTGGGCAAGTCATCGCTGCTGTCGGTATTGGCCGGGCGTCTTCCCCTCGATGCCGGGAAGAGGCATGAGGAGCCGGGACTGCGCATCGGCTATGTGCAGCAGGCGGTTCCCGATCACTGGAAAGGCTCGGTGTTCAGCGTGACGGCCGATGCGTTGGGCAGGGAAGGACATCTTCTGGCGGCGGCGCATCTCATTGCTTCGGACAGACGTGATCTGCTTGCTCCGGATCTCGCGCAGGAGGCCGACAGAGTCATGGAACACGGCGAAGTCTGGGAGAGACACGGGGAGGTCCTCGGCGTCATCAACAGTCTGGCGCTGGATCCGGAAGCCGATTTTTCCACGCTTTCCGGCGGAACGCGCCGTCGTGTGGCGCTGGCCCGCGCGCTTATCGCCTCGGATGTGCTTCTTCTGGATGAACCGACGAACCATCTGGACATAAGCACCATCAGCTGGCTGGAAGAATATCTTGCCAGACAGGGACGCACGCTGGTGTTCATCAGCCATGACCGTGCCTTCGTTCGCCGTCTGGCCTCGCGCATGGTGGAACTCGACCGTGCGAAGCTCTACGGTTATGCCTGCGGTTTCGACGCCTATCTGGAGCGGCGCGAGGAGCGTCTGCACGCCGAGGATATGCAGAACGCCGTCTTCGACAGAAAGTTGATGCAGGAGGAAATCTGGATACGGCAGGGCATCAAGGCTCGTCGTACCCGCAACATGGGCCGAGTGCGTGAACTCATGAAGATGCGCGAGGAGCGCGCCGCACGGCGTGAACGCATGGGGACCGCCACGCTCAACGTCCAGGAGGCGGAAAAGTCTGGAAAGCTGGTGGCGGAGATGAAGAACGTTTCCTTCACCTGGCCTGACGGATACAAGGTCTTTGAGAATGCGAATCTCATCATCCAGCGCGGTGACAAGATCGGACTCATCGGCGACAACGGCGCAGGCAAGACCACCTTTCTGCGCGTGCTGCTCGGAGAACTGAAGCCCACGTCGGGTACGGTGCGCCTCGGCACGGGACTTGAGATAGCCTATTTCGATCAGCTGCGCGATTCTCTGGACGACGAGAAGAGCGTCATGGACAACGTGGTCGAGGGAAACGACAGGGTGATCATCAACGGAGAACCCCGCCACGTGGCGAGCTACCTTCAGGATTTTCTCTTTGATTCCAGTCGGCTGAGAACGTCTGTCGGTCTTCTTTCCGGCGGAGAGCGTAACAGACTTCTTCTGGCGAAGCTCTTTACCCGGCCTTCCAACCTGCTGGTGCTTGACGAACCCACCAACGATCTTGATGCGGAAACGCTCGAACTGCTTGAGGAAATGCTTGCCTCCTACAAGGGTACCGTTATCGTGGTCAGTCACGACCGTGCCTTTCTTGACGAACTGGTGACCGGAACCATAGCGCTGGAGGGAGACGGAAAGGTACGCGAATACGTGGGCGGCTACACGGACTGGCTGCGCCAGCGTCAGAAACCAGAGGAGAGGAAGACGGTTTCTTCTTCCCGCGAGACATGGAAGGAAAACGCGCCGAAGAAGCGCCGCCTTTCCTACAAGGAACAACGTGAACAGGAAGCCCTGCTCAAGGAGCAGGAAGAGCTTCCCGCAAAGCTCAACGCGCTGGAAAAGGAGCAGAAGTCGCTGGAAGAGGCGCTGGCTGATCCTGATCTGTTCGGCCGAGATCCTGAAGCCTTCAATAGAAAGGTTGCCAGACTGCCGCAGGTGGAGGAGGAACAGCTTGCACTGCTGGAGCGGGCCGACGAGATAGAGGCGCGTCTGAAGGAGCTGGAAATCTGACGGCGGGTCCACGGGGCGGAGGAAGAAAAAGCTGACGGTGCGGGCGGCTCTGATTTAAACTTTCGGCAGATATTTTTCTCTTCCTGATGTGCTGCGGCCCGTTTGCAGGGACGCGACGGCCGTTAAGCGGAAGTGTCGCGATTTCAGAGGGAAGGAAGCTGCCTCTCTTTTTTTGGGTTGAAGGAGGCCGTCATGTGGAAACGGATGATTCAGTTTCCGGGAGTCTTCATGATGACGGTTTCAACGGCAGTTCCTGCGCGGGCGGAGAACGTTCCCTTTCATGAAATTCTGATGGGGGATGTGACTTCCGTGTCATTTCTCTTGTGCAGAAGGATTTGAACGCCGCCATAGTCCGGCCGGCCATCGACGCGCAGAAGACAGAGATCGCGCGCATCTATCCGGACGATGCGTATCATAACGTGCCGAATGTGCTTCTTCGCGGAAACGGCGTCGTGGTACTGGTGGACACGATCCATGACTTGACGGTCGGAGCGCTGGAAAGCGCGCTTCGCGAAGCGGAGGGGCGGACCGAAGGACGTGACGCATGTGATCATCACCCATGCGCACGGAGACCATGTCGGCGGACTTGTGCGGGACGGCAGAGCGGTATTTCCTTCGGCTGCGGTTCTGTTTTTCGAAAAGGAACTGGCCGCATGATCCGATGCCGGGGCCGCGAAGACCGCGTCTGAGAGCATGCACAGGATGTTCGGGAGCGTTGCCGGCATAGTCAGCGTCTATGGGGACCGCGTCCGTACGTTTTTCCCGGAAAGGATCTTTTTCCGGTGCGTTCAGACGTTCATGCCGTGGATGAGGCCGGGCATACGCCCGGATATGTGGGCATCATGATGAAGTACGGCGGCGATACCTGCCTGTTTTGGAACGATCTGCTTCACGCCTTTGACGCACAGGAAGCCATGCCTTCCGTTTCAGCCAGCTTTGACATGGATCCCGACGCTGCGGCGCGCGTGCGTGAGGATACATTGAAACGCGTCCGTGCCGGAGGCTGGCTGGTGGTCGGCTCGTGTTCCCTTCACGCAGCCGCATGTGCTGCAGCAGGATGCCACGCGGTAAGGGAGTGACATTTCGCAGGACGTGTGCCGAAGCATATCTTTATTAAAAAGAAAACACGGGGGAAGATCATCTTCCTCCGTGTTTTTCGTTGTCAGGTGCGCGGTGCGCGTCGGAAAAACGGACTACAGCTTTGCAGCGGTGAGCAGATCGTTCACGGCGTCGCGTTTTTCCCATGTGAATTCGGATAGTTCGCGGCCGAAGTGTCCGTAGCAGGAGGTCTTGCTGTAGATGGGACGCTTCAGATCAAGGCGCTTGCAGATGAAGTAGGGGCGCAGATCGAACACTTCGCGCACGATTCTGGTCAGCGTTTCGTCGGGGAGCCTGCCGGTACCGAAGGTATGCACCAGCACGGAAACGGGTTCAGCCACGCCGATGCAGTAGGCGATCTGCACTTCGCAGCGGTCGGCAAGTCCGGCGGCCACGATGTTCTTGGCAACATAGCGGGCCATGTAGGCGCCGGAACGGTCGACCTTGGAGGGATCCTTGCCGGAGAACGCTCCGCCGCCATGGTTGCCCATGCCGCCGTAGGTGTCCTGAATGATCTTGCGGCCGGTGAGTCCGCAGTCGCCCATGGGACCACCGATGACGAAACGCCCCGTGGTGTTGATGAAGATTTCGCAGTCCTTCTCGTCGAAGTATCCGGACGGCTCAAGAATGGGGCGGATGACTTCCTTCTTCACGGCTTCCACGATGTCGTCGTGGCTTACCTTGGGCGAATGCTGGGTGGACACCACGACGTTGTTGATGCGCACGGGCTTGCCGTCGATGTATTCGAAGGAAACCTGCGTCTTTCCGTCGGGACGGAAGAAGTCCACGATGCCGTTCTTGCGCACGCGCGAGAGCTGCAGGGAAAGCTGATGCGCCCAGTAGATGGGAGCGGGCATGAGTGTGTCGGTCTCATTGGAGGCAAAGCCGAACATCATGCCCTGATCGCCGGCGCCCTGATCTTCGGGGTTTTCCCGTATGACGCCCTGCGCAATGTCGGGCGACTGCTTGTCGATGGAGGAAATGACGGCGCAGGTCTGGGCGTCGAAACCCATGTCGGAACCCACGTAGCCGATGTCGCGGATGGTACGGCGCACGATGGCGGGCAGATCGGCGTAGCCCTTGGTGGTGATCTCGCCGGCCACGATGGCCATGCCCGTGGTCACCAGCGTTTCGCAGGCCACATGGGAGTCGGGATCCTGAATGAGCAGTGCATCGAGCACGGCATCGGAAATCTGATCGGCAACCTTGTCGGGATGGCCTTCGGTAACGGATTCGGAAGTGAAAAGGTATTTGCCTTTAGGGGGGATCATGGACTCTCCTTGAAGTTCTCGTATCGCTCGGAGGGATGATGCGGACGCTGAACGCCCGTGAGCTGAGGCGTTCAGGAAATAAGGCATATCTTTATATCAAGCTATGGTAATATGCCTCAAACGTCGATACTATACACAGGGACTTGCGCCCTGTCCAGCTTCTTGACTGGATACGGGCGTCACGGTATGCCCATAAGAAAGGAAAAACAGAAGGATGGCTCATGGTATGGGCCGACGGGTCCTCCTGCTTCATCGAGTGTGTACGGGAGTCAGCCATGCAGCCGTTCTACCAGGGGAAAATTGATAATTTCTGTGCCATGTACGCGGTGCTCAACGCATTGCAGGTGCTTTTCAGTCTGACGCCGCATCAGGCCAGGCGCATATTCAACCGGGCGCTTGCGGCCCAGGCTGCCGAGCCGGAGACCTTCAGACAGATTCTTGAACACAGGACCGATTATGTGTCTCTGGTGGACTTCATGCTTGAGGACGTACGGCGGCATGAGTTTCCCGACCTGCGCGTCAGCGCGCCGTTCGGACCGGACGCGCCCTGCGACGAGGTATGGGAGGCCCTGCGTTCCAGTGCGAGACCGCCCATGCCGCTGGTGTCCGTGTTCCGTTTTTTTCGTGTGGCGCCTCCGTCGGAGAAGCCCTATGTGGACCACTGGACGGTGGGACATTATATGGATATGGAGGGGCTGCATTTTCTGGACTGCAGCCTGGAGGCGGGCGCGCTTTTCTGCCTGCCCTATGCAAAGCTGACGGATTCTTGGCGTCCGCTCAGCCGGGAGTATGTCGTCATTCCCCCGGAAAGCGTGAGAATTCTGTCCGTTTCCCGTTACTCAGGACTTCCGGTATGAGCATGTTTCTGACTTCACGGCAGAAAATGGGGGCAGCGGCTCTCATCATGGCGTTCAGCGTTCTTGTTTCCCGTTTCATGGGCCTTTTCCGGGACAAGATCATTTCCTGGCAGTTCGGCGCGGGCGGAGAGTCGGATATTTATTTTGCGGCCTTCGTGGTTCCGGACTTTCTCAATTATCTTCTGGCGGGCGGATACGTGTCCATCACGCTCATTCCGCTGCTGTCCAGAAAATTCGATGAGGACGAGGCCGACGGCTGGCGCTTCTTCGGCGTGGTGTTCTGCTGGGCGACGCTTTCCATCGGTCTGCTTTCGCTGCTGGCATGGATCGCCGCGCCGTGCCTTGCTCCTCTTGTGGCTCCAGGATTCAGTCCCGAGCAGTGCACGAGGCTTTCGGAGTTCCTTCGCATCGTGCTTCCGGCGCAGATATTTTTTCTGCCGGGAGCCTGTCTGTCGGCAATTCTTTATATCCGGCGTCAGTTCACGGTTCCGGCGCTCATGCCGCTCGTCTACAACGGCTTCATTCTGCTTCTCGGCGTGGGGCTGCCTGCGCTCGGTCTTGCACAGGGCATGGAAGGCTTCTGCTGGGGGGTGCTTGCCGGTGCGGCCGCGGGTGCGTTCATGCTGCCGCTCATGGCGGTCAGAGCCGGAGGAATCCGCTTTCTGCCCGGTCTTCTGCATCCGCTCATGAAGAAATTTCTGCTCCTGGCCCTGCCGCTCATGATAGGGCAGTCCGTGGTGGTGCTCGATGAGCAGTTCGTCCGCATTTTCGGCAGCATGGCCGGAGACGGCGCCGTCAGTCTGCTCAACTACGCCCGGCGCATCATGATGGTGCCCGTGGGCGTGGTGGCGCAGGCCGCAGGCGTGGCGTCCTTTCCCTTCCTGGCCTCTCTGGCCGCCGGAGGGGACATGAACGAGTTCCGGAACACGCTCGGACGCACCATGAAAAACAGCATGATCGTGGCCGTTCCCGTGACGGCTTGGATGATAACGGCTTCCGGACCGGTGCTGGGGTTCATCTTTGAGGGGGGGAGCTTTTCCGTCGTCCAGACGAGGGGAGCCGCGCCGCTGCTGCAGATCATGCTGCTTGCGGTGCCGTTCTGGCTTCTGCAGCAGGTGACGGGACGGGCTTTCTATGCCATGCAGGATACACTGACGCCTGCCGTGGTGGGCACGATTGCCACGCTGCTTGCGGTGCCGGGCTATCTGTTGTTCATTCCCGTCATGGGCGCGAGGGGTGTGGCTCTCGTGACCACGGGCTGCATTGCTCTGTACGCGCTGGTTCTCATGATCGTGGCTCGCCGTCGCTGGGCGGGAAACGCCTTTTCGGGACTGTGGGGAACGGCATGGCGGAGTGTCCTCATCTCCATGCCGGGGTGCGGCATCATGCTTGCCGTCATGTATGACGGATTTCTTCTCATGAAGGACTGGCATCCTCTTCTGCAGCAGTTCATCGTGCTTGTGGTGGGAGGTTTTCTCTTCCTGGCGTCCTGGCTTGCCATCGCATGGTTCTTTCATCGCGACTATTTCGAACTTGTGGCGTCTCCTTTCCTGCGGCGCGTCAGACGTGCCCCCAGATTCTGACGGAGGTTTTCATGAACGTCATACGCGCAAGTCACGCCGGGTTCTGCATGGGTGTGGCCCTTGCTCTGCACAAGCTCGACACCATAGTGTCCTCCCGTCCCGGACAGCGTGTTGCCACACTCGGCGAGATCATCCATAATCCTCAGGTGCTCGAAGACTATGCCCGCAGGGGGGTGCGGTGTCTGCTTTCCGTTTCCGAGGCGGAATCTGACATGTCCGTACTGATACGTGCACACGGCATTCCCAGAAATGTGGAAGAGGAACTTCGCAAGCGTTGCGCCAGAGTTGAGGACGCAACCTGCCCCAGAGTGAAGAACGCCCAGCTTGCCATTGCCGAGGCCACGGCATCGGGCCGGGAGCTGCTGCTCTACGGCGAGGCGGAGCATCCCGAGGTGCGGGGACTCATTTCCTACGCCGCGGGAGCAAGCCACATTTTTTCCTCTCTTGCCGAACTGGAACAATTGCTGAATCGGGAAGTGCTGGAGGTGCGCCCCATGGTTCTTGCCGCCCAGACCACGCAGGACAGGCTCATTTTCGATGAGATGTACCGGCGTCTGGCCTCCCGTTTCGGCGCGTCCCTCGTCATGCTCGACACCATCTGCGATGCAACGAGGGAGCGTCAGGAGGAAGCCGGAGAAGTGGCGGCCCGCGTACAGGCCATGGTGGTGGCCGGCGGCAAGTCCAGCGGCAACACGAAGAGACTTGCGGAACTTGCGCGCATGCGCGGTGTTCCCACGGTGCTCGTGGAAACGGCCGACGAGCTGAATGTTGCGGATTTTTCTGGCGTCAGGACCGTGGGACTGACGGCCGGGGCCTCCACGCCCCGCTACATCATCGACGAGGTGGAGCGCCGGCTCAGACTCATGTAGGCAAGAGGAGGCAAGTTTCCTGAAACATATTGTAACAGGAAAAAGGGTGCGATTAATATCGCTCCCGGCTATAGTCTTCCTCAGACAGTTCTGGAGGACTTTACCATGCCCGATACCGATACTTCGCAGACGCCTTCTCTTTCCCTTCTCGTCGTTGACGACGATCAGGATATACGCGACCTCATGGCCGACTATCTCCGTCAGCACGGCTTCATCGTACGCGTGGCCGACGGCGGCAAGGCCATGTTCGAGAGTATCGAGAACGAGGTTCCCGATCTCATCGTCCTTGACATCATGATGCCTGGCGAGGACGGCCTGTCCCTGTGCCGGCGTCTTCGTGCCATGGAGAATCTTGCTTCCGTGCCCGTGATCTTTCTGACGGCTCTCGGCGATACGGCCGATCGTGTCGTGGGACTGGAACTTGGCGCCGACGACTATGTGGTCAAGCCTTTTCAGCCGCGTGAGCTTCTGGCCAGAATCCGCGCCGTGCTGCGTCGTTCCGGCCGCACGCAGGATACGTCGGCTGAGGCTGGTCGTCCGGAGAAGGCCTATCACTTCAGCGGCTGGACGTTGGACATATCCGCCCGTCATCTCATCGCTCCCGGCGGCATGGTGGTGAATCTGAGCGGCGCCGAATACAGGCTGCTCACCATTTTTCTTGAGCATCCGCAGAAGGTGCTCAGCCGCGATTTCATTCAGGATGAGCTGCAGGGACAGGAGACGGACCGCAGTCCCTTCGACCGCAGTCTCGACGTGCAGGTCTGTCGTCTGCGCGCCCGCCTGCGCGATACCGGGGACGGCGACAAGGGTCGTGAGAACAAGCTCATAAAGACGGTGCGCGGTGACGGTTATGTATTCACCAGCGCCATTACGGCAGAGTAGTCATGTCCTCTTCGGAAACTCGAACGGGGACCGGAAGCGGGCGCGGTTTTCTTGCCCGCATGAGGCGGCTGGCCGCACGGTTGTCGCCCGATTCTCTGTTGTCGCGTCTCATACTCATTTTTTCCGCCGGTTTCTTTGCGCTGTTGCTGCTGACCACCATCTATGCGGGGGAATCCCGTCACTTCTACTTCATGCGCGGACTCATGGCCGATCGCGCCCGTCGCATGGCGGAAGTGGCCGTTCTGCTCGATGCCACGTCTCCGGAAATCCGCTATGTGCTGCGCGAGCAGTTCAACAGCCGCGGTTTTTATGTGCGTTTCATGTCTTCCCGGGTCACCGTTGTTGTGCAAGATGACCTGAAGGAACTTTCGGAACTCATGGAATACATGTTGAACGTCGCGCTTGCCAGACTTTACGGAGACATGCCGCAGCGACACGGCAAGATGCACGGAGAAAGACATGCGGCCGAGACGGAGGTGCCGCGTCGCGGCGTGCTCGCACTGCGGGCGCTGAATCTTCCCAGTCCCATGGAATCCTTTGGTCAGTCCGTCTGTCAGTATTTCACCAGTGCCAAGAAGGTGCACGGTCCTTCCGTATATCAGGCCACGGCCGTGGTGCCTCTGCATGACGGAACATGGGTGGTCATCGAGGATTCCGCTCCCGGTTACCCGTCCATGCCGTATTTTCCTTTTACCAGCATCATGGCCATCGAGATGTTTTTTGTGGCCATCAGTCTGCTGGCCTTCTATCTGTGCGTGAAGCCTCTTCGTCGTCTTGCCCGGGCCGCCGACCGCTTCGGACGCGACATCCGGACGCCGGCGCTGCCGGAAACCGGTCCCACTGAAGTGCGCGAGGCCGCTCAGGCCTTCAACCGCATGCAGACCAGCATCAGAGAGTTTCTGGACGAGAGGGAACGTACGCTGGCGGCCGTGTCGCATGATCTGCGTACGCCGCTGACCCGTATGCGTCTCAGAGTGGAGCAGCTTGATGAAAGTCAACGCATTCCGCTTCAGAAGGACATCGGGGAACTGCAGCAGATCATGGATACTACCATCGACATCGCCCGCAGCAAGAGTGAAAACGTGGCGATGGTGGACGTCATGTCTCTCATCGAAAGTCTCGTGGAAGACCGGCAGGACATGGGACAGGACATCCAGCTTGAGAAGAGACTGCAGGATCCCGAGGCCATGTTCTCCATCCGTCCGCTTTCGGCAAGACCGCTCAGCATGAAGCGCTGCCTTGCGAACCTCATGGACAATGCATTACGATACGGCGGTCATGTCGTCGTGGACGTGGTCGATGAAGACGACATGCTCTCGGTGATCATTTCCGACAGCGGTCCCGGCATAGCGGAATCCGACCTCAAGAAGGTGTTCGAGCCGTTCTACAGAGTGGAGCGTTCCCGCAACCGCAGTACCGGAGGAACCGGTCTGGGACTGTCCATCGCCCGCAGCATGGCGCGTATGCACGGCGGCGATGTGACGCTTGAAAACCGGCCCGAAGGCGGCCTGAAGGCCATAGCCACATTCAAGAGGTCGTGAGTGCGCGCGCCAGGGAGGATGTATGTTTCGAGTCTGTGTGACAGCCGTGCTCTGCTGTATGCTCGTGGCTCTTTCCGGCTGTGTCGTTCCTCCTCCGCATCATGGAGGTTCGTGGTATGATCATCCCCACGGCAGACCGGCGCCGCCGCCCCCGCCCCGTCATGGAGGACCTGCCGGCCCGCGTTGGCACTGATGCGCTCCGGCGGCGAGTCCTGTCCTGTCGTTGGCAGCCGTCCGACGGGGTTTTGCTGAACGACCTGCGGAGATGCTCTCTTCCTGCCCGGAAGATGGTTTCGTCGATGTCCTTCAGCCGATCAGCGTGATGAATCAGGAGGTGTTCCATGCGTCTTCTTCCGGCGGCAGCAGACTGTCTTTTTCTTCTGACCAGCTGCCTTGCGCCTTAGTGCGGTCCTGTCGTCCATGCCGAGTACGGCCTTGGTCCCGCACGTCCGGACGTCAGACCGGCTCCCGTCCATTCCAAGTCGGCTTCTGCGCCCGATCGGAAGCGTCTTGTCCGTTGCCTGTGTCTGGTCCTGAGGCTTACCGGCCTTCGCCCGTCCCGGCAAAGCTCTCCGTAACGCCTCTGCCGGGAAAAGGCTCCGTCCATGCCGTCCGCACAGCGGTCGTCCCGCTCCTGACTGACCTGGTCCGGGGAAAATAGCCCTTCCACGCTGGAAGGACGGTGTTTCTTCACCTTTCCATCCTTTTCTGAAAGAGAATATGCCTCCTCCATCCGGGAGCTCCTTCCGTCATGAACAGATATACAAGCATACGCGTCGTTTTTTCCTGTTTTCTTCTTTTCTGTCTTGTTTCCGCGCCGTCCTGTCATGCTGCTCCGGCGCCGTCCTTCACCGCGCGTCAGCAGGCGAGGGTCACGCCGGCAGTTCAGGCCGTGAACGCCGTGGCGCCTGCCGTGGTGAACATTACCAGCACACTGGTTGAACGCCGTTCTTCCCGTGAACTGACGCCGTTCGATCTGTTCTTCAACATACCCGGCCGGGATCTGTACAGCGAGAGCATAGGTTCCGGCATCATCATCGACAGCCGCCGCGCCCTGGTGCTTACCAACGCCCATGTGGTGAACGGCGCATCTTCCATTTCTGTCCGTCTGCTTGACGGACGCACCTTTTCCGCGGACGTCGTCGGTGCGGAACCCGATTTCGACATCGCTGTGCTGCGACTCAAGGGCGCCGGAAAGCTGCCTTCCGTGGCCATGGGGGACTCCACCGATCTCATGCCGGGTGAAAGCGTCATCGCCATCGGCAATCCCTTCGGTTTTTCCCATACCGTCACCACGGGCGTGATCTCGGCGCTCGACCGTACCATAGAGGCGGAGGACGGAGTCTTCACCGATCTCATCCAGACCGATGCCGCCATCAATCCCGGCAACAGCGGCGGTCCTCTGCTCAACGTTCTCGGCGAGCTGATCGGCATCAATACTGCGATTTACGACAAGGCGCAGGGCATAGGCTTTGCCATACCCATCAGCAAGGCGCGCCGGGTGGTGGATGAAATTCTCGATCAGGGACATGTCAGCACTCCCTGGCTGGCCCTCATCGGTCAGAACGTCGACCCCCGTACGGCACGGTATCTTCGCCTTCCTTCGGCAGAGGGGCTGCTCGTCACGGAAGTCTTCAAGGGCGGTCCGGCATCCGACGCAGGACTGCGGCCCGGCGACGTCATTCTGGAAATGTCCGGCAACAAGGTGTCGGATCGGGACAAGTATCTTTCCCTGCTGCGCAATCATCAGCCTCACGCTCCCGTCACGCTGAAGGTCTGGCGTGACGGTGCGGAACGCACCTTTACTTTGAAGACGGCCGACTTTGACGACGCTGCGGCGGAAAAGCTGGCGCTGCGGCGCTGGGGACTTGCCGTCAAGGACGGCAAGAGCGGCGCGGTGGTCACGCAGGTGAGAAGGGATTCTCCCGCCGCGCAGCTGGGACTGGAAAAAGGCGACACCATTACGGCCATCTCCGGACGTTCCATCGGAAACAGCAGGGACTTTCTGGACTCCTTCCGCAGAGACTTTCTCAAAAGGCAGATACTTTTGCAGCTTCTGAGAGGCGGGCGTCTCTATCAGGCGAGAATGGCGCTGTAGGAATGCGCTCCTGCCTCGTTGCGTCCCGGAAATAAAAACGCTAAGGTGGGAAATCCTTTTTTCAGGAGTTGAGGTATGATTCATTTCCGTCGTCTTTCCCTGTCGTTCTGCGCCGTGCTGCTTTTTGCCGCAACCGTGCTCACCGGCTGTCTGGCTCAGAACAACATCCGTCTGCTGTATAATACCTCTGGAGCTTCCGCTCTGCCCGTGGCTACGGCTCCCCGTGTGGCCGTGGTCGTTTTTGAGGATCAGCGCGGTCGTCTGGATATCGGCGTCCGCAAGGACGGAAGTCCTTTCCAGCCCAGTTCCAGTGTGGCGGAATGGGTAAGCCAGTCTCTGGCCGACGAGCTGGCGCGCCAGGGGGCGCAGGTGTCTCTGGCCACCTCCATGGCGCAGGCTCAGGCCGGTCAGCCTGACTATATCGTCGGCGGCGTGGTGGAGCGCGTGTGGCTTACCGAGCAGAGCATGACCAAGTATGATGCCGTCATCCGCATTCAGACGCGTCTTTACAGTCAGAAGCAGGGCGTGATGACCAAGAATTTTGCTTCTCAGCAGGAAAAGACCGGAATTCCCGGAGCTGCGCTCGCCGAGCAGACGCTTTCCAGCACCCTCGGTGACGTCCTCAAGAATGCTTCCCTGTCCATCATGAGTTCCATGCACTGATTGGGAATGTGAAATGTTCAGCCGCGCCCGGACTTATGACCGGACGCGGTTTTTTTGTCCATCCCGGACGGAAAATGATCGTCCGGCACAGTCCGATACGGAGCATCTATGCGACCTGTCCTCGTCAAGGCCTACGGTTCTCTCAATCCAGCCGATGAGAAAACGCTGCAGGCCGTCCGCACCGTGCTGGAAGACTGGTATATTCCGGAAGCCGTGGAACTGAAGGGCGATCTGCTGCGCATCAGTCATGAAGGAGAGTTCTTTCCCGACGCCGAGGTTGTGGAGGCTCTCAAACCCTTTCTGTGCGACGAGAGCGAGGGAAAGCTGGATATTCTGGACCTCGAATCCTGGACGTTGCATCGTTATTTCTTTGCGTACGGACGTCTCCGCGATCATACCGCAACATTGGACAAGGCTCTGGAGGCCTGTTCCATGCATTAGAAACGTGGTTGTCGGAATGTTCTTTCGATTGAGTGAGACTGAAGAAGGTCTGAATTTTACATTAAATATCTTTTCGGAGAACCGGAGAAAAATACGGTGATTGCGGTCGTGTCGGTGCCGTTCTGCTCCGTCAGGATTTTTGATGAAGAATCTACCTTCACAGCCGGAGGATGCAGGGAGGTCTGCCGGTAAATTCTTGCAGTATGCGGTCAGGAACGGAAAATGGAGAGAAGTTTCTGCTTCTTTCGGCGAGGCTTGTCCGTTTTTTCGAACATGAAAGGAAGAGAAGCAGGGGGATGAAGATCGTTCCGGAGAGTCTTTATTATCGGTAAGGAAAGGTCCGCTTTCCCTGTTGTTGGAGGCCGTTTTTTTTCACAGGATCGTTAAATCACCAAAAATTGTTGTTGAGCATCGTGGCGGCGTTATGTATCCTTAGGCTGTAGGAAAGCACTTTGGCCGAGTGTCGGCGGAATCGCTTTCTGCATCACCAGGAGAACAGCATGAAAACACTGCAATGCGATGTCGCCGTCGTCGGCGGCGGTCCTGCCGGTACGTTTGCGGCGGTCA
>CALUTB010000021.1 GCA_944323575.1 uncultured Mailhella sp. | reverse complement strand
CGGCCGCCTGTTCGTGGTGCCCGGCGATCCCGTCTATGAAGGCATGGTCGTCGGTGAACACAGCCGCGACAACGACATCGACGTCAACGTCACCAAGGAAAAGAAGCTCACCAACCTGCGCGCCGCAGGTCATGACGAAAACATCATCCTTACGCCGGTACGTCCCATGTCGCTGGAGCAGTGCCTGAACTTCATGCGCGAAGACGAACTGCTCGAGGTCACGCCACACTCCCTGCGCCTGCGCAAGGCCGTGCTCTCCTGCACCGAACGCTACCGCATGGGCGGCGGACGCAAACGCGTGTAACGCCTTTCTCCCCGGAGTCGAGCGCTCCGGGGATTTTTTTTCTCCGCAGACCGCGCAGCCCTGCACCCGGGCGCTTCCCATGGAACGCCCCCATCGGATACTGGCCTGAAAAGAAAGAAAAGACCGCAACCGCCGCTCCGGATCCTGTCGGAGGCCGCACCCCGCGGATCCCGCATCAGCCCCCGGCCAGGCCGCAGGACACCGCCGCGCCCCCCCCGCAGCCGTCCCCGTCAGATCCTGAAACTACCGCTCACCGGAGGCCGCAAACGCCAGATCCTGAAACTGCCCCGCCGAATCCCCGCAGCCGCCGCTCCGGATCCTGTCGGAGGCCACACCCCGCCAAATCCCGCATCAGCCGCGCCCAATCCCGCCGGGTCCGTTCCACCAGATCCCACGCCCCCCGCACGTCCTCCGAAGCCGCCTGTCGAGGGGGTCCGGGGGGAATCATTCCCCCCGGGCGGGGCGCGGGGCGAGGCCCCGCTGCCTTTCCCGGCATCAGGTTATTTTTTCTTCGAATTCTTGTCGTCCGGTTCCAGAGGGAAGAGAATGTCGTAGACGGCGCGGGTGACGGGTCCTGCGACGGCGCCTCCGCCTCCGCCGTGTTCGATCATGGTGACGACGACGACGCGTTTTCCATCCTTTTCGCCCCAGGAGCCGATCCATGCGTGGTCGCGCTGCCTGAACTCCATTTCCGCGGTTTTGACGCGGCGGTCGCCGTCCATTTTGATCTTGACGACCTGGGCGGTGCCGGTTTTTCCGCCTATGGTCATGTCCTTTCTCTTGAGCACCCTGGCGGTTGCGCCCGTCGCTTCCACGGTCTGGATCATGGCGTTCTTGATCCATGCCCTGTGGGCGTCGGAAATGGGCGATCTGGCGCGGACCTCGCGGGGAGCGTCGGCAATGAGCTGGGGCTTGAGAATGTAGCCGCCGTTGATGAGCGAGGAGAGAAAGACCGCGGTCTGGAGAGGCGTGACGAGCACATGCCCCTGACCTATGGAGGCGTTGACGGTATCGCCCTGCTGCCAGGATTCGCCGAAGCGTCTCTTTTTCCAGTCCCGCGAGGGGACGAGTCCGGAGGTCTCATAGGGCAGGTCGATGCCGGTTTCGCTGCCGTAGCCGCAGGCACGGGCGAACGGCTCCATGTTGTTGATGCCGAGTCGCACGGACATGGTATAGAAGTACACGTCGCAGGAATAGATGAGGGAGTGCTCCATGTCGACGGCGCCGTGTCCGCCTCTCCGCCAGCAGCGGAAGGTGTGGTTGCCGAGCTTGAAGTAGCCGGGGCAGTAGACCTTTTCCTGCGGAGAGATGCCGTGCTCAAGGAGCATGCCGACCATCATGAGCTTCCAGACGGAGCCTGCGGGATAGGCGCTCTGGATGGCGCGGTTCTGGAGGGGAAAGCGGGGATCGTTGCGCAGGGCGTTCCAGTCTCTGGTGGAGAGTCCGCCGATGAAGATGTTGTTGTCGTAGGCGGGGCGCGTCACGAGAGCGAGAAGTCTGCCGGAGTCGGGATCCATGACCACGACGCTGCCGGAATAGTCGCCCATGGCCTCCATGACGGCGTGCTGAAGACGGGAATCTATGGACAGGGTGACGTTCCGCCCCATGTGCGGCGATTCCACAAGCGTACGGCTCAAAGGACGGCCGAGCACGTCGACCTCAAGTCTGTACAGTCCCTTCTGCCCGCGCAGGCTTTTTTCAAGGACGCTTTCAAGTCCCTGCCGACCGACCATGTCGCCGAGAGAGAGCTCAGGATCTTCGGCCAGTTCCTTTTCGCTGGCTTCGGCAACGTAACCGAGGATATGAGAGAAGGCCTCGCCTTCGGGATAGTAGCGGCGGGAATGGGTGACGACGCGCAGACCGGGCCATTTATAGAGTTCGGCCTCGATGGGAGCGACCTGTTCGAAGGGCATGTCGGTGAGCAGGAGGATGGGATCGAAACTGCGCCCCTTGCTGCGGTCCTGCTCGTAGCGGGCGGTGATCCTGTCGAGCGGGACGCCGGTCCATGCGCTGACCTGGGCGAGCGCGGCGGGGATGTCCGGACAGTATTCGCGCACGAGGGCGAGACCGTAGGCGGTGCGGTTTTCGGCAATGAGCTTGCCGCCGGCGTCGTAGATTTCGCCGCGGGGGGCGAAGATGCGTTCCTCTCTGAGACGGTTTTCCTGCGCCATGCGGACGTAGTCGGCGCCGCGGTGGATCTGCAGATACCAGAATCGCGCACAGAACAGGGCAAAGAGCAGAACTATGCAGCACTGCAGCAGGAGAAGACCGCTTTTCGGCGGCTGATATTCATCGTTGCCTGTTTCTATTTTCATGGATCACCCCCCGGCGCAGCACCGAGGCCACCCACCAAATCCACGGGGTAAAAAAAGCCTGAAAAAGACATTCGTCGAAGAGACTCGACGGATCCCATGGAATGTCCTGAAGCGTGGCGAGCAGCGCGAAGATCACATAATGCACGCAGGAGAGCAGGATGCCGAAGAGCGTGACGAAGAGAAAGCCCGTTCCCTGCAGCAGGCCGCAGCCCACGTAGAAGATGATGGCGGCCAGAGCATACCAGAGCAGAATGCCGCCGAAGGCCATGCTGCCCATGCCTTCCTGAAGCATGACGAAAAGCGCGCCCACGACAATGAGCTGCGGGACGTTTCGTTCCTGCAGGGCAAGGATGAAGCCGGACAGAAAAAAGTCCAGACCGGGCATGAGCGCCTGCAGGGCAACGGCGACAACGGCGTAGCAGAGCCACCAGGCGGCTACGGTCCAGCTCATGCGCCGTCTCCGGAGGCTGGAGAGGCGACGTTCGGAGCCTCTTCCGGCCTCTCCATCACGGGAGTACGGCGGGTATAGACGGCGTCGGATTCGGGCGTGATGGAATCAAGGGGACGCTGCAGCAGAAAGACCTCTTCCAGTCTGTGGAAATTCACGAGGGGTTCGGCCTGAATTTCGAGTACGGAGGCGCCGGAACGGGAGGTGCCTTCCGTGGAGATGGCGGTGATGCGCGCCACGGGAATGCCCTTGGGATAGCAGGAATCAATGCCGGAGGTGACGAGCATCTCGCCCACGCGCACGGGAGCGTTCTGACGCACGAAGCGAAGTTCGAGGGGCAGACCGGGACCGCCGCCGGAGAGTATGCCCTGCACGCGGCCCTCGGAGGTGATGACGGCCACGCGGGAGCCGGGATCGGTGAGCAGCAGCGCAACGGACGTGCTCGGTCCGGCCTTGAGCACCCTGCCGACCACGCCCTCCCAGGAGGTGACGGGCGTGCCGGGAGCGGCGCCCGTCAGATAGCCGCTGGAGAGCATGATGGTGGAGAGCGCGGCGTTCGGTCCCATGCGCCAGGCCAGCACGCGACTGGCACGGGCAGGCCACGAGGCCGGATATTCCAGATGCATGAGACGACGCAGCCGGATGAGCTCCGCGCTTTCCTCGCGGGTGCCCGCCAGACGCTGTTCCAGCACGCGCAGCCGCGCCTTCAGCTCGTCGTTTTCCCGGCGGACGTTGCGCAGATCGACATAGCTGTTCCACACGCCTGCAAGGGAATCGTGCAGGCTGTCCAGACCGCGCATGATGCCGCCGGTGAACTCCAGGCCCACGGAAGCGCACAGTCTGTCCCACTGCCCGGTGCGCTGATTCCAGGTGTAGACACCCAGAAACAGCAGCAGCGTGCAGATGATGAGAAGAATGATGCGTCGGGGCAGCAAGGCGACTCCTGCATGGATTCAAGAGGCACGGCAGAACGAAGCGCGCAGATGCGCCTAGTCTATGCACACCTCGCGCATGGTGCGCATGTTGTCGAGCGCGATGCCCGTGCCCATGACCACGGTGGCGAGAGGATCGTCCACGCTGAAGATGGGCAGGGAGGTGTCCTCGCGCAGAAGCTGATCCAGCCCGCGCAGCAGCGCGCCGCCGCCGGTGAGCACGATGCCGCGTTCGACCACGTCGGCGGCAAGTTCGGGCGGAGTCTGCTCAAGGGCCTGACGCACGGCCTGCACGATGGCGTCGACCTGTTCGGCAATGGCCTTGCGCACTTCCTCGGACGTGATGATGATGGTCTGCGGAATGCCGGTGACGAGATCGCGGCCCTTGACCTCGATTTCCTTCTCTTCCTCCATGGGATAGGCGGAGGCGATCTGAATCTTGATCTCTTCGGCCGTGGATTCGCCGATGAGCATGTTGTACTTGCGCTTGACGTGCCGCAGAATGGCTTCGTCCATCTTGTCGCCGCCCACGCGCACCGAACGCGAGTACACGATGCCGGAAAGCGAAATGACCGCGACTTCCGTGGTGCCGCCGCCGATGTCCACCACCATGTTGGCGGTAGGTTCCTGAATGGGGAGATTCGCTCCGATGGCCGCGGCCATCGGCTCCTCGATGAGGAACACTTCGCGCGCTCCCGCACTCAGCGCGGATTCCTTGACGGCGCGCTTCTCCACCTGCGTGATGCCCGTGGGCACGCAGATCATGATGCGCGGACGCACGAGGCGACGCTGATTGTGCACCTTGGTGATGAAATAGCGGAGCATGGCTTCCGTGACCTCGAAGTCTGCAATGACGCCGTCCTTCATGGGACGGATGGCCCGGATGTTGCCCGGCGCACGACCGAGCATGCGCTTGGCTTCGCTGCCCACGGCAAGCACCTGATTGTTGCCGCGGTTGTCCTTCTTGACGGCCACCACCGAAGGCTCGCGCAGAACGATGCCGTGTCCCTTGACGTACACGCATGTGTTCGCGGTGCCGAGGTCTATGGCGAGATCGTTGGAGAATATGCCGAGTATGATATCAAAAATCTTGGACATGAGGATTTCTCGTACCGACGTACTGTGAGGTGAGGGAATGGGAGGTTCTAGGCACAGAAAAGGCGGCCTGTCAATAGTCCGGAGCCCTGCCGGAACGCGACATTTCAACAAATGGGAAGGCCGTCTTGAAACAGGCATTTTCCCATCGTCCGCGCGGTGTTGTCAATCACTTTCTGCCGTTTTGCGCGCCTTCCGTCTTCTCCGCCGCGATCGCCCCCGAAAAAAACGCGGCTGATGGAACCGGACGGTCGTTCGTCGCGGACGCAGGCCTTCAGCCCCGCACGAGAGCACGGAACCGGACGGTCGTGTCTTTCGCACCGGCTGCCGACCTCCCCTACGCGCACGGACAACCCATGAAAAAGCACGCCCAGCAGTGTACGGGAAAACGACCTCCCCTACGCGCACGGACAGCCCGATACTAAAGCCCCTACTACTTCCGATCCAAATCGACCTCCCCTACGCGCCCGAACCGCCCTGTCGCAGCACCGAGAGACCCATCATGCCCGACCGCACGCAGACGCCCGAACCGCCCGGCTTCCGCGCCCTCTTGCGCCGCGCTCCGTTTATGCTATCTCGTGGACACGGTTCATGCGTCTCTATTTTAAGGATGTGTCCATGCCCCAGATCCCGCGCTATCGCACCCTCGACCGGCACCTGCGCGCCGCGTTCGGAGAAAAGGTGCAGAAAATCACCCTCGACGCCGGTTCCACCTGTCCCAACCGCGACGGCACCATCGGCACGTCGGGCTGCACCTTCTGCAACGCGGAAGGCTCCGGTCCCGGCACCGGACTCGGCAGTCTGCGTGATCAGTGGGACCGCTGGCGCGCCCGCTACGCCGCCATGCCCAGACTCAGACGCACCCGGCTCTTTCTCGGCTACATCCAGTCGTTCACCAATACCTACGGACCGGCCTCCCGTCTCGCCGCCATGCTGAAGGAACTCGCCGCGCTGCCCGGTCTCGTCGGCGCCTGCATCGGCACCCGTCCCGACTGCCTCGACGAAGAAAAAATGGCGCTCATGGCCGACGTGCCCTGGACCGAGTTCTGGCTCGACACCGGCGTGCAGACCCTGAATGACGCCACCCTCGTCCGCATACGCCGCGGACACAGCGCCCGCGATGCCGAAAACGCCCTGCTCCTCGCCCACAGGTTCCGCGTGAAAACCTGCGTCCACCTCATGGCGGGCCTGCCCGGAGAATCCGTCGACGACTTTCTTCACACCGTCCGCGCTCTCGCCGCCCTGCCCTTTGCCGGCATCAAGATCCACAACCTCTACTTTCCCGAAGGCACCGCCGTGGATGCGGAACGACGCCGCGGGATCATCGTTCCCCTCAGCCGGGAAGACTACGCCCTTGCCGCGGCTCGCGCCCTGACGCTCATCCCCTCCTCCGTCGTCGTCCACAGACTCTGCGCCGATCCCGCCCCCGGCGAACTCGCCGCCCCGGACTGGGCCGCCGACAAGCGCGCCACCCTCGACCTCATTCACGCCGTGCTCAGCTACAACGACTGGTGGCAGGGCAAAGCCTGCGACTGCCCGGACGCCAATCCCTTTGCCTGAAAAGACAAAACGAACAGGATTGTCCCGCTTCCGGCGTGAAACGATGCTTCCGTGACCAGCCGAACAAGCAGAACAGCTACGAGAATGTTGCGGCACATGCCACCATCCTTGTTTCCGGCGCCAATACGCCCGAGGGTGCACAAACCTCTATGGCCGTTACGGGTCAGTCCGGTCAAACGAGATACAACAACGGCAGCATCTGGGTAACCGACGGCTATGCGGAAGCCATGAACGGTACCTATGGATGGTGAGCCTTCATCATCGTGAATCAGGGAAAGATTTTCGTCGACGGCGGTAATGCCTTCACATCCTTTGAACGGACCAAGGGCATATCCGTCAATCCCAACGGCAAGGGCATCAACGCCGTGGACGGCGTGAACACCCGCATCATGGACTCCACCAGCTGGTCCGGCATGGTCGGCGTTCAGGCGGAAAAGGGCAACTTCGCCCTCGGCCTGAACTACGGCATCCAGGCCTCCAGCCACGAAACCGACCAGAACGTCAACGTGGGCTTCAGCTGGAAGTTCTAATTCACTCCTGAACGGAATGGGCGGGGCCTCAGCTCCGCCCCCCTCAGAAAAAACAAGACCGCACCGGAGAGTCATGCTTTCCGGTGCGCTTTCCTTTAATACCTTCTCATGTCTTCAGACCGCCGATTCAGCCCGCCTGAAAGAGCGGAGGCGGAGGCCTTCAGCAGATTATCTCCGCCGAAAAAAATCTACCCTCTCCCCTCCGCCTCTCTTCCCAAAACTCTGGAAAATCCCTTCCTTACTCCCGATGATTCCGCGGAGCGGAAGCGGCGGTCGGCCACCGCAGGTGGGTGCGGCAGCACACACCTGCACTGACGAGGCAGCCCGTACAGCGCCCGCCCAGCCTTCCGGCTCCGGCGGCCCGCCTTTTCTTCCTTCTTTTCCGCCCCGCCATTCCTCGGAAAGCAAGGGCACGGCCACTTCCGCCGAGAACTCCTACAACTTCGGCGGCGTGAGGATGCTCCCGCCTTTCTGACGTCATACGGAGCTCCACGGCCTGCACCCGCACTCCCTTCGGCGCTGCAATCGAGGGGGTTCGGGGGGAAATCATTTCCCCCGACGGGGTCTGGGGCAGCGCCCCATATGCCTTTCCCAAGCAATCTTCCCTTCACAACGGGGTACGGGGCAGCGCCCCGCCTGCCTTTCCTGCTTTTCCTAACTCCCCTCCCCGCCTTTACGCCTTCTCCTGGCTCTGCGCCGTGCTCACGAGGGGCGGGGCGTTTTCGGCGCGTTCGGGGGGAATGTCCGGCAATCTTGAGAGGGCTTCGCACTGAAGCATGCGGAGGCGCCTGCCGGACTCTGCGCCCTTGTTCCGCCACGCTTCGGGCAGCCGGACACTGCGGACGGCGGCAAGGTCACGGGAGGCCAACGGTTCCCAGTTCCAGCCGCCGTCGGCGCCGGCGAGGATCCAGAAGTCATGAAAGATGCCCTCATTGTGGAGTTTGCAGATGAGGTCGCGTCTTGTTCCGACGCGGAGGGAGCCGTAGATGCCGCCCTTCATGTGCTGGAGCGTTGCGGTGACGGCGGCACGAATGTGCCTTGACGGCATGCGAAGGCGCGTGCCGAGGGAACGGACGAGATCGGCTCCCCTGCATTCATGTCCGTAGTGATGGGGCAGGATGTCGGCACTGGTACGGATTTTTCCGAGGTCGTGACAAAGGGCCATCCATGCGGCGAGGGGATGTCCGGCGCAGCGATCGACGACCTCAAGGGTATGTTCGAGCACGGAATTGTCGTGCCAGGGAGCCGGTCCTGCGGGGATGGAGGCGGCCGGAGCCAGTTCCTGAAACCACGGCGCGAGACACCCCGCGGTTCCGAGCACGGCGAAGAACCGTGAAGGCACGGGAGACGCGAGGGCGCGCATGAGTTCCTTTCCCACCCGTTCGGCGGGCAGGGCGGCCACGGCGTCGGGGTTACGGAGGACGAAGGCGCGCATGAGGTCGAGGGATTCGGAATCGAGCCGGAAGTCGGGCATGTCGGCGGCGAAACGCGCCGCGCGGAAGATGCGCAGCGGATCGCGCTCAAGGGCCTGTTCCGATGTCAGACGGAGAACGCGGTTCTCCAGATCGGAGAGAAAGGACGGGTGAAGGAACAGTCGGCCTTCGGCATCGAAGGCGGCGGCGTTGACGGTGAGATCCCTGGATGCCATGTCGCGGAGGACGTCGCCGTCGATGGGCGTGAACTCGTCCGGTCCCACGAGCCATATGCGGAGGGAGTCTCCCGTCTTGCGTGCCGAAGGGAAGCGCTGTAAGAAGAACTCTTCCCCTCCGGAAAAGGAAATATCGACATCGTGGACCGGGCGTCCGAGCAGAAGATCGCGCACCGCACCGCCCACAACAAACCATTCGCCCATGCAAGCTCCCGGCCGTCGGCCGCATTGCCGCGGAAAAGAAGGCTCCTTTCCGGAAGGCGTTGAAGTTAACATTCGCCGGACGCTCCAGAGCCGGCAAGGAGAAGCGCCATGCACGCATCCGTTCTGCGCCTGCTTTACGAAGGTCTGGCCCCCGTCGGGAGCCGGGACCCCGCGGCCCTGCCCTTTTCACCGGAAGATCTGGCATCTTCGGCGCTGCGTCTCCCCGACGTTTCCGACGCGTCCGGGGGGAGCGCGGAAATCGCCGGTCGCGCCTCGTGGACGCCGTGCGGAAAAAACGGCATCCGCTGGCTGGAGAGACACGTGTCCGGACTGCCCGGCCCAGTGTACATAAGCGGGGCCAGCACCTCAAGTCTTGACGTGGCGAAAAGGCTCCTCGAAGCGGATCTTCTCCCGGAATGGGGGAGCGTGCTTTCGCTGTCGCAGAGCGCGGGACGGGGGCAGATGCGCCGCGCATGGAGTTCTCCCGCGGGGAATCTGTACTCCGCGCTGCGCCTGCCCATGACGGCCCCCTTCGACACCTTTGCGGCCGCGCCCGCGTGCGGAGCGCTGCTTGCCGAAGCGCTGGAGCGCGCAGGCTGTCCTGTCATGCTCAAGTGGCCCAACGATCTGCTTCAGTCCGCGGCGCCATGCCGTCCCGGCGTGATGCCCGGCCGCGAGGACTGCCGCAAGGTGGGCGGCATGCTTCTGGAAGAGCGCAACGGCGCGCTGACGGTGGGGACGGGGATCAATCTGACCTCATGTCCGCCCACGTCGAGTCTGCGTGACAACTATGCCTTTTCCGCAGGCGTGCTCATGCGCAAACATGGCGTTCCCCTCATGAAAAGCGCGACGGAAACGGAAAATGACGGGAAAGACAAAGGGGGCGTGACCATTTTCACACTCTGGAATCAGCTTGCGGCCTCCCTTTTTTCCTGCTATTCAGAGAAAAAGCCCCTTGATTCGTGGTGGCCGGTACTGGCAGAAAAGCATCTTGCCTTCCGCGGCTGCCGCGTGACTCTCGCCGACGCCTGTCCCGAAAAGGAGACGCTGGTCAGAATTCCCTGCGAGGGCGTGGTGGACGGCGTGACGGAAACCGGTGCGCTTCGTCTCAGAACAGCATACGGAACGGAAACGTTTCTCGGAGGTTCCCTTCTTCCCGGCGACGCCGCGGAAAGGAACCTGTCCGATCGTGACCCTTCCTCGGAGTAGATATGTCTGCAAAAACGATGGAACAGATCCAGGCCGAGCTGAAAGGCAAGGCCATCCTGGTAGCCAACCGCGGCATTCCCGCGCGACGCATCTGCCGCGCCATCCGCGAACGCTTCGGCGCCGTCGCCATCATGACGGCCACCGACGTGGACAAAACCTCGCCTGCGGCCTCCGCGGCGCAGGAACTCATGCTTCTCGGTCCAAATCCCACCGCCTACCTTGATCTTGACCTCATCATCAGCAAGGCCAAGACGCGCGGCGTCGTGGGCATCCATCCCGGCTGGGGATTCGCCTCCGAAGACGACAGCTTCCCGCGCAAATGCGCCGAATCGGGCATCACGTTCATCGGCTCCACGTGCGAGTCCATGAACCTGCTCGGCAACAAGGTGCAGGCCCGCAATCTCGCGATGAAGATCGGCGTGCCCGTGGTTCCCGGCTCCGAGGGCGCGGTGGACATCGAAGGCGCGCGCAAGGTCATCAAGAAGATCGGTCTTCCGGTCATGCTCAAGGCCGAGGGCGGCGGCGGCGGACGCGGCATTTTCGTGATCCGCACCATGCAGGAGCTTGAGGACGCCTTCGTCAAGGCCTCCACCATGGCCGAAGCCTCGTTCGGCAATCCCCGCCTTTTCGTGGAACGCTACCTGGAACACGTGCGCCACATCGAAATTCAGGTGATAGCCGACCAGTACGGCAACGTGTTCGCCTTCGACGAGCGCGACTGCACCGTACAGCGCAATCATCAGAAACTCGTGGAAATCACCCCGTCTCCGTGGCCGGGCATGACGGAAAAGCTGCGCGGACAGCTCAAGGAATACGCCTGCGCCATGGTGCGCGCCGTGAACTATTCCTCCCTCGCCACCGTGGAATTTCTGGTCACGCAGGACGGCACGCCCTACATGATCGAGGTGAACACCCGTCTTCAGGTCGAACACGGCATCACCGAAAGCCGTTACGGCATTGATCTCGTGGGCGCGCAGATCGCCATCGCCTTCGGCGCGAAGCTCCCCTTCAACGAGGAGGACACCAAGCCCCAGAACTGGGCCATGCAGGTACGCATCAACTGCGAAGACCCGCAGAACAACTTCACGCCCAACTGCGGACGCGTGGTGCGCTACGAATCCCCCGGCGGTCCCGGCATCCGTCTGGACTCCAATCTCTGCTCCGGCTACGACTTCCCCTCCAACTACGACTCCGCAGGCGCCCTTCTCATCGCCTTCGGCAAGAGCTGGGAACGCATCCTGAGCGTCATGGACCGCGCGCTCGAAGAATATACCATATCCGGGATCAAGACCACCATCCCCTTCTACCGCCACATCCTTCAGAACGAACAGTTCCGCTCCGCGCGGTTCGACACCAACTTCGTGGCCGACACGCCCGAACTGTTCGACTATCAGGATCTCGCGCCCGAAGGTGAACGTCTGAGCCATCTCGTGGCCGAAATCTCCGCGCGCGGCTACAATCCTTTCGTGCAGCTCGGTCAGTACCGCTCCGTGGACACCCCGCGTCTGCCCGCCTTCGAGCCCGTGCTTCCCCACATCTCCGGCGCGGACCGCTACGCTCCGAATCCGTATCCGCACGAACGCGATCAGCTGCTGGAATTCCTGCGCGATTCCAAGGCGGTGCACTTCACCGACACCACCACCCGCGACATGACGCAGTCCAATACCGGCAACCGCTTCCGTCTCGCCGAGGACGCGCTCATCGGACCCTATCTCGACTCCTGCAACTTCTTCTCCCTCGAAAACGGCGGCGGCGCCCACTTCCATGTGGCCATGATGGCCAACATGACCTACCCCTTCTCCGAGGCGCAGGCTTGGAATCAGTTCGCGCCCAAAACCCTCAAGCAGCTGCTCATCCGCTCCACCAACGTGCTCGGCTATACCCCGCAGCCGCGCAACCTCATGAACATCACCGGCGAAATGATCTGCGACAACTATCAGATCATCCGCTGCTTCGACTTCCTGAACGACATGCGCAACATGCGTCCCATCGCCGAAGTCGTGCTCTCCCGCAATGACGTGGTGTTCGAACCCGCCCTGTCCATCTCCGTGGCCAAGGGCTTCGACGTCGATCATTATCTCGACGTCACCGCCGCCACCCTCGACATGGTCGGACAGATCGCCGGCTGCAATCAGAAGGACGCGTCCCGCAGAATCATCCTCGGCCTCAAGGACATGGCCGGCATCTGCTCGCCCACCTTCATCGCCTCGCTCGTCCAGGCACTCAAGAAGCGCTGGCCCGATCTCGTGCTCCACTACCACCGCCACGCCACCGACGGTCTCTTCATCCCCGCCGTGGGCGCGGCCGCCAAGGCCGGCGCACAGATCGTGGATACCGGCCTCGGCGCATGCGTGCGTACCTACGGTCAGGGCGACGTGCTCGCCACCGTGGCCTACATGGAAGGTGAACTCGGCCTCAAGACCATGGTCAACAAGGAAATGATCTCGCAGGCCAACTTCGTCCTCAAGCAGATCATGCCCTTCTACGACCGCTACTGCTCCCCCTACTTCCAGGGCACCGACTACAACGCCGTGCATCACTGCATGCCCGGCGGCGCGACCTCCTCGTCCCAGGAAGGCGCCATGAAGCAGGGCTACATCCAGCTGCTGCCCCATATGCTGCGCTTCCTCGCCGCCATCCGGCAGATCGTCCGCTACCACGACGTGACCCCCGGCTCCCAGATCACCTGGAACACCGCCTTCCTCGCCGTCACCAACGCCTACAAGCGCAGCGGTGAAAAGGGCGTCCAGGAACTCATCCGCGTGGCCGAACAGGCCGCCGTCACGCCGGAAGATCAGGTCGACGACGTGCTGCGTGAACAGCGTCTCGACATCTACCGCGACTGCAACGACGCCTTCAGAAACCTCCTGCTCGGCAAGTTCGGACGTCTCCCCCTCGGCTTCCCCGAAGACTGGGTCTACGAAAGCGCCTTCGGCAGCTCCGCCTACCGCTCCGCCCTCGCCTCCCGTACCGAGGATTCTCCCCTCGATCACCTCAAGGACGTCAACGTCGAAGCCGAAACCAGGGCCTGCGCCGACATCCTCAAGTACACCCCCAACGACGAAGAACTCGTCATGTACCTGAACCATCCCGGCGACGCCATCAAAACCATACAGTTCGTCAAGAAGTACGGCGATCCCAACAGACTGCCCCTCCATGTGTGGTTCGAAGGGCTCAAGCTGGGGCAGGAACTCCAGTTCACCGACTCCAGCGGCAAGCCCCACAAGATGACCATCTTCCGCGTCAGCCCGGTCACCGATCACGGTACCGTCACCGTGCGCTACAGCTTCGACTCCATCATCATCAGCCATGAAGTCAAGGTCGCCGAAGGCCGCATGGCCGCCCCCGACGCCACCATGGCCGATGAAAACAACATCTACCACGTGCCTGCGCCGTCCAACGGCGACCTGTGGGTCGTTTATGTGAAGCCCGGAGACATCGTCAAGGCCGGCGACGAACTGTTCAACATCTCCATCATGAAACAGGAAAAGGCCGTGCTCGCCCCCATCGACGGCATCGTCAAACGCGTGCTCAAGACCGCCGACTACAAGACCACGCGCAAAATGATCCCCGTCCGCGAAGGCGAACTCATCGTCGAACTCGGCCCCTGCCCCACCGTCTGCCCCAACCCCGAATGCGGCAAACCCCTCCTTTCCGCCGCCATGCACTACTGCCCGTGGTGCGGCTGTGCCGTGCACAAGGAAGAACAGGAATAACCCGCAGCAAACCGGCTTGACAAAGGGCGTCCCATGCAGGGACGCCCTTTTCGTTCAACCGCCCGAAGAGAAAGGCCGGAAGGACGAAAAGGCAACGAAGCTCCGCCCAGGCGCTCGTTATGAAAGGGAGGGAATTTTTGGGGAAAGGCATATGAGGCTTTGCCCCATGCCTTTCCGCCCCGAGTCCGGCGGATGTCCCCGGCGGAGTTCACGGCAGCGCCGCGCGCCGTTTTTGCCGTTCACATTCTCACCTTTTCATCAAGAACATTTCCCAATAAAAACCAGCATCGGAATTTCCGCAGGCAAGCCCGTCAAATGTTTCCATGTCCTCGGAGAACTCATGGAAAAACAAGTTTTTTCTTTCCCCAACGCAGAATGAACGTTGCCGGCAGATCCGACTTTTCGCTTGAACATTGTGCGTCATGCCGCACACAGCAGCACAAAAAACTGTGCGAAATTTCGCATTTTATCTGCCTCTTCATATATTAGATTACATAGTAAAAAAACGTAGATATTAAAAAAAATATAAACGATATGGTAAAAAAATGGCACAATTATTGCTTAACCACCAAGCAGTGAAAACTTCAACCTCTTTCAGAAGGAGTATCGCATGAGGTTAGGAAAGTCTCTGGCCATGGCTGCCGCTGCAGCCATACTGCTCGGTGCAGGCACGGTACAGGCAAAGCCCCAGATCTATCCTGTGGGAACGGTCAAATACGATCCGGCGAAAGCCTACAATTCCTATGTGATCATGACCTCCAGCGGTACGGCCAAGATGGTGGATCGCAACGGCAACCTGGTCAGGGAGTGGGATACTTTTGGCGGTGTTTCCCAACCCGTCAAGGCTTTGCCCGGCGGCTATGTGATCACGGACATCTACCGCAGACTGCCTTCCGGCTATCAGGACGGCAACACGGTTGCCATTCTGGATTTCGACGGAAAAATCGTCCGCAAGTTCAACCGGCACGAAAAAGTAGATGACATTCCCGGCACGCCCAAGGACGCCAAGGGCGAAACCTGGGTAGCCCGTCAGCATCACGACGTTCAGATCGAAGGCATGAGCGTCGGCTACTACGCCCCCGGTCAGACGCCGCGTCTGGACGGCAACATGCTCGTGCTCACGCATGAGAACAACAAGCATCCCGCCATCAACCAGAACGTTCTCATCGACGATGCCATTCTCATTGTGGACAAGGACGAAAACATAGTCTGGAAGTGGAACGCGTCCGATCACTTTGAAGAACTGGGCTACACCAAGGCCGCTCTGGCCAAGACGCGGGAAAAGACTCTCGGTCGCAAGCCGCTTGCGCATCACGGCATAGACTGGCTGCACATCAACTGCGCCTCCTGGCTCGGCCCGAACAAGTGGTACGACGCGGGCGACGAACGCTTCCACCCCGACAACATCATCTGCGACAGCCGCAACACGTCGCATATGTTCATCATAGACCACAAGACCGGCAAGATCGTATGGCAGGTGTCCCCGCCTTTCGTGGGTGAAGACGGCCAGCTCGGCAACTTTTCCGGCGTGCACGGAACTCACATGATTCCCAAGGGACTGCCCGGCGAAGGCAACATTCTGGTCTTCGACAACGGCGGCACCATGACCGACAACATGTACGTCGATCAGAACCGCGCCTGGAGCCGCGTGGTGGAATACAACCCCGTCACCAAGAAGAAGGTCTGGGAGTATTCCGGCACCGCCTTGGGCTTCTCCGAGCAGAAGTCCGACAACTTCTTCTTCAGTCAGAACATTTCCATTGCCCAGCGTCTGCCCAACGGCAATACCCTGATCACGGAAGGCTCCTGCTCCCGCATCTTTGAAGTCACGCCTCAGCGCGAAATCGTATGGGAGTATGTCTCTCCTTATGATTTCACCACCTATCGTGCCTACGCGGTTCCCTACGACTTCTTCCCGCAGCTTGAGAAGCCGAAGGAAGTATCCGTCACGCCGCCCATGCACGGAGCCATCGTCATGCCCAACGACGAAGGCACGATTCCGAACTATCAGCCCGTGATCGACAAGCGCAAGAACGTGCAGTTCGGTACTCCCGCGCCCGTACTGACTCCCGCCCTTGCCAAAAAGATGAGCGAGAAGAAGTAGGCACTGACGCAGCACCGTTCCGTCGCTGCAGTCCCATTCCATCGGAACCGTTCTGTGACAACAGTCGGTTCCGATTTCTTTATCTGAACGGCGAAGCACAACTTCTGCGGCACGCCCGGACAGACACGCCGCACGAACGTCAAACGTGCACCATGAAGCGACGTCCGACGCCGGGAACAAATCCCCGCTCCTTCGTTCCGGCAGAGCTACGACTGAAGATCAACCGGAGCCTTCACGCATTGAGAAAAGACAGGGAAGGAAAAGAAAGAAAAAAGAGAAAGATAAAAAAGAAAAAAAGAAAAAAACCGACGAAACTTCAGAGCGTTGAAAACCGCACTCCCCACCGGCAGAACATCCGGAAATCCCTTCCTTCATCCCGCTGATTCCGCAAAGCGGGAGCAGCGGTCGGCCACCGCAGGTGGGTCCGAAAGGACACACCTGCACTGACGGGACAGCCCGAACAGCGCCTGCCCAACCTTTCCGCCCCGACGCCGCCTTCCGTCCCCTCTCTCCAACGTCAGCCAACAAGACTCGCCCTGCTCCCGCACTCCCTTCCGCATCGCCATCGAGGGGGTTCGGGGGGAATCATTCCCCCCGATGGGGCTTGGGGCAAAGCCCCAATGCCTTTCCCTCCCCCTGAGTCCGGTGGATGGGCAGCGCCCATGCCTTTCTCAATCCGGTTCGCTGAGACTTTCCAGGCTTTTCCCGTTTCCGTTTTTCAGAACGCGGTCAAGGCGTAGAGGAAGAGGTCCATGACGGAGGTGTAGCGGGTGAATCCTTCGGGGATGCGGAACATGGAATCGGCGGCCTGCTCGGCGACGATGTTCGTGAGCGCGGCGACGCCGCCGTGAGTGGCGCTGGTTTCCTCGGCCCTGGCGTGCATGGGGAAGGGCGCGAAGGCGTCGTTCTCCCAGACCTCCACGGTGAAACGGCGGACGTTGCCCATGAAGCCGGCTTCGAAGACGTTGCGCGTCTTGACGACGGCGTAGCCCTGCCAGTTGTCCCTGCCGATGACGGAGGATTCCTTTTCCTGAAGGCTGATCATGCCCATGCTCTGGGGCATGACGGCGGCGGCAGCGCTCTTGATGAGACTGCGCCAGTCGCGGGGATCTCCCAGCACGGGGATTTCCACATAGGCCTTGAGACGCCGGGAAAGAACGCGCATCATGTGCTCGCGGGTATCGACGAGGAGCGTGAAGGCGCCTGCGCTTCCAAGATCGAGATCCATGCGGGCGAAGTCGCCGGAAGACATGGCGGTGCCGCAGGTTCTGAGGGCTTTGCCGTCGACACGGACCTGAATGTCGGAACGGAAATCCGCGTAGACGGCCGCCGACGCGGAGGAACAGGCGACAAGCGCGACGAGGCAGGCGCACAGGACGCGCCTTGTCGCGCGCAGCAGAGCAGTCATATCATTCTCCGTACTCAGGCATGGCAAGGTCTCCGTAGACGGAACCTTCCATGAAGACGGTCTGTATGGGACTGACTATGTCCGGCAGACCGGAATAGAGATTATGCCCGACAAGACGCCAACGGTAGGCGGCGCCGGGAAAGACCGGACGGTACACGAAGCTGAAGGAGGAACCCGTTTCGCTTTCCCATGCGTCGCGGCTGTCTATGCGGTGCTGTTCCTGCGCGAGGAAGGGACAGCCTTCACACAGTTCACCGTCCACGGCCTGCATTTCAAGGACCATGTACTCCAGATTCTGCGAAGCCCCGGTCACGTTTCCGCGGAACGTGACCGCACCGTCGGCGGCGGCCTCAGCAGCGAGCGAGGTGAAGGAGAACGCATCAACGGAGTAGTCCGGCAGAGGATCGCCCTTGCGACCGCATCCGACAAGCAGGACGGCGAAGCAGAGCATCCATGCCGCCACGCGGATTCCTGAAAAAACTGCACAGGGTTTCATAGATTTCCTTGTCATGGTTGAAGGCCGCCGTCATGCGGAGGCCCGTCCTTTTTTTCATCGGGCCGCGCTGCTTTCGCCGCGTGCGCGCCGGGAGGAGGCTTTTTTCGAACGGTCACGGCCCGTTCCGTCGTCGTTTTCTTCCGACGGGCGGCATCCGGCCTCACCGCCGGAAGAATCCGGAGCAGGTTCTCCGTTCCGCGTTTTGTCCGCCACGACGCCGGTCTGCGTCTTCGGGGCTCCGCCCCAGAGCATTTTCCAGTCACTGATGAGCCGCAGAGCGTCCATGGGTGTCATGGCGTCGGGATTCACGCCGCGCAGGGCCTCGAAGATGGGATGCTCCTCCTCCGGTTCCTTCCGCACGGGCGGCTCCGGCACGGGAGCCGGCCCTGCTGCGGCGGCGTGCCGTCCGGAACGCGCGGCGGTGATCTCAAGTCCGGGAAGGATGGAGGCTTCGAGCCTGGCCACGCGGGCCTTGCCGCGGGCGGCCTCAAGCTGGGCGAGGATCTCGCGTGCACGCTGTACCACAGAGGACGGCACTCCCGCAAGTCGGGCCACCTCGATGCCGTAACTGCGGTCCGCAGGTCCGGGAATGAGCCGCCGCAGAAACACGATGTCTCCGTTCCACTCCCGTACGGCAATGTTCATGTTGCACACGCCGGGCAGGGAACCGGCCAGCGCGGTCAGTTCATGGTAGTGCGTGGCGAAGAGCGTGCGTATGCTGCCTCCGGCGCGTCGGGCAAGCTCCTCGACCACGGCCCATGCCAGGGCCAGTCCGTCAAAGGTGCTGGTGCCGCGGCCTATTTCATCCAGAATGACGAGACTGCGTTTGTCGGCCTGCCTCAGAATGCGCGCGGTCTCCATCATTTCCACCATGAAGGTGCTCTGCCCCTGCGCCAGATTGTCCGAAGCACCCACGCGGGAGAAAATGCGGTCCACAAGACCGATACGCGCCTCGGCGGCGGGAACGAAGGACCCCATCTGCGCCATGATGGCGATGATGGCCGTCTGACGCAGCACCGTGGACTTGCCCGCCATGTTCGGCCCCGTGATGAGCACAAGATGCCTTTTTTCGTCCATGACGAGATCATTGGGAATGAACGCCGCCCGTCCCGTCACGGCCTCCACCACGGGATGGCGGCCCTGCCGTATGGAAATGTTCTGCGAATCGTCCAGAAGAGGTCTTGTCCAGCCGTTGCGCTCCGCGCCTTCGGCCAGAGCCTGCCAGTAGTCGATCCACGAAAGACGCGCGGCCGTGCTCACCAGCCGGTCCCTGGCCTCTGCGACGCGCTCGCGCAGCTTCTGATAGAGCGTGTATTCCAGACTCTTGCGCTTCTCCTCGGCGGTGAGCATTCTGTCCTCAAGATCGCGGAGGGCGGGCGTGGTGAAGCGTTCGCTGTTCACAAGACTCTGTCTGCGCTGAAAATAGTCGGGAATGACGGCCTGCTGCGCGCGCGACAGCTCGAAATAATAGCCGAACACATGGTTGTAGCCCAGCTTGAGCTTGGGCATGGCGTTCTTTTCCTGCTCCTCGCGCAGAAGCTCCTGAAGCCGGTTCTCGCCGTGCTCCGCAAGATCGAGCAGTTCATCCAGCTCCTTGTCGTAGCCCTGCCGGAACAGACCGCCGTCGGTGATCTGCTGCGGCAGCTCGTCGCGCAGGGCGCGAAGCAGCAGATCGGCCACGTCCTCAAGCATGTCCCACTTCTTCATGAGCCGCTGCAGAGCGGCGGGAAGTTCCGTTCCGCTGCGCTCCGCGGCCGTGGAAAGCGCGCCGGGAAACGGAAGCGTCAGCGCGTCGCGCACCGCCGGAAGCGCGGCAAGACTCTCCCTGAGCGACGCCAGATCCCGCGGCGAACAGCGGTTCAGCGACACGCGCGTGGACAGTCGTTCAATGTCGTACACGCCCTCCAGCGCCTCGCGCAGGGCTTTGCGGATGTCCGTGCGGCGCCGGAAGAACTCCACGACGTCCTGCGTCTCCACGATGAGGTCCAGCCTGCGCCAGGGGCAGCGCATGCGCTCTTCGAGCAGTCTTCCGCCCATGGGCGTGCGCGTATGATCCATGACCGCCCACAGCGTGCCCGCTCCGCGTCTGCCGTCCAGACGATGAAAAAGCTCGAGATTGCGTTCGGTGATCTCGTCGAGAATGAGATAGCGTCCCCTGTCCAGGGGGCGGAACGGACAAAGCTGCGCCGGGTCCTGCTTCTGCATCTGCTCAAGGTACGCGATGAGCGCGCCGCAGGCCTGCATGAGTTCCGGACTTCTGTCCAGACCGAGCGCCGCCGCTTCCTGCACCTTCTGTGCGGCAAGCACCCTTTCCTGCGCCTGCGAAAGCTCAAAATGACTGCGGAACGGAACACGCACCGTCTGCAGTTCCGGCAGATCGCCCAGCGCCGGCGGAAACTCTGCTCTGTCCGGCACAAGCAGCTCGCGCGGCGCCATCTTGAGCGCCCACTGCCGAAGCTCGTCCTCGCGCGAGGACTGCAGCCCGGTCCACGCGCCCGTGGACACGTCGAGCCACGCAAAGCCGCCCGCCCCGCGCGCGCCGTTCCAGTACAGCGCACCGAGATACGTATGCGCCTTGGCTTCCAGATTGGCATCCTCCAGCGCCGTGCCGCCGGTCGTCACGCGGGTGACCGCCCGCTTGACCAGCCCCTTCGCCTTTTTGGGATCCTCCATCTGATCGCAGAGCGCAATCTTGTATCCCTTCCGCACCAGCACGCTGATGTAGTTCTCCGCGGCATGCCACGGCACGCCGCACATGGGCACGCCGTCCTCGTCCCGGCTGCGGCTTGTCAAGGCAAGCTGAAGCTCCCGCGCCGCGATTTCGGCATCCTGGAAAAACAGTTCGTAGAAATCCCCCATGCGATAGAACAGCAGCGCATCCGGATAATCCTTCTTGATCTCCAGATACTGCCGGTACATGGGCGTCAGCTTCGGTGCATTGTCGTCGCTCATAGACTCTCGACAGGGCCGCGTTTTCCGCCGCTTCCCTGGCGCGGAAACGGCGGCGCACATGCCCTCTTCCGGCGGAACCGGTCCCGTCCGCAGGACGAAACCGGACATCCGGAGCCGCCGCCGGAAAGACGCGCTCCGAAAACAAGAAGGCGCACGGAACCTTCACGTTCCGTGCGCTTCTGCATGGCATACGGACTATTCAGCCGCGCTCTGCATGGCGGCTTCCGCCTTCTCGGCACGCTTTTCCGCGGCTTCGGCGCTCTTTTCAGCCTCTTCGGCGCGCTTTTCCGCTTCCTTGGCGCGGGCTTCGGAGGCTTCGGCACGGGCTTCCGCTTCCTTGAGGGACTCTTCCACCTTCTGCTTGGCGGCGGCAAGCTTGTCAAGCTGCTTCTGCAGGGAGGCCGCGCGACGACGCGCCGAAGACGCGCGTCCGGCCAGCGTCATTCTGTCCCACATGAGCATGAGCAGCACCACGGCCGCGCCGAGAGCAAAGCTGATCAGAAGCAACGCATAACGCGGAATCGCCGCACTCGTCATGGCGGGTGCGAACATGGGATCGAACGTCAGCGTCACCGAGTCGGAGAACGACGCCTGGTTCTGCACGAAGAGCATCATCACCAGGAAGAACAGCAAAACCAGAAAAAAAACTTTAATGTAGCGCATGACGTCTCCTTATTCTTGCAACAGCACACGCGGAAAAAAGGTTCAGGCAGAACGACCCGCCAGCCGGGCAAATTCCGGCGCCAGTCGGCGGCAGGTTTCCACAAGAGCTTCGGGGATGACCCGTACGTCGTCAAGCACGGCCATGAAGTTCGAATCCCCGCTCCAGCGGGGAACCACGTGCATGTGCATGTGCATGCCGATGCCCGCCCCGGCAGCCTCTCCCAGGTTCAGCCCCACGTTGATGCCCTGCGGATGACTCGTCTGCCGGAGCACCCGGCAGGAAAGCTGCACCACGGCCATCAGGTCGGCCGCCTCTTCCGGCGTGAGATCCGTAATGTCGCCGACATGACGATACGGTATCACCATAAGATGCCCCGACGCGTAGGGATAACGGTTCAGCATGACGAACACGTGACTGCTGCGGTACACAATGAGACGCTCCTCATCCTCCGCCGGATCCTCCGGCGCGCAGAGCACGCAGCCGTCATGACATTTCGGCCCGAGAATGTACTGCATTCTCCATGGCGCCCAAAGATTTTTCATAGCGGTCATCTCCTTTTGCCACACTAGCACAGCCCTTTCCCACCGGCAAGAGGCATCGGCAAAGCACGGCCCGCCGGACACAAAAAAAGCGTTCCCTCCGCCGCGGGCCGGACATTGCATGGAATTCCGCACGCGGAAAACCGTCATGACAAACATGCCGTTTCGTGAAAAAATATTTAATTGCGGAGCCTTTTTTTAATGCATCACCATCATTTTGAAATAAAGACATTTTTTCATCACCTTCCGGACATCTTTAAAATGTTCGGCATCAGTATCGTACGGAATCAGATGCAATAACTCTTTTTTTGTGCGATTTCTCATGCTGTTATGCCCAAAAGCATGTAACTGCGGATCATACCGGCATCATCCGTCCGCTCCATGCAGCAGGCTCCCTGCAGAACGATCAGCCCGTCAAACCCTGCAGAGGCATCGTCATGCAAAACGTTTTGCCTGTCGGCGCTCTCGTCATCGCGACCGCCGCCCTCCTCCCCGTCATGCCCCGGTCGTCCGGCATCGACGGAGAGAGCGCCGAGAAATGGTGAGCGCATGCAGGAAAGAAGGCGTCGATCAGCCCAGGGCCCCGGCCGATGCCGTCATGGCATCCGGAAACGCACGGCCTTCGCCCATGAACAGGATCTTATGAAGGCTCCCGGCATGAACCGGCATCCGCTCATGCCCGAAGGCACTCAGAACCGGAACGCCCGAAGGCGAACCCCGTCCCACTCCCCAGGACAGGAAATGATGACGAAATCGCGTGCTGAGCCGCCCTCCTCTTCTGTGAAGGCTGCGACTCGTGACTTCCGATTTCGGTTAAAAGAAAACCGCCCTTCAGGCACCGCAGACGATGCTGCGGAGCTGAAGGACGGTCCATGCGGATGCTGCCGCCCCGCTCCATTAAAAACTGACGCGCAGTCCGAGGGAGAACTGATGCATGCTCAGGGATTCGGCCTTCAGGGAATAGCCGTTGTAGCCGGTTCCGCTGTCGCCGGTGAAGAGATAGCGGTAACCGAGATCGGCGGAGATGTTGGGCGTGAAGAAATAGGAACAGCCGAGTCCCACCTGACCGGCGAACTTCACGTCGGTGTCGGACGTGCCGTAGTGCTCACCATTGACATCGGCGTTGCCGCGGGTATGGGCGAAGACCAGACCGACGCCGGCGCCGATATAGGGCGTGAAATCCATGAAGTTGGTGATGTCCCAGTAGCCGTTGAACATGAGAGTCTGCAGTCTGGACTCGGCGTCGCCGTAGGGCACGCTCTTGTCCACGCTGCTGTTGTAGCCGTATTCGAGTTCCGCGCGCAGGGGCAGACCGTAGAGCACGCTCATGTCATAGCCGCCGGCAATGGAAAAGCCGGCGATGCCGCGGGTGCTGTCCTTGGAGCCTCCGCCGGAGGGCGTGGACACGTTCCAGTCGGTGTTCTGGAAGCCGGCCACGAACTTGGGAGCGACATAGAAACCGGTGTCCCCGGCCTGAGCTCCGCACGGCAGAGTCAGAAGCAGCGCGACGACGGCGGCAAGACAAAACTTCTTCATGGAATTCTCCTTTGATTTCACGTAGCGGCGGCGCTGCCGCCGGAAGGGATATATGTTTTTGGATAGAGAACCGTGACGGTTAAGTCAATAGGAGGCGTCGGAAGACCGCGCGTCTGCGTCCTGCGCAGTCTGTTTTCCCTTCCGCCGGGACGGCTCCGTTCCGCCTGACCCCGGACGCGACGACGAAGGGCGTCCGGCGCGCCAGCAGGCGTCGACCTCCGCCTCCAGGGCATCCACGCGTCCCAGACAGCCGGGCAGGCTCGGCTGAAAGGCCGGATGCCGCGCAGCCAGCGCGCAGTAGCGGGCACGACGCAGATGACAGATGGCCAGCGCCGTTCTTCTGTCGTCGCAGCGGCGGAGTGCGGAACGAAGCGCGGCGTTCCACGCACCTCCGGAAGGCAGTCCCAGCGCCTGTCGGGTCAGCGCTTCGGCGCAGGAGGCGCTCATGCCCACGGCGGTATCATACAGCACCAAGGCGCAGCGGGGCGGAGCGCTGTCCAGAAGGCGGCTTTCCCCGAAGGCACGGCCGACCCTGAGCGCGGCGCGCATCGGCGTGAGCGCGGCGATGTCCACGCCGTCGGCATCCTCGCCCATGTCCACGCCTTCGCCGCGCAGCCGCGACAGATTCACGCCCGTCCTTGTGAACGCAGGTCCTCCGGCCCTTCCGAGTTCCCAGCGCAGACTGAAACGATGGGCCTTTCTGGCATATTCATCCTTCATGACGCAACTCCTTCCCGGAAACAGCTTGACCGTGTTCCAACATCCGGCTCCAGATCCTGCCGACGGCATGACGCCGCATGGCCATCCCCCGTGAACGCCCCGCCTTGCGCGGGGCGGAATTTCCGGATTCCCCGCCCGGCACAAGGTCCCGCGTCCCCCGGGCAGGCATCCGCGACACGTCTTGACACGGGGCTCGACGGAAGGCCGCCACGCCCGCGGGATCCGGAGACGGTCCCTCTTCCGCGGGAACGCGACCGGCGTGTCCCTTTCTCCGGCGCTTCCGAAGCGTTCCGCAGCGCAGGACTCTCCGTCCGCCGGAGCGGCGCCATCGCCGCTTTCTCCGCAACCGCGCACTCCGCTTCCATGCCTGCGGGCAAGGCGTCCAGCAGCGCATTGCTCCAGATGTCCCCTTCTGCGTCGTCCGACGTCATCGCCGCCCAGGGATCCGGCATGGGCCGGAGCGCCTCGCGAAACGCCCGCGCCTCCGCCCGCGCCTCCCGCCGCGCGGCGTTCTGTCCCGAACGGCGGCAACGCTCGCTGCAGAACATCCGTCTGGGATTGTCCGTCTCAAACGCCCGTCCGCACGGCTCATACGCGCACCGCTTCCACATGATTCCTCCTTCCGCCTCTCAGCGCTCCGGTCTTTTCTCCATGATCTGCGGCCGACGTGTTCCGCACGCATCCCGCGTTCCGGACGATCCCCGGTCCGCCGCTTCCGCAAGAACCCGCCCCAGGAGCGGTCCGTCCACGCGACGAAGTCCCCCGCTCTCCAGCCGTGCCACCGCAACCGCTCCGGACTCCAGCGCCTTCTCCCGGCCGCCGACCTCGCGCCACAACGCACAGAATTCCTTCTTCTTCCATCCGACATCCTCCTCCTTCCACCGGCACACCGCGCCCCAGCCGCCCATCTGACGCACCACGAACGCCGTCGTCGGATGCAGCTCCGGCTCCCGCCATGCTCCACAGCGCCGTATCTCCTCCAGCAGCCGCCCCCATTCCGCCTCCGCCCGGAGCGCCGTGTTCCTTTCTCCGCGCACCGCGCCCGTGACCGCGTCCAGCTCCCGCTGAAGCAGAGCAAACGGCGGCATCGAACCGAACCGCACCGACTCGTTTCCGTATCTTCTCACCACCGACAACACCGCGCGACGACAATCCTCCAGACTGTAGGGCGCAAGCAGCATCAGCCAGAGCGTCGTGCTGTCCTCGTCAAGCTCCGCGCTGTAGTTCGACGCCAGCAGCCGTATCAGCCGAGCCTTGCCGACGCCGTCTTCTCCGTTCATGCTCCCTCCTTCCGGAATATCGCCGCTCCCTCATAACGCTCCACCGCACGCCGCATCGTTTCCGCATTGCGCTGCTCGCGCGTCGCCGTGCGCTCCGGACAACGCGGCATCCGACGCTTCACCTCCCACGTCCGTACCGCCGCCCGCCAGTCCCGCATGGGCGAACTGCCCACCTTCCATCCCTTCGACGCATAAAAGTTCACGAACGCCTCCGCCGAAACCCCGTTCCCCCGTGACTCGCAGTACGCCCGTACCTCCTCCTCCGACGGCGCGCGGAACCGGCCTCTTTTTAATGGTTCCCCTTTCTCTTCCCCTTCCTCTTCCCCTTCCAAAGACCCTGCCGACACCCTTCCCGACCCAGGTCCCACCCTGTCCACAGCCTCCTGCTCACCGTCCCCCGTCCGCATCGTGCCCGTCCCGAACAGCCCGGGATACCTCAGCATCGCCGCCTCCCGTATTCTGACCGACGTCACCTGTCCCAGCAGACCGCGCAGCGACTGCACAAGCCGCGGCGACGTCGATGCCTGATGCTTCACGAAATTCACCAGCCATATCACCGATCCGTCCCTGACGATCTTTCCGGCTTCCTCGGCCTCGCCGAGCAGCCTTTCCACCTCCGTCTCCTCCAGTCCCGTCTCGTACGACATCCGGCGCGACGAAATCTCCAGCACGCCGAGATTGTTCGTGTACGGTCCCGTGATGAGATACAGATACAAAAGCCGTCCTGCCGGCCCCAGCTCCTCCACGTACGGATCATTCCAGAATGTCATCCGAAGCGTTCTGTATTCCGCCATCTTCGCTCCCTGCCGGTCGTCTCCGTCCCCGGCCCTTTTCCCCGATGCTGCCCGACACGTTTCCTTCCTTTCCTCCGGCCCCCCCTGCATGTTCGCTCCGGAGCGGCCTCCATATCCGTGTTATATACAATTGCATATAAATGTAAAGAAAAATATTATACAAAAGCATAATTTTACAAAAGCAAAAAAATCTGTATGGTTAACTCATGAAACTCGTCGAATCGGCTCTCAGCATTCTGGAAGAGGCGGTTGACCGGGACTTCCACGGCAACCTCGGGGATGCCGCCCGCCATTTCGACATCCCCTATCAGACCATCTACTCCTGGCTCAAATCCAGAAAGCGCGTCCCCTCCCTGCGCGCTCTGGAACCCGTGCTGGAAAAGCTCGGCGTTTCCTTCACCACGCCCGAACGCGAAGCGGGAAGACCCGTCTGCTTCGTCGATCCCGAAATCGTTCCCGCCGGCAGACACATTCCTCCCCCCGACGCCCAGGACTACTGGGCCGCCCCCCTCGTGGGCGAAGTCGGCGCAGGTCCGGGCTACATCCCCGAAAACAAGGTCGAAAGCTGGTTCCTCGTCTACAAGTATCAGCCGGCCGTCATGCGTCGTCACAACCTGCTCGCCGTCCAGATCGGTCCCTCCTCCACCTCCATGGAACCCGTTCTGCATCCCGGCGACATCGTCCTCGTCGACAGGGACGACCGAAACGTCCTCACCCCCGGACGCATGATGCTCGTCCTCGATCCCCAGGACGGATCCGGCATGATCAAGCGCGTCTCCGTCGAGGACAAGCACAACGGCGACTATCAGATCACCTACTATTCCGACAACGCCGCCGACAATCCCCCCCGCGTCTTCAGCCTCATGGACGACTTCGACGGCGACTGGCAGAAATGCATCGTCGGCCGCGTCATCTGGTCCTGGTCCGACGTCAGCCGCAAGTAGCCGACCCGCGAAAGAACTCGCGTCGTCTGCTTCGGTCTTCCCCCGGCAGCGTCTGTTCCTCCGCCCTCCCCGACCTTCCTTCCGCCGATCTTCCATCGCCCCGCAGACGTCTTTCGCACGGTTCCGTCCTCCTCTCTTTCCCCACGCCGCCATCAGACCGGCACAAAAACGCCCCGCCTTTCCTTTCCCCACGGCGCGAGCCTCTCCGCGGCCTCCTCACGGGACCGGAACATGGCCGTCCCCCCGCCGCCGCGGTCTGCGCGCCGGCGCTCATGGCCGCGGACGCCTCGGAGCCTTCGGCTTTGAACTCGGTCCGAACATCGTCCGGCGCTCATGGCCGCCCCTCCACCCGGAGGATCAAGCCCTTCCGGCGTCTGTCCGGCGCTCATGGCCGCCCCTCCCCCGCCGCCGCGGTCTGCATGGGATGCGCCTCCCTTCCCGAGCCGTCCCTGCATGAGTCCGCCCGACGCCTCCTCTCCGCACGCCCCGCACAGGCACGCCTCTCCGGCCCTTCTTTCCGCTCCTTCTTCACATCGTTCCGTCGCTGCTGATGTTTTACAAATGCATATTTTTATCTTGACTATGAATATGCTTTTGTATAATTTCTTTCCATCAGGCGGAAGATCATCGGAACGATGCGCGCAACGCAGTCCGCTCGCGCCCGTCCCGCCGCTCCGCCCAGACGAAAGGAGAATGCCTCATGACCGTCAGTCTTTCCGCATCCCAGCTGACCATGTTTCAGCGCTGCGCCGAACAATGGCGACGCCGCCATCTTGAAGAAGAACTGCTTCCCCCGTCGCTGCCGGTCCATACGGGCCGCGCCGTGCGTGAGGCCGTGCATCTGGCCCTGCGCCGACGCATGGAAACCGGTCTTTCCATGCCGCCGGAGGATGTCGTCGACGCCGCCGCCACCGCCTATGCCCGCTCGCTGCGCAGCGGCGTATACATGCCGCCCGAAGATCTGCCCTCGGCCCGCGCCGCCATGACTGCGGGCAGGGATACGGTCGTCGCGCTCACCGGGCTGTTCTGCCGGGAGCTTTCCCCGAAACTTCGTCCCGCGCTTGCCGGACACCGTGTCGAACTGGATCTCGGTCTTGCCCTGCCGGTCGCGATCACCATCGACTGTCTCACCGTCGACGGGGAACTTCATCATCTGCCCACGGCCTCACGACGCTGGAGCACGGAACGGCTTCACGGTTCGGCGGTCATGGTCCTTGCCCGTGAAGCCGTCCGCCGTCGGGAGCGCGGTCTCTGCCCGCCGGGCTTCGTCGACGTGCTGGTCGGCGCAAGAACGCCGGTTCTTCAGACGCTCAAAGCCCCGTGCTCACCGGACGAAATCGTCGTGCTGACGCGGAAGTTCCGGCTCATGCTGGCCGCGGTTCAGGCCGGCATCTTCCTTCCCGCCGCGCCGGAAAGCTGGAACTGTTCACCGCGCTGGTGCGGCTACTTCTACAGCTGCCCGCATGTGCCCGCCTTCAGAAAGCGCCTTCCGGCCGCACTGCACGGCGTCCTGGCCGGATACGGTTCAGCCTTTGCCGCCTAGTCCTTGCGCTTCGCACGACACTTCATTCTTTCAAGGAGTACCCTCATGACGGATTTTGATGACGTTCCTCTGCATATCGGCATGACGACGGATCCCGGCTGTTCCTTCCCGGAACCCCCGTTCAACGCGTATCAGGCCCGCGCCGCGTCCGACATGCGAAACGATCTGCTCACGGCAGCCTCGCTCGCCCGCGACGAACATACGGCACGTCTTCGTCTGCTTCGCTTGTGCGCACATCCGTCCTTTGCGGCCGTCGCGCTGGAAAACGACGGACGCACCATCGCCCTGCCCCTGGCGCAGAGCGCCGCACGCCTCTGGGGCAACCTGCGCTTCGGCCTGCGGGATCGGGCGGATCCCTGCGAACGGGAAGCCTTCGCCTGGGACATGGAAACCAACGTCAGAGCCGTCCGTCTTTTCCGGACGGCACGGGCGGACGCGGCGGAAACGCCGGACGACAACGACAGGGCACGGCGTCGACTCACCGACGTCCTGCTCGACATCCTGCCCGTCCCCCTCATGGCCGAGGCCGTGGAACGCTGTCGCAGCACCCGGCTCACCCCTGAGACGTCCGGAGGCTTTCTCTCAGGCAATCCTGACGTCATGCCGACCCGCTCCGCGTCCGATGCGGACGAACAGAGAGAACAGTCTCCCGCGGACATCGACGAGCTGCGCGGCACGAAAGACGCTCTTCCGGAAAACGGCGATCGTTCCCGGACAGCGGACGCCGGCCCCTCCGCTCCCGGACGCCGTCCGGACGGAACGCCATCCCGGCGGGGACGGCGGGCCGCGCATAAGACCGACGTGACGAACGGTCTCCGTCCCCGGACGACAGACACGGACCTTTCCGACACGCCGCGCACGCTCGACGACACCACCCCCGAACCGGCGCTTCCCGACACCCGCCTGACCGAGACATCCGCGCCCTCCGTCCCGGCGGAAGAAAAAAACGCAACGGCAGGACACATAAAGAAGGAACGACGGAAAACAGCCGGAAAAGAAAAAGCCGGGAAAGACGACGCGCAGGCACGACGGACACATCGCCAGAAGAAAGTTTCCGCAGCGCCGGAAGACGGCAAGTCCCCGGCGAAACCGTCGGAGAACGTCGGCGAGACGCCGGAAGACGTCCTGCTCCGTCCGCAGAGCCTGCCCTCCGACGAAAAGCACGGACCGGGATCGGTCGCGAAGAACGACGTCATGCCGCCATCGGGACAGGAGGAGGAAGACGGGATCGGCACGGAGATCCCGCATGAAGAGGAGGAAGGCCCCGGACCGCGGATAGTGTTTCCCCGCTACCGGCCGGAACTGATGCTCTGTCCCGAGAGGGGCCGGGACGTGGATACGCTGGAATGTCATGCCTGCGCAGGGCACGACACCTGTCCGGCGTATGCGTGAGGCGGAAAAAAGGATGCGGATGGAACGGCCGGATGCAAAGAAGACAGGGCGCGGGGAGGAGGCCCCGCGTCCTTCCCGGTGAAAAGGTTCCGCCCATGGTCCCCCTGACGTGGCAAAGGACAACGCGGACGGAAAGAATTCGATCCGCGCCACGGAAAAAACGCTTCCGGTCGCAGGAACGTGCCTGAGACGAAGGAGTCGCGCAGAACAAAACCGCGGAACGTTTTCCACCGGAGAGGTCATGCCGGTCGAACGAAGCAGGCGCCGTGCGGCGGCAGAAAAGCCCCTGCATCCGGATAAAGAATGCGGGGGCTTTTCCGTCAGAATGCGGAAATCCGCCGTTCGAGACCCCGTTCTACAGATCCTTGATGAGGGGCAGTCGGTTCTTGCCGCCCCATATCGGAATGCATTCAAAAAGCATCCAGCGCTCTT